>NZ_QAOO01000027.1 GCF_003051105.1 Nitrosomonas nitrosa | reverse complement strand
CATCAAAGCCCAGAAAAACCGCACGATGGCAATCCGGCAATCGCGTGTCATCCCTGAAACCGGAGAATATCTTGGCAATCTCGATTTTGCGTATTTGGTTTCCGGCAATGCGGTATGGAAACCGGTGCGCGTGTATAACGACGGACAGAAAACCATTATCCAGATGCCGAGAATCATGGCGCAGACTGAAGCGCCGACTTTGTTGCTGCTCAACAAGAAAGGCGGCTTGTTCAGGAAAGACGATACGGTCATGGTCAATTACCGGCTGCAGGGTGACCGCTACATCGTGGATGCACTATTCGACAAGGCAATCCTGGTGGCAGGTGCCGGCAACAATCAAAGCCGCGTGACGGTTACACGAGGGAATTGATCATGAGGCTACGATTTAATGCAGTTAAAACCGATAACTATTTCGCCTATAAACCTGTGCTGATCTGTGCAGCTATTTTGCTATTGCTGGGCGGCTGTGCAATGACACAACCGTATGGCAATTTTATCCAGAATCCGTCACCGGCGTTCAGCCAGTACGGCAAAGTCATGGCGGATGATGTGACAGACCAGATCGGACGGCTATATCCGGCTGCCAGCACACAATTCGCTGTGCAGCATCCTGCGAGCGATCCTTTCGGTCAAGCATTGATCGACAACTTGCGCATGCAGGGATATGCCGTGCAGGAAACGGTGAAGCAAGATAATCCGTTATTGGCAGTTGTGCTATCTCAAAAGATCGATGAAGCGGATGAATACGCTCAGCAAACTACACAAGCGGAAGCCAAACCGAGTCTGGCACTACGCTATATCATCGACCGCTCCGATGATCTGTATCATGTCAGCATCCTGATCGAAGACCTGAAACTGACGCGCGCTTTCGTAGTGCATTCCGGACAGATCGAACCCGCAGGCTTGTGGGTGCGCAGGCTACGGGAGAATTGAGGATGTCAACGGATAAGCGGCTATCGCCGGATACCTCGCCTGACACTGTTGCCAAAAGCGTGGGTGTGCGCCGCGTCAACAATCTGCCGCTTTATATCTTCGGCGCCATCATGCTGATATTTATGCTGCTCATGGGCATTGTGGCGATGAACCGCGCCACCGAGCGCAATCATGTAGACGATTTCGATAGCAATCATGATGTTCAGTCGAGCAGCAATTTTGCAAGTCTGATCGCCAAAGACTATATCGGCGGCATTATCGAACCCAAAGTGCAGCCAGAAACGGCAGATCTACCGGATGACCGGTTTATCAAAGATTGGCGCGAGGCAATCATCATCGAGCGGCCTGCTGATCTCGATTTGCCGCCACTGCCTCCAGAGCTGGAGAGTACCCATACATCACGCCATGCCGAACTCGAACATATCCGCCTGCTCAAACGCCAACAACTTGAAGAAGCGATCAAAGCCAAAACCAACGTCAATGTGATCGCACCCAGAAGCGCCGCATCTGCACCCCACTATACCGGCACCGGCAACACGCCCTCGCGCGAGGAAGCGCTCGCGGAGCTGGCACGAGTACGCCAGCAGATCGATGCGAATCTGCGTGAGGATCCGACCGCTGCCTATCATGCACGGCTTACACAACTGCGGCAAGGACAAGGCGGATTGGGTGCGGGTATTTCTGACGATTATGACGATGACGCCCCCATGCTGCTGAACGATCAGCCAACCGGCTATGCCAATGATTATGCACGTTTCGACTCGACCATTGGCGATGATCGCTGGAAACTCGACAGCCAAGTCAGAAAACCGCAATCGCCTTACATTCTGCAAACCGGTTTTGTAATTCCGGCAACGTTGATTTCCGGAATCAATTCCGAACTGCCGGGACAAATCATGGCGCAAGTGAGCCAGAATATTTATGACTCGCCGGTTGGCAAACACCGTTTGATCCCGCAAGGCTCGCGCCTCGTGGGTACGTATTCGAGCGAAGTCGAATACGGTCAGGCACGTGTGCTCGTTGCCTGGCAGCGTATTGTCTTCCCGGATGGCAAGACGATGGATATCGGGGCGATGCCGGGTGCCGACGGTGTGGGTTATGCCGGATTCAAAGATCAGGTGAACAATCATTACCTGCGTATTTTCGGCTCGGCATTGATCATGTCCGCGATTGTAGCTGGAACAGCCTACAGCCAGCGCGATGCAGGCGGCGCATTCGGGCGGCAGAACGCAGGCAGTATCATGAGTCAGTCACTCGGCCAGCAACTGGGACTGGTCACCGCCAATCTCATCCGCAAGAACATGAATATCTCACCCACCCTCGAAATCAGGCCGGGGTACCGGTTCAACATCATCGTGACCAAGGACATGGTGTTCAACAAGCCCTGGCAATCCTTTGACTATGCATGGAGCGATCACCAATGACAAACAGTAAGAGTCCATCCGCACGGCCCAATAGTTGGCGCAAAATAGCCGGTATGGTTGCCATTCTCTTTGCAATGTTCAACACAACCGCCCACACTGGCGGAATCCCGGTCATCGATGCGGCCAACGTACAGCAAACCACGGTTGCCGCGATAGAAAATGTGGCACAGACCTTGAAGCAGATACAGCAGTATCAGACGCAACTGCAGCAATACGAAAACATGATCCGCAATACCCTGGCGCCACCGGCATATGTCTGGGCGCAGGCGCAATATACGATGAACAAGCTCATGCATATGACCGATACCGTCCGCTACTACGGTCAACGCTATGGCGGCCTGGACGGTTATCTGCAGCGCTTCCGCAATGTGAATTATTACCGCAGCTCACCATGCTTCAATCTCGAAGACAGTTGCACCGAATCGGCTTGGGGCATATTGAAACAGGGACAGGATGCCAGCACCGATGCGCAAAAGAGCGCCAGCGATGCTGTGCTGCGCGGCCTTGATCATCATTCACAACAGATTCCGCTCGATGCCGCACAACTGCAAATCCTGCAGCAACGCACCCAAACTGCTGAAGGACAAATGGAGGCATTGCAATATGCCAATCAGCTCGCAGCCCACCAAGCAAACCAGTTGCTGCAAATCCGGCACCTGCTTATCGCACAACACAATGCCATCAATGCGCAAAACCAAGCCAAAATAGATCGGGAAGCCATGTGGCAGGCTGCGCGTGAAACGGCAACCAAACGGTTAAGTCCACAAACCCTGCCGCCTGGGAGAAATTGGTCAGTTACAGACGCGTTTTAATTATCTAACCATGGAGAAAATCATGAAAAAAATCCGCTTAGTTATTGTTGTTATCTGCTCAGCATATTTATTGCTGTTATCAGGTTGCTCCAATGATGGCGATGGCAAACTTGAAATGAAGGAGCCCCGAAAAGAACTGAATGAATTGCCTCAAGGTAAGAACTGGTTTGAAATGGATATATCCGATCCTGAAAAATTTAATCAACAAATGAACGAATCCGAGTAACTTCAGGCTTATGCTATATAAAAGGGGTAGTAAGATGATTGAAAATAAAGTCACATTCATTATCACCCTGATTATTTTATTGTGTTTTTCCACCCGTGCGTTTGCTGAACTCGCTTATGTCGATCCCGTAACCAACCAAAGCGTACTGGACCAAGTCGTTCAAAAATTTGGCGGCAAAGTCAAATCCTGGCAAACAATCGTTCAAGGAGCGGCAGAACGTTTGTTCTGGACACTGGTATTGATTTCTATGGTTTGGACATTTGGCATGATGTTGTTACGCAAAGCTGATATTGGCGAGTTTTTTGCAGAATTCACGCGATTTATCATTTTTACCGGATTCTTCTTCTGGCTACTGACCAATGCTGTTTCAGGTCACAATATCGCAGGCACCGTTATAGCGTCGATGCAACAATTGGGAAATAGTGCTGCAGGATTACCGGGAAACACCGGGCACGCCAGCGTAATGAATATCGGTATTTCAATCTGGAACCAGGCAACCAACAATCTCACTATTTTGCAACCGGTAGACAGCTTGATAGCGCTTATCATTTCGTTGATTATTCTTATCGTCATCGCGGTGATTGCAGTCAATATGTTGCTTCTATTAATTTCAGCATGGGTTCTCATGTATGCCGGCATCTTTTTATTGGGCTTTGGTGGCGCCAGATGGACGACGGATATCGCCATCAACTACTTTAAAACCGTTCTCGGCGTTGGCCTTCAGTTGTTTGTAATGCTGCTCATTGTAGGCATCGGAAGTGATTTGTTATCCAGTTTTTATTCCAAAATGGGTAAGAACGTACTGAATTTTGAAGAACTTGCTGTCATGCTGGTTTTTACCATAGCCTTATGGGTGCTCATTTCCAAACTGCCTCCTTTGATTTCTGGAATCGTTACCGGCAGCAGTATCGGATCCGCAGCCGGAATCGGCAGTTACAGCGCGGGTGGTTTGGTAGCTGCGGCTGGAACGACAGCGACTATCGCCGCTTATGGCGTTTCTGCATTGCGCAGAAACAGCCCCATCAAAGGCATAGAACCATTGATGAATGCGGTTAAATCTGGACAGAATGCAGAGAAAAGCGGTAATTACATTTCCAGAGGAGATAAATAAATGAAAAAGTATCTCTTAAGCTTTATAGTGATGTCGTTACTATGCGTACC
Organism: Nitrosomonas nitrosa; assembly: GCF_003051105.1. GTDB lineage: Bacteria > Pseudomonadota > Gammaproteobacteria > Burkholderiales > Nitrosomonadaceae > Nitrosomonas > Nitrosomonas nitrosa. Next base: position 37,128 of record NZ_QAOO01000027.1, on the reverse strand, counting down.
AGCTCAGGCCAAGGATTCCTGCAGTACCGTGCTTTGTATGGCAGGAATGCTGCAAGGCTCCGGTGTTGCTTCCGGTTGCAGAAGATTTGTTCAGAATTACTTCGATATCATCCTGTTCAACAGTCATGGTGGTATCAGCCTGAACAAGACATTTAAAGCTCGCGGCCGATTTCTAGGCCAATGTACTTCGGCAGGTAACTGGCCGGATATGATTAACAGCAAGTACGGCAGACAATTGGGATTTTAATCGTTGCTTGTAATGACATCATTTAATTGATTTAATGAGCATGCGTAAATCGTTGCCTACTAACAGCAATCAACCAGCTTGTCATTGAAAAGGATAAGAATATGGAACAACTCGATCGTATCACCCAGCAATCCGGCATCATGGGTGGCAAGGCATGTATCCGGGGAATGCGTGTCACAGTCGGCATGATCGCCGGACAAATTGGTGCTGGCCGCAGCGTCGATGAAATTCTTACCGACTATCCCTACCTTGAGCATGAAGACATTATGCAGGCGCTGCGTTACGCCGCATGGCGTGCGGAGGAACGTGAAGTCATTTTAGCTTCTTCATGACACTGCACGTCGACATGAATTTGTCACCGCGTTGGGTCGATGAGCTGGCTAACGCATGTTTTGATGCAGTTCACTGGTATGTACTTGGCACATACAATGCATCGGACAGTGAAATCATGGCTTATACCAAAGCAAACGACTATATCGTTCTGACACACGATCTGGATTTCAGCACTATCCTGGCCGCCACGCATGGTGAAAAACCCAGTGTAGTACAAATCCGTGCAGATAATGTCAATCCTGACACTATCGGCAAACAGGTGATCGCAGCTTTACAGCAAATGGCTACAGAATTGGCTGATGGTGCATTGCTAACGGTTGACACCAGCCGTACCAGAGTACGGCTACTTCCACTTCGACCCTGGACGTTGGAAGATAGATGACACCATCGACGATTATCCTCAGCAACTTGCAGATTTGCTCATGATGGACTTGCCGCCAGACATGCAGGAACGAGCAGTATGCTCCATTATCGCTGCAGTCAAGTACGAGATTCCCGCCAATATTTTGCTGGCCATCGCGGAAAAAGAAGGTGGAAAGCCCGGTCAATGGGTACAAAATAAAAACGGTACGCACGATGTTGGCGCTATGCAATTCAATACAGCGTATCTACAAGATTTATCAAAGTATGGTATTACAACTGATCATGTTGCACAGAGCGGATGTTATGCCTACGACTTGGCCTCATGGCGCGTGCGCCAGCATATCAAAAATGACAAAGGTGATATCTGGACAAAAGCAGCGAATTATCATTCAAGAACGCCAGAATATAATGCCAAATATCGCGCTGATCTTATAGCCAAAGCCTCCAAGTGGGCAGACTGGCTGGAAGCTCATTTTCAACCAAATCACAAGAAAATCCCAGAAAACAAAGTGATTGATTAGCAAGAAGATAACGTTCTACAATTTCTTCCCGGTTTTTCTCAGTTCACGCTCTATACCAGCTAATACTTGCTTGTTCGTAATGAGGGTTTGTTTACCTGCCATAGCCCGCAGGCAAATATAATGCACGACATTGACGACATCGGCGCCTGACAATTCATAGCGATCAGCGATCTGTTTAAGGTCAACATCTGCGGCCATTTGCACTGCCACGGGTAATGCCTTTTGCCAGAGATGCAGCCGTTCACCGGCACGGGGAAGCGGGAAAGCGATAATCGCCTGGAAGCGCCGCATAAATGCTTCGTCGATGTTGTCTTTGTAATTCGATGCCAGAATCACCAAACCATCGTAATCTTCCACTCGCTGCAATAAATAAGACACCTCTTGGTTGGCGTAGCGGTCATGTGAGCTTTGCACGCCAGTGCGCTTGCCGAACAACGCATCGGCTTCATCGAAAAATAAAATCCAGCCTTTGTGCTCCGCTTTATCAAACAATTTGGCCAAGTTCTTTTCCGTCTCGCCAATATATTTGGACACGATCATCGACAAATCCACGCGATAAACATCGTGTTCAGTGTATTTTCCCAGTAAGGCAGCAGTCAGCGTTTTACCCGTGCCTGGTGGGCCATAAAACAATACCCGATACCCGGGTTTCACTCTACGCGCCAAACCCCAATCTGTCAGCAACGCTTGTCCATGAATTAACCAGTCTTGTAAATCCATTACCTGCTGCCGCGTCTGTGGGTGCAGCACCAGGTCATCCCATTCCTGCAAAGTATCAATCTTCTGTGCGGGAAAATCAGCACCTAAACTTGGTTTCCCCATTCTTCCAATCAGAAACAGCCCCACATATTCCTCAGCCATCACCAGCCTGCCACTCAGACGCGGCTCTCCTGGCAAGGGAGGCTCCAGGCTGAGAATTTTTTCCCTGAACAACCAGTGGTCGTTACAAAAATAAGTCTCATACAACTCCTGCCGCCGCTGTAAATCCTCTCTGCAGATCAGGAATAGTGCCATTTCTCCAGTAAGCAAGATACCGCGATGCTGTTTACCACGCACACCACCCAGTTCAGGGAAGTTGCCTTCACCGAAAAGCTCGACAAAAAGCTGATCATAGTAAGCCGGGGAGAAATGAGGAATCAGGGTGCCGATCATCAAAAAAAGATCGATTGCTTGAAAAGATTTATTGGGTAGCCGGGACTGAAAAAACAGAAAAATATCGCTGTCTGCAGGCAATACTGAATCTAATACAGGTACAGATTTGAGTATCCTTAGAAAATCGCTTAACAATAACTGCCAATCGAAAGGTTTTGATTCATAAGTCATGATATGCCAACAATGATTATCCCCACTGTTCACGCGCTGCGGATAACAAAGCAATTAACGAAACATAAAGATGTTATTTATAATAATGATTCTGACCCATTTTTTTCGTTTTTCTTTTTTTATCAGCTAATTAAGCAGCATTACTAAAATATCGACGAGTACGTTGTCCATGCTGACTTATTGTCGGAGCCCGACGAACAGGTATTGATTGCGGATTAAATCTCGCTCCACTGCGCACATTTCTAATTCTTAGCCTGTTGCCTCGCATAGCGCTGGAAGCTGTTGCAGGTGAACGGCCAGGCATACTTCCAGAAGCAAAGGCTCCAACAAATCCAGCGACAATAAGCATGAATAATTCGCGATAAACTCCTCGTAGATAGTCACGAGCACGACGTAAACTCCAACCTCGTTCTATCACCAGAGAGGCGATATCACGGTTCCATTGAACGTATACCTCTTGATTAATTCTTGCAATAGAATGATCGCCATCGGCAATATTATTTAAATACCAAGAAATCTCTTCCGGATACTCACGATATATTTCCACTCTCATAACACGTCCTTGCGAAACGCGAAGAACTGTTCTTCCCCAACCATCTCCAGAGCTGGGATAAACATCAACGGTTACACCTGAATGAAAACTACTTGTTAAGATGGCCTCACGAGCTTCCGGATGAGCCCATTCGGGAATTCTTTGTTCAAGGGGCACTGTAGATACACTGTGAATTGGGTCGGGACCACTTGCAATTCGTGCTTGGTATTGGGTTAGTAACTCAGGCCGCATCCCGGGAAGGAAACTTTCAATAGAAAAAGCAAGCCCACCAATTAATTGGACATTATTACTCAAAACGAATTGAGTATATAAACCAGGAGCAAAACCCAAACCACTTTCAGTTACCGGTTCCAATGGATGCCTAAAAGGAGCCCCTTCAGGCCAGATAAACCGAATTGCATCAGACACTGATATATGTTGATTGAATTGGATAATACGAAAATTACTATATCCTATTCTAGCAAAGATTCCTTCCTCTTGAGTACCTTGGGCAGAAACTTGCCTTTGCTCGGCACATCGCTGTTGACGATTCTGGTTAACAAACCAATACCCAATTACGTTAGGTAAACAACTTTGCACCATAACATATCGATCTCCCATACGAAAAAACAGAGGGGTAAACGGAAAGTAATTATGCTCCGCGCTGACGATACGTCCTAGTTGCTCTTGATATCCTCTCTGATGATATTGTCGAAACCCCCGGAATGCCCCAACCCGAGAACACATATTTAATGTGGCAGCATACTCGGTAAACTCTTGACGAAAAGCTGATGTTTGTCTTAGGCGAAGTATTCCCAATAATAAACAATCTGGACCATATCTAATAATTTTATTAGCATAACATGTAGCCTGTGCTTCACCCCCAGCAAGCTCAGAGCCACTTGCGGGCTTGATTTCCGCAATCCTTAATAGGATTAATCCTCCCCTTGGGCCTCGACTAATTACTTTAATTAGATCAGCGCGGCCAATTCTGCTGGTAGAACTTCCTTCAAATCGACACTCATTTCCACCTGGCACTGTAATTTCTGTAAGATTATTAATATGATCGTTTCTGCGAAATCGTCTCTGTATTTCTGGATGCACCTGACTTCCCAATCGTCGGCGTAAACTCAAGTTGGGTCTATTGCAGTTGCGCGCTTCAAATTCAGCAGCTTGCCTGCAATTAGAATTCCAGTGCCCAACTTGTCGTTGTATAACGTTTCGTAGAGTAACAGCTCTCTGCTGAACTACATGTGTTAGCTCATGACCTAGTAATTTGCGTCCTTGCGCTGATTGTGGGTCGTACTTTCCATAATTAAAATAAATATCCGATCCATGTGTAAAAGCCCGCGCATTAAGCTCCTGACTCATTTGTACAGCTTCACTGTCTCTGTGCACTCTTACACCACTAAAGTCTGTACCAAAGGCATTTTCCATCTCCGTTTGAATATCTTGCGGCAAGCGTTCTCCTCGCCCCTGTCGGCGCTGCAATTGATTACTTAAATCAGAAGAAGTTTGGGTTGCAGCTTTGTCTCCATTGCCATTGCGTTGCACAATGGATTCTGACGGCCGGAGTGCAGCATCAGATAATTCTTCTTCACGCTCTAAAACATCCGAGGGCTTGCGTTGAATTTCATCTTCGCAATCAGTACATAATCTTTGTAAGTTTGGTTGTACATGCGATATACGGCTGATCAATGGTCGAGTTTCTCTTTCCATTGGCATACGCATCACATAATCAGCTATCTGGTCGGCTTCCCGCTCGTACTGGTCTCCTGGTTGACCGATGATGAGTTTCGCTTGCACCCTCCCCACCCGCGAGGGTGAAATAAAAGGTGTGTTTTCTTCTTCCACACAATGACTACACTGCCGCTGAATAAAAGGCTCCCTAGTACCTTCTGTTGTTTGATTAACTTGTTTGGCGACTTTCATATGTGCACACTCAAATGCTTATTCCACTCAGTGCATACAGTCCACTTCGAATTATTACTCAATGCTAAAGCTGATAAGTGAATTGATTCGTTAAAATTACATAAATCACTTTCCGTCATTTGTAAAAGTCATGACATGATCTGTGATCGCGACACTTTTTAACTGGGCCTGATTTTTCTTCTTCTTTATTAATTTACTTTTGCCTACTGCTCAAGACCCCACAGCACTCTAAGATCATTGACGACTTGTGCATCAAGTTCAGCGCTACCATAAAATACTGCTAATTGACCATCATTTCCAAATTGCGAAATTTGCGAACGTTCTAATAACCTCAAACTTCCAGAACAATTATGCAAACCTCGACATGGAGCTCTCTCAGTAAATACCTGTTCAACAATGACTCTTACGCTAGGGTGATTATTCCGAATTCTTTCAACTTCACTAAGTATCCAAGTTTCTGAATGTACGTCATGCCGTGTGTTTCTGAAAGTAATATATTCGATTTCGTCGCCAATGCGAACTCTTGCTGCTGCAACATTAATATCGTGCAATAACGGGTAAGTGATTCCCACAAGATGTGTTCTAACGTAAAGTGCTTGTGTTAGAAGGGTATTATCTACGGGACCTCTTCTACGGCCTAATGATCTAGGTACCCTTTCTAGACGAGAAGGAATACTTACACGAGCCAGCTCTGAGGAACTTTCCCTTATCGCTCGAACAATATCGTCAGCACTCATAGCTCTCAAAATATCTTGTGAAATGCGATAACCAATTACGTCATTCCCAGAATGTATGGATCGAGTAAGCCAAATACCGTCATGAATTTGTGATGATACTCTGGCAGCTCTGGCCGCATCTCCTAAGCCCGGCAATATAGCCATAGCAGCAAAACCAGCTTCCACCCACCTTCCTCTTGCAGCAGATATCACAAAATCAATTCCATCAAATATGATACCTACCCATGGTGTCATCCCAAGTAATCCTAGGACTCTTTGTATGGAATCCCAAAACTGTTCTGATGCATCTGGAGCTGCTGGTTGAGGATATTCAAAGTGAATATTGGCACTAATAATACGAGATCCGCTTCCGTTCCTAAACCTTATAAAAAGATTACGGGTACTCCAGAGAGCAGGGGGGCTGGGATACACAATCGTAAGCGTTTCATTTAAGTGTCCTGCAGCTCGGTGATTACGATAGGGATTTGGAGTATCACAATAGTAACGAGATCCAGCACCAGGACTAGTCGATGAGTATGCTTCAAAAATATCCATGCTCCAATCTTCATCAGATGAGCTAATTCGATATCGTCCATCCGAAGACATCGCAGTTGCTCTAATGGTTAGTCTATTTAGAGGGCTCATTTGGTTAGGAACACCAAAATTTGGGACCTGAAATAGAGGAGTAAAAGCACAGTTTCTTGTATTTGCTCTGATTGGGCCGAGATTTACTATATCTACAGGAAAAATGTCGCCACGCAAATAATCTGTTGAAGGTTGTTCAGAATATGATTCCCATGCTGTTCGCATAATTTGTGGAATAGATGATGATTTTGAGAATACTTGCTTACTTCTTGAATGAAAATTTCCACTACTCTGCTGCACAACATGCATTAACTCATGTACCAATAAACGTTTACCCAAAGACTCGCTCGGCGAATATTTCCCATGATCAAAATAAATATTAGATCCATGCGTAAAAGCCTGCGCATTAAGCTCCTGACTCATTTGCATCGCTTCACTGTCTCTGTGCACTCTTACACCACTAAAGTCTGTACCAAAGGCATTTTCCATCTCCGTTTGAATATCTTGCGGCAAGCGTTCTCCTCGCCCCTGTCGGCGCTGCAATTGATTACTTAAATCAGAAGAAGTTTGGGTTGCAGCTTTGTCTCCATTGCCATTGCGTTGCACAATGAGTTCAGACGATGGGAGTAAAGTATTCGATGGTTGGGGCTGAATTTCGTCCTCACATTCAGCACATAATCTTTGCAAGTGTGGTTGAGCAGGAGGTATTCGACTAATAATTGGTGCAAGTGAACCTGGTACCGGCATACGCATCACATAATCAGCCATCTGGTCGGCTTCTCGCTCGTACTGATCCCCTGGTTGGCCGACGGCGAGTTTGGATTGTACTCTGCCTACTCGGGACGATGAGATAAAAGGCGCTTCTTCTTCCTTTTCCTTTGCGCAATGACTACACTGCCGCTGAATAAAAGGCCCCCGCCTAGCACCTTCTGTTGTTTGATTTGCTTGTTTGGCGGTTTTCATATGGGTTTAGCCGGTTTATGCCCATTCTACCCAGAGCATGCGGTCCATCCAGGGGTGCATGATGGGGGATAGGCCCCAGGGGAGTTTGCCGAGCAGGACGTCGAAGCTGGTTTGTTCCACGGTCAATCGCCAGCCGAGATCGGTGGTGGTGAGTTTGCCTTCGCGTATGAAAAAGGTGCCGCGCAGTTCTTCAGTGGTGGTGCCTTGTATGATCGGCCAGTGTTCGATCAGTGCTTGCAGCATGCGTTCGGCTTCGTTGGTTTCATCGGCGCCCAACACTATCTCGCGGGCAATCAATGTTTCCGGCTGCAGGCCGCACAGCAGTTTGAGCAGCACCACTTCTGACTCTATCGGCTGCTGTTGGCGGGTGGCGATATAATAAAGCAGATGGACAGCTCTTTCCTGCGCGGCAAAATCCTTGAAGTTTTCACCATTCAACAGGTTCGCTTTGTTGAACAACGTAGGCAGGAATGGATGCACCAATACTGTTCCCGCGAGCGGCACATAAATGCCGTCTGGTTCTTTTGCAGGGCTGCCTGATAAATTTTGTGGAGTGGGCGGGGTTACATCTTTGGTTTGCCGGGCAAGAAATTTCCGCAGCGGGGTTTCAGAAGATAATATTTCCTCAAAACCATTTAATAAGCGGTTTAGTTTTGCCAACTGGCCGTTGACATTGATGGTATGGAACCGTGTATCCCCATTGGCAAACAAATTGCGTAGCAGTTGCGCTTGCCATTCCTGCTCATCCAATGGACTTTCTTGTGCTTGAATGATGCTCCAGGTCGTTTGCCAATAAACTTTACCGGCTTGCTGACGCGACAGAAAGGTAGCCTGGTCTTGCCAGTCTGCCAATGTAACCGGCAAATGAATGGCCAAGGCATCCAATAGCGCTCGATGCAACCGGTCCGGAAATTGGGCGATCCAGCGTTCCATTGCTATGGGGGATTTGAGTAACGCCAATACTTCCCGCGGTTGCCTATGGATCTGCTCTTCCAGCAGCTTTTCCAGGTCAGGCTCCCCGGCCCACCAGGGCAAATGACCATATTGCAGGAAATACGCCAGACACTCGATCTGCCGATGGCCGCTGCTCCCGGCTGCCGTTTGCACAGCCGATGCAACGGCAGACTCGATCGTGCCTCGAAACTGCTGGTAAGCCTGATCGAGCCACTGATCGTCATCCTGCTGCACAGACAGCTCCCCCAGGTCGATTTCCAATTTATCGAGTTCGACCCATTGTCCGGAACCGGCCAGCTGATCGAATACGGGATCGAGTTTCGGGTATAGCTTCTCTTGCAACAGTTGTTCCAACCGCTGGCCCAGGCCAAAGGCATCCCCGCCGCGCGGTACAGTCAGCTCGATGAAGAGTTTCTGAATAATATGCGTATTATCGTTCAATGCTAAACGGCCGGTAAGCAGTGAGGTTGGTCAATGTCACATAGGGTTGTCTGACTAATGCGTTAAATACGTATATAAAATTATCCTGGTTGGTGGCGCGATTGGCTGAATTCAGCGACTCTAGCCATTGCTGGTATGCTTTCTCGAATTCGGTAAACACACCGGGTACCTGCTTGTCTTCAAGATCGACCCAATAAATCCACGGCAGTATATGCGCGGGGGTTTCCTGGCGGATGGTGCGTTCAACAATGACACGAAACTCCAGATCCTGAAACCGTGGCGCCCAGCCGGGTAGAAAAATGCTGATCTGAAACGAATAAGGATCATTAACGAAGGTATGGTAATAAGTATTCCCTGATTCACTTTTCAATTCAAATTGAACCGGTGCCAGTGCTTGAGTCGATCCCTCCATTGGCCTCAGCAGCATATGCTCGATCAAATGCATGCCTTCCGCATACCGGCCCTGCATGAGATGGATCACCTCGCTGATATGCTGTTCCACCTCGCCACGGTTAACGGGATAATCGATGATACGGGCGATCGGATCCGTTCCATTGAAGCTGGCATCGAGCAAATTGATGTAATACTTGCATTCGGAAGACCGGGTGGGTTGAGTTTGTGTGACTGCATAATACCTGCCATGGCAAGCAAAATCTTCAACGACTTTTTTGACTTCTTTATCCAGCGCGGCATCCAGCTCATAATGCTGCGTACTCGATAACAAAATATCGTATTTAGTGCGGTCCACGTCATCGACTGACGTTATTCTGCCGTATTCGTACACTTCTATTCTGGGTGCATTCCAAAAACGGAAGCGCACTTCACGGACACGGTCTTCCACCCGATCGATCTCGTTATAAGTTTCAAAATATTCCCCGATATCGAACACCTTCGATAAAGAACGGCGTCGGCAGTCGGGCATACCCAATAACCGTGCAACGCGTTTCTCCAAACCGGAAACATTGTCCGTGCCCCAGACTTCAGCAGTCCCATAGTTATGCGCCGTTGCTCGCCGTGCACTCAATGCCGGAAAATCCAGCAAAAATTCCAGTTGATCCATCAACAGATCCGAAGATACCAGCCCAGCATTGTTAACCCTTACCCAGGCCGGGTAATCGCCGAAGCTTTCACCATAGCGGCTCAGCAGATGTTCGATGAATTGCTGGCGGCGCTCGCGGAAAGCTTGCTGATCTTCCGCTGCCCCATTCAATGCCTTGATATAACCGTTACAGTTGCGGGTAAACGCTTCCCAGCTCAATGGCGTACCCCTTTGCTCGTCCAGGAAAGCTTGCAACAGCGCCTGCACCGCGGGCACCCAATAAAGTGGCTGATGATAATAGGTCTGCCCGATCTGCTTGCGGATGGAAAACAAATCATGCACATGCAGCAACTGGCTGCAGTAATTGGCCAGCAGTTGCTCGAACAACAGCAGATAGCCTTTCAACTGCTTCGCCTGCGCCTTGCGTTCTGGCGGCATGCCGGGAGTAATCTCCCCCTGCCGCAGGCGGTAGGTTTGTGGAAACTCGTTCTGAATGGAATAGTAGCTTTCGATATCCAGCGCCGTGCCATGCGGCACCGGCAGATCGGCGACGGTCTCCTTCGGGAAACCCGCCTTGAATGCCGTATGCAGTTGCTGTACGCGATCTTTAACGGTCTGCATGTCCAGCAGAACCTGCACACCCTGACGGTAGAGCTTTATTTCACAATCGTCCAGACTGAGGCGCGGGTAAAAATCATCGGGATCGAACAAACGCATGCAGTTGAGTACATCGCGATTGACTTCGAAGCGATCGATAAAAGCCCGCAAACTGAGCCCGCTGAGCGCGAATACTCCCGGCACCTGCATGATCAACCGCACCAGATCGGAGGTATAGAGCGTGTTGCCGCGCTCCAGTCCTTGCAAATCTTCCTCCAAAAGGAAACCTGATTCCGGCTCCAGTTGCTCGCCCTGAAAAATATCCTCCGGAACCTTCCCTTCCGCCAGCAACTGGTCGAGGCTGCGCGGGCGCAATTGTGGCTCGATAAACTGCTGTAAAGAAAAATAAATTTCCGCGAGCACCGCCAACGGCCCCGCATCCGGCGTCAATTCCAGTTCTGTCACGCAAACCGCGATTTGCTGGATGCGTACCGGCTCGATGCGCACCCAATCCTCGCACAGATTGCGATGCTGGTTCAGAAACGCGTACAGGGTATCGAGGTAGCCAAGGATTTGCTGAGTACGCACCCGGAAGCGAGGAAAAACACCCACAATTACTTTATTCTCTGCTGTTTCTTCTTCCGCTTCTCCACTGGTTCCTGCTTCAAGCTTTTGAGTGCTGCGCAGATATTCGCGCAATTTGCTTTGAAAAAGGGCTTCATACTCAGGCGGTACTGGAGTTTGCGTATAAATCCATGTGCCCAACTCCAGTGGCTGTGAATTAATGGATACAATCACTTTCGCATGATAACGCGGCACACGGCCCTCTTCCACAATCCGGCTCAGGCCACTATCGGAGAGGCTGATCGCATCGATCGAACCCTCAGTCAACCATGCATCCGGCAAACTTCTCCAATCAGGTGGAACAAAATAAACGCGCGTCTGAAAAACTAATTTTTCCGCATCGTCGCGCAGATCAATTCCCTGTTCCAGCCAGCTTTCATTCAACCGACCCTCTGCGAACAATACCTTTAGTGCGTAAAGTCCTTCAACGCGGTCGCTCGTAGTCGTAACCACTTGTGCATCACGGACGATGTCGTCCAGCGCAAGCAGCAACCGCCGGTAGTCATTGGGCGTAAGCGCGGCATTGGGCAACACCTCACGAGCGGTATAGAAAGAAGGTTCACTCCCGTTCGCCAGCAAGTCTTCAATGGGCAGACGGGAACGCAGTCCGAGATCGGTGATGGCATAAGCCAACTGCTCCAGGATGGTGATACCAGGATCATGGCTGTTGTAGTCCGTCCACAACTCGCTGGCGAGCGCTTCGATACGCTGGCGCGCCTGCTCACGTAACTGATCAGTATCGACGCTGTCAGCTAGATGCTGCTGCCTTAAAGCGGTCAGAGAAGGGATCGGCTCCATTGCACGCTACTTGGCGGGGATGATTTCAGTGGGAAAATCCGCCTTGACAGATTTTAACTCCTCCAGCGTCTTGGCCGACTCGATAGCTTCCTTGATTCGATAAAATTCATCACGAAAGCGTTGGATGGTGGCACGATAACTTGCCAGAGTTTTTTCGTCATAAACGCCGAGTACGGCATTTTGCAGCTTATATTCAGGCACTAACTGCCCACGTATTTGAAAAGACAGATTGGAAAAATAGTCGATCAAGGCAGGTTTGATATAGTCTAATTTATTAGACTCTTCAGTAATGTCATACCATTCAGTGTTCGCATAGACATCATCAAGATTGGAAGGTGTAACTGAAAACAATGCAGGTCGTAATTCCAGTTTTTCAAGCTTAATATCTAAGATCTCCCCATCTGTTTCAACCTCATATTCGTAATTGCCTGATTCACAGATATGGGTCAAATAGTGAGGCTCCTTTGCTAAGGAACTTCTTAGTAGCCTACCATTGTTATCCAAAATTTTAGTACAATTTGGATTACCACCAACTTGTAAAGTAAACGCGTTGTATCCTTTATTAACTTGTACTTTTTTTTTCATAAATTATCCTATGAAAATTCAATACCTATAGAATTTATAAATATATTATTCCTAGCACTAGCGCTAACCATCATAATTCTCAGAGATAGCGCATCCTCGCTTGGATTAATATTTATCTGAAAAGGTATTTCTTGGTAGCTTATATCTTGGTCCCCACTATGCTGAGTAATAGTTATAGTATTTGAGAAGACTTCCAGTTGATCAGGCGATCGAGTCGATTTTATAAGCTGGACATACAAGGATTGAGATTCTCCTCTGATGCTGGAATTTCCCACTACTCTCAATCTATTGATTCTACTTACTCCCCTTGGTATGAAAATACCCATAGCACCTCCCTTACGTGAACCAGGCGATCCTCTACCCGTAACCTGATCCGGAGCCTGAGTACCCCCTACTCCTAAATTGTAGTCAAATGAATTACCTGGATCATTATTATATGGAAGGAATCGAAAGTAATACCAACCTGCATTAGGACGATCATCCTGAAGATTAACACTCGAATCAATCAGCGCCTTAAAATCATCTTCATTAGGTTTCCGATTATTTTTAAAAAGATCATAAAGATATCCCCGTGATTTCGGCATTAGTTAACTCCTCCAGTTTTTAAGTTATCCGTCGCACCCACAATAAAATCAATATTGATATACATACAGCCAATACCCCCCCCGCACAGCTCGGCCTCGTCACAAGGGTATTCATCCGGTCTGAGCGGTTCGATCTGATGCTCTTTTGCAGATACCAGAATGGAGGCAGCAGTCGAAGCGCTGGCAACTTCCACTTCATCGCCTTCTTCATTGCCTCTGACGACAAAATCGATATCGATACTCATCTCGCCGATGCCCGGCCCGGCATTCTGATGGAACAGCTTGAAGTCGGTAACATAATCGACATAGGGCTGCTCCTCGACAAACGCCAGGAGTTGCGATTTATAGACCTTGCCGCCAAACGGGATATCGGCGCCGTCATCATATGCCCAAGGTGACAGATGACGGCGCAGGGCGTCGTTGAGCACCTCGCGATAATAGCCACCATCGAAGCCTGCATGAAAGCCGACACTGCATGACACGCGAACCGGCTCATAGCGGGGATTGATGACCTGCAAGCGTTGCTGTTTACCGCCGACAAATCCACTGCCATAGGCGCGCAGGTAGCGGCCGATTTTCTCGATCAAGTCGGTCGATGCTTTCGGCTCCAGGGCATTTACAGCGTGGTGCTGGCGGGATCGCGGGATAACGACGATGCTGGTATGGCCCGGTAGAAACTCCGAGTAGTAACGCTCCGTATCGATAGCGGTATGCGGAATGCTTTTGGCTTTGTACACTTGCGGAAAGGCTGCCAGCACCATACGCTCATAGTCCCATAAATTGACTGCGCGTTGTTTATGCCGCAACCGCTCGCTGATCCGGCTGTAAAACGGTATATCCTGCTCGGCTGGCACGCCATTGAACGAAGGATAAGGTTGCGAGACTTTTTTGATTGCACTGTTGCGCTGATTCAGGGCACTGATGCGGTTGGCTGCTAAAGGCGTCGATAAGTGATCGGGATCGTTGCCCCGGTCGTCAAACACTGCGGTCACTACCTGCGTTTCCAGCGTGACCATCTGCGCTGCGCCTGCCGGGTCTTTCTGTATCGAGGCGCGCAGCCAGTGCAAGTCACTGGGCAACACTGTCGATCGATTCACGGCATCACGACCGATATTGAAGACCATCATGCCCGGTTGCTGCAAGCCTTCAGTGGTGTCGGTCACGATGTCCGGGCCGCTCAATGGTGACCAACCAGCGGCAGTCAGATAGTGCCACTGAATATCCTGCTGCCGAACGGCATCGACGGATTCCGCCGAGCCTTCCAATGCCTGAAACAGCAAATACACGTTCTGCGGCGGCTGCAATTTTTCCAGGCCGATATACAAATTGCCTAGTGCCAGATCCGGCAGAAAATTGCCAATCTCTGCCAACGGTGGCGGCATACGCTCGCTGCCAAACGGCAGGCAATGGAAAAGCTGTATCTGATTGATATTGGCTGTCTGATTCAATTGTATGCTTTGTGTCGATTCGTAGCCCAAGGAAATCGATTGGATCGTGGGGGTATAGGGTGGATTGGGAAAGTTGGGTGGATCAACACGTTTAGCCGCCTCTGTAGCGAATATTTTTGGATATTGTTTATGACCAAAATCCCGGTTGTTCAATCGCAAACGAATGAATCCCTGCACCAGTGACGCATCCCATTGTTCAAATTCGGGCAGTTCGGAATGCAGCCGCAAATTGGGGCGGATACCAGGAATGGTACGATCGGATACCAGTTTGCCAGATGCGGAATCGAATAAATTGACAGCCGGTCCAAAAGGTTGCCAGGTAGTGCTAGCCAATGCAGCGAGACTAACAGTGTAAACCCCATTATTTTCTGGTCGAGGGTTATAACCTTCATAGTACTTATTAAAACCATTATCAACACCTGGCAAATCTGCCCATCGAATCTGTATCGTCAAACCGGTCAGTGGTTTGCTGAATGCCTCACGGCTGCCGATATAAAACAGCGACCCCACTGACGGTGCGGGTCCGAATGGCTGAAAACTACCACCTGCATCGAGCACGCCATAGTCATTCTGCACTACCAGTTGCTGCAACCCGGCCTGACTGGAGTTTGCATCGACTTTGACTGTCAAGTCGATCTGCTGCAGTTTCAGGTTTTTTAACTGGTGGTAGAAAGGCTGCTGTGGATTCTGCAGCAATTTGAGTACCGGGAATTCCGTATCGAAATAGCCCTCCAGTTTTTCAGCATTAAAGGTGGTGATGGCCGGTTGATCGGGGCGTACCGAAATATCCAATATCACTTTACTGCCCATAACCTGCACCGCGCGCAGTTGCAGTTCGATCCAATCGTCCTTTCCGCTGGCGTAAGGAATCAAACGGCTGAAAAGTGCTTTGGCATCGGGTGATTCGGGCTTGGACTCCAACGATTCAAACGTCAGCGTCACCGTGATGGTGCGCTGTCCTTCCTGCAGCCACAACAGATGCGATGCAATGGCAAAACCGACGGTACTCAGTTGCATCATGCTTGGGTGACCAAAGGCAGGCCAAGCAGGGGGAGCGCTGACCAGCGGCGCGCCCAGGCCATCGGCCGAGTTGGCGACTTCCGCTGCATAAATGCGGCCGGTGGGTTCGACCAGTATCGTTTTCAACTGCGCGATGCGGGCCCGGTTAACGACGATGTCCCGGTCGGTCACATAATGCAGCGGCTTACCGAGATTATCCTTGCCTGCTTTGAGCTCGGTACCGGCGGGCAGATAGTGTTGGTTGACCTGGGGCGACAATTCGAAGAGCACGTGCACCCGGTCCGGCTGCGGCGGGCGGCGTTGAAAGCGCAGCACCTGCTCGTAATAGTATTTCAGATGTTCGCCACTGAGGCGGTTGATATCCGCCTGCAAATAACGGTACAGATGCAGGAATGCCAGCAGTATCGTCATGAACGGCCCGTTATCGCGTTTCTGACTGGCGGCAGTGAGGTAATCGCGAATGCTGTCCACGCTCAACAGGCCTTTTTCATTCAGGAAAGCATCGGGGAAAAATGCCTGAAAGGTGCCATCCACCTGATCATTTAGATCGTAATAACTGAATTGCCCGGCGATACGGTAGAGCATGGCGAGTAATTCTTCCGGCGGGCGCGCATCGACCGGTACCTGCTCGGGACTCAGCATCGGCGGGAACCGCTGCCTTTGGCTCGCGCCGTCTCGTTTGACCGGATGTCCGACTTTCCAGGCCATGATCGTTAGCGCCCCACGTCCGTGCCTTCCTGAATATAGAACGGGAAGACAAAATTGAATCGGGAATTGTTGCTGCGTATGGTGTAATCGACCTGAATCATCACCGTGCCTTCGAGCTGACCGGATGCATCGATACGCACATCATTGACGATAATGCGCGGTTCGTGGCGAATGATCGCGGTCTTTACCGTGTCCTGCATCAGCGACAACAGCGACAACGTCAGCGGCTCGAACAGCATGGTATCCAGATTGCAGCCAAAATCGGGTTGCAGCACGCGCTCACCCGGCCGGGTGGACAGCAGGATTTGCAGGCTTTGCTGGATATCCAGCGCGCCTTCCACCATGACGATATCGCCGCCCGCAGGTGCGGATTTTTTGAAGGTGGGGGGGAACCCCAGTCCTCTGCCCAGAAAATCGGCTTTCAAGAGCTTGTTCGTCATCATCGTTTATCCGATATTGACCAGTGGTGAGCCCTGGGTGATGACCCCGCCATGCGCGGTCTGGTCACCCAGCCGCGCTGCGGGCAGGCCGTTGATGAAAACCGTATTGGAACCCAGTGCAATCATATCCAGCGGGCCATTGCAGGTGAGGGAATCACTGACGCGCGCAGCGGGCAGATTACCGATATTGACATTGGGTGAACCTTGCGGGCCTACGGGGCCGCCATTGTGAGGCACGTTACCGGTCGCCATCGGGCAGACGTGCATATCGCCGACTCTCGCTGCTGGATTTCCCATACGCTCTCCTGATCCTTGACTTTTTAAACTTGCTCTCTCAATTGATATTGACGGGATTGCCTTTTATGCTGGTCACGCCATTTGCCTGCAGCTCCACCTGCGCGCTTGCTTCAGCGCTCCATTTATTCTGTGCCTTGGCCTTCACATTGTTTTTGGCATTGAATTCGATGTCCGTTTCGCTGTTGAAGCTGATCCCTTCGTCATTCAGGCGGATGCTGTTGCCGTTCTGATCCGACAATACCAGTCCTTTTTCATCGTCGCTGATGACGAGGCTGTTGCCGCCCGGGGTTTGCAGGGAAATCGATTTGTCCTCTTCATGGAACACCAGCCGCAGACCTTCACGCGAGACGTAGCCTTTTTCCAGATTATCCTCGTTGGCGGTAAAGGGTGCAGGCTTGGCGCGGCTGTGCAGCATGCCCAATACGATCGCGTCGCGCGGATCGTCATTGATAAAACCGGCAATGACTTCGTCATCGACTTCGGGCAGAAAAAAGGTGCCGCGTTCCGAACCTGCATCCAGTGTAGCGATTCTGGCCCAGATTCCTTCCGCTTCGTTGTCGACGATTGGCAAGCGGATACGGATACGGAAGTCGCCATCCGGGTCGTCTTCTATCTGAGTGACTACGCCGATCTGCAAACCGCTGACAGCGGCCAGCATACCCTCAGCCGGTGGCTTCTGAATGGTTACGCTTTGCGCAAACCATTGCGGCGACAAGCCAAACTCCACATCGGTCAGCCAGACACCTTGATGGAACTCGTGCCGCACACCCGCTACGAACACCACACCGTTATAACGGTCACCGAAGCCATGCAATTCGATCAATTGGCCCGGTTTCAATTCGGGATTTCCATGAAAGCGCACCCGGCCACGAGTGCGTGACAGGCGATCCTTCAATAGCCGCGCATCCGCCCAGGCTTGTAATTCGTCTTCCACCACGTGGCCGCCATGCCGATGAATGACGGATTCGTCTTGATTGGCAGAGGCAATCTCTGATGCGGGCAGGTTGCCATTTGCCTGGATATCCGGCTCGGCGGCAGTCCGCTCCAATAGCTCCTGATTGGAATAATCCCAGGAACGCGCACTGACTTCTTCGAACTGATCGCGCAGCTCCAGTTCCCCATCGAATTCCAGCACATTCCTGCCGTATTCCAGGCGGAATGCACTCTGCTGATCAAAATCAGGTGGGGCAATGGTAAATGCACCGTCTTCGAGCACCGTGATCAGGCCGTTGAATTCCATGCGCATGAGCAGAAAATCCCAGTCGCTGACATCATACTGAACCAGTTCGGCATGCTGGTGCTCGGTGGTGGTAATGTCGTGAGAGAGCTGATAGGCATCAATCAGTTGGGCTGCCAGATCGCTGTCGCTGAGTGCTTCAAAATACTGACTTTTGCGCCTCAGGGTCATGCGGTAGGCGGCATCGCGGCAATCGATCTCCAGATTCGAGAAACCCGATCGGACCGAAAGCCGGTGGTTGACGATGATGCCTTTGAATACACGCATTTCGTCCGAACGATAGCCCAGAAAAATCTCGATTTCTTTGCCTGGCACAAACCAGGGTTGATTGCTGATCGGGAAATCCTGGCTGCCGGGGCTGCCATCGGTAATGATGAGCTTGGCGCTGGGAATTCTGGCCACTTCTTTGCATACTGTCAGTCCCAACAATTTAAGCTGTTGCGGTAGTGTTTCACCTTCGATTTTGATGGTGTAGGTGACTAAGTCGCGTGTCTGGAATTTAGGCGCCAATTTTGCGTTCATCGTTTCGTCTGACCTGGTCAGCCTCGCCGAATCGGCGGGAAATAGATTTCCTGGCCGGGTGCTAAATTACGAAACTGAACGAGCTGATTAGCCTGCGCCACTGCGAGGTAATAACGTTCATCACCATAAACGCGTTTTGCCATTAAGGGCAGGGTGTCGCCTTCTTGCACTTGCAGTACATGAGTGATATCCGGTGACCCCGGGCTTACCTTTTTGATCACATCGGCTTCACTGTGCACCTCGATGAACGTGGCATTCGCCGTGGCCCGTAATGGAAAACCTTCCGGGGAGAACAATTTATAGGTGATGCTCATCTCTTTGAGACGGCATTTGAAAACCAGTGATCCCCAGTTGATGACGAGATAATTGGGGACATGGGTGTCACCCTGAACATTGAAAACAGTATTTTCAAAAAATGCTATTTGTGATAACACACTGACCCGGCTGGTGACTTCGTCGACGAGATTTTCCACTACCGAAATATTCGGAAGGTGTTCGGAGATATTCGATTCAAAAATGGGGATTGCGCCTGTGCCGTCGAACAGGAACTCGAAACGCATGCTTTTGGGCGCATTTCTTTCCCAGGGCGGATCATAACCATCAAGACCGGGTGCTTGTTCATTCACTCTGTAAGAAGCGGAGTAATTGATCGAGTAGTTTTCCGGATTGACTTGAGCGAGAAAGAAACGCTCGCCTGCCCGTTTCGAATCATTGAAAGACGCGTCTTTAAATGCGATGATTTTCAGTTTTGCCAGTTCACCGAATATCATCGCTCTTCCCTCTCTCTCAGTTTGCGCATGACTTGTTCCACACATGCGGCCACGATGGATTGCATGTCCACGGGGGTTTGTTGGTGTGAGGTATCTTGCTGAGGGCGCGCTTCATCATCGCGTACGATGGCTTTGATGTGCACTTCCCGTATACGGATCGCCATGATCAGATCAACCTGAAATAATGATAAGTGAATTCCATCGTCTCGATGACAATTTGATTCTCCTCCGCATTGAAATCCGCAACCATCCATTTCTTGGGCCAGGCATGCACGACATTCCATGACATCAGCGGTTTGCCTGCCGAATTCAATAACGTAATCATGATATCGGTAGGCTGAACAAACAAGGTTTGGATGGTCCTTTGGCACCACTGCTGGACGTCTTTTGTTTCAAAATCCAATGCGCCTTGATAGATCTGTTCAAGCCCTTTCTTATCATTCTCGTTTATCCCCGCTGCTTCGGTTTTTGGCGCGAGCAGCCCCCGCTTCAATACCAGATCGGGATATTGCGCTTTTACCGGCAGTACATGCTCGAACTGATTCTGCCCGCCTTCTCTAAAGGTTTCGGTCACGATTTCCGACTGCAAACCCGAGACGGATTGAAACCGGAAATCCTCTGCCACCGTATTAATTTTCTCGAAAGTGACCCGGAAGTAAAAACCAACAGGCGGGTAATACAGTTCATTGGCAGCCATTTACGCCTCTTGAGCGATATGGATACCCTCATGCTTCAATACCAGCGTCTCGATGGCGATTTCATTGTTCTGGGCATTCAGATCAGTCGATGTCACTTTGGTAGGCAGCGCGTTATCGATCGTCCAGGTCACTACCGCTTTTCGAGCGGCATTGAGCAAAGTTATCGTGACGGTACGGCGCTCAGGCATGCCGTTATTTTCCTTATTGGTGTCACCATTCCACCAATCGAAGAAGTCATTGCTTCCTGCAAAAGTTCCGCGCTTGAGGGTAAGTTCCCCATAGCTTTTCATACCTGGAATACATTGCTTGGTAAAGCTTGGGTCCATGCCGCCACGATATTCGGCCGTTTCACGGGTAAGCTCCAATCCGGTCACTTCCTGAAAACTCATATCTGCACCGCCCCAATTCACGCTGAAGTGAAACTTGGTCAATGGGTAATCATTTACTGTAGTCATAGTCGATATCCGTTTTTGCAGTTAAATTATGCGTTTTGAACCCTATGGGTAAATTTCAGGATGATGAATTCCGCAGGGCGTACCGCAGCCATACCTATTTCGGCGATGAGCCTTCCTTCCAAAACATCCTGAGCTGACATGGTTGCACCCAGACCAATATTGACAAAGAATGCCTGACTGGGTGTACTGCCAAACAATGCACCGGCTCGCCATTGACTGGTCAGAAAGTTTTCGATCAAGCCTCTGATGCGTATCCAGGTATTTTCATTGTTGCCTTCAAACACGAAGGGTTCGATGGCTTTGCGTAGCGATTCTTCTACAAACAGGAAAAAGCGCCGGACAGAAATATAGCGCCATTCTTTGCTGTTACCCTCGAGTGTTCTCCCTCCCCATACCAATATACCTTTTCCAGCAAAAGCGCGAATGGCATTGACTGATTTGCCTGTAGAGTGAATATTCAACTCCTGCTGTTCTTCGTCGGTGATTTTGCGTACAGGTGAAATAACCGAATTCAAACTGACATTTGCGGGCGCTTTGAATACCCCGCGGGTACGATCTATCTGGGCGTAGATGCCTGCGATTGCGCCACTGGGTGGCAGCGTAACAGGAAATCCGGCTATCAACCTTTCCAGTGACGCTATGAATTTGGTATTAGCACTAAGAGAACCGGTATCTGTAATGGTATCTTTATTACGATCAACAAAACTGAGCGAGCTTGCTAAATCATATTGATAGCTTAATGTAGTGTTGAGATAGGGATAGTAGGCTGCGCCGTAATTGAGGTAGTTAATTCCAATGCCTGGAAAAGTAGTTGTTCCACGAAAAGCTGCTATCGGTGAAGCTGAAGTATCGGGCGAAACGGGATCTTTCACATCGATCAAAGTAAACCTATTCTGCAATTCGCTGCATTGCTTTAGTGCCGCCTGATACAGATTATAGTAGTCTTTATCTTCCAAAGCAGGAGCATCGGGAAATACGAGTAAGGTAATTTCATCCACTTTTCTTGCTAGCGCCAAACCACCGACACGGCCGGTGCTACTATCTATGACTGAATCATCGAGATATTTCGATTGAACCTTAGTCCCGGTATCTTGATAGCGATTTACAGAGATGATGTAACAAGGTCCGCCACCGTTTAAAAAATACATCAGTACCTGGTAGTACATCAGGTAGGGTGAAGGGTCTGTTGTATCTACTGCAACTTTTATTGGCGTATTGGTAGCTGTATCGACTGTAATGACCAACCGCTGATTTTCAGCCTTGCCATACATTTTTTCATATTCCAGAAGCGAATTGATTCTGACAGCTTGGCCATCCAG
Organism: Nitrosomonas nitrosa; assembly: GCF_003051105.1. Classification (GTDB taxonomy): domain Bacteria; phylum Pseudomonadota; class Gammaproteobacteria; order Burkholderiales; family Nitrosomonadaceae; genus Nitrosomonas; species Nitrosomonas nitrosa. The sequence goes on along the minus strand of NZ_QAOO01000027.1, from coordinate 15,077 downwards.
TGGCCGTCCCGTCCCCCCTCCTTTGTCGGTATAACCGATAAAAGCAGGTATCGCCGTTGAAATCGGAGCAACCGAAGAGGGGAGAAGTCCTATTTCTTGAATATATACGCCCGGTGTTCTTTCCACGATATTTCCCCCTACGCTTCTGGAAGTTTGTGTGTGAATTTGAGAATAATGAATTCAGCCGGCCTGACGACTGCCAGCCCAACATGAATGATCAATCTTCCCTCTAATATATCCTGTGCGGTCATTGTCTTTCCCAGTCCAATGAGAACTTCAAAAGCCTGGTCAGGCTTGGCCCCTACGAGTGCGCCCGCTTTCCACTGTAATGTCAAAAAATTCTCGATCAGACTGCGCAGACGAATCCAGATGGATTCATTGTTGGCTTCGAAAACAAAATTCTCGATGGCTTTTTTGATCGATTCCTCTACAAACAGGAAGAAGCGGCGCACGGATATATAGCGCCATTCATTGCTGTTTCCATCCAATGTACGCGCACCCCAGATCAGCACACCTTTATCTGCAAAAGAACGAATGACATTGACCGATTTTCCGGTTGAATGCTCATTCAAACTCTCCTGTTGCAGATCATCGATATTGACCAAGGGACGAATGACGCTGCTTAAGCCTTCATTTGCAGGGGCTTTAAAGACACCTCGCGTGTTATCCACCCGTGCATACACCCCTGCTACTGCCCCACTGGGGGGTAATTTCACCCTGAAATTTTCGATGTGTGACTTGATTTTGGTATAGAGGATATTGTCGATATGAAATAAGGAACGGTTTTGATAATACTGTTCTTTCTCATGATTCCCGAGTGTCCCACCAACAGGATCCGTTACGTTCGGAAGATTATCTAAATCGTTAAGATCGTAACTCAACTTGATTTCAGTTACTTCGGATGGTGGTGTCCCAGTTATACTAATTTCGACGTCACTCTCATAGTAACCATATCTCAGATTGGTCAGAAGCCAGGGGTAGTAGGCTGCGCCATAGGAAAGATTGTTGATATCTATAGCGCTTCTAAACTCCTGGATGACTTTATCAAGAAGACCAAAATCCTGATCACCACGGTGCAGATCGATCAGGGTAAAGCGGCTTTTTAACTGGGCACATTTTGAAAGGGCCTGCTGATAAAGATTAAAATTGGTTTCGTTAATTACAGCCGGTGCATCAGGAAATATCAGCAATGTTGGTTCATCTTCCTGATCCAGCACATTGAGGCCATTGATCAGTACGTCAGAATTCGGTTCAGTTATTCCATTTTCGGCTTTATATTCACCTACCGAGACGATATAGCAGGTTCCACCACCGTTTGCATAGAACATGCGCAAGCTGTAATACAACCGAAACGTTGGCTGCCCCGGATCCTCGGGCATAGTAGTGATCGTGTATTCTTCCGTACTGGCCTCATACTGCGCTTTGGCAGAAAAAGTTTCCTGAAATGGCCCACCAAATAAACGTTCGAAGTCCATCAGCGAACTGATTCGTATGGCTTCAATCGAAGATGAAGGCCGCTTTTCGGTGTAACCAATAAAAGCGGGAATAGCTGTCGACACCGGTACGACAGAAGGCGCGAGAGTAGTAATTTCTTCTACATATACACCTGGAGTTTTTTTTGTTTGCATTTAGTCACACCCTACTGATATCTAAGTTGCCAAGATATACCTCGGAAAAAATGTCACGATCTTCCGGGTAGACTGTTTCCACTCCTGGATTGGGGAGTAAAAACTCTTCATTGATCGATGTATTGGGAATAACATGCCGGAAGCGGATCGGTCTATATCCTGCTATCAGTGGCTGTATTTGATTTGTTATTAATCGTGTTTGCGTTGCGTCTGTATATCTTACGTCGCTGCCCGATACAGGAAAGACCGATTGCCGTTTATCAAAAATATAGCGCCAATAGGCAAGACGATTCTGCCACCACAAGACAAAGTTCGGCTTCGATAAGCTATGAGTAACGGGATCCAGAAGCGCATAGCCGCTATGGATCGTGTCCGGCAAATAAAACAGATCGATTATTGCCAAAGTATTTGCCGATACTTCGCCGGTATTAAGATAAAACTGATGTGTCAGAGAAGGAATAGGCTCTCCACGATCATCAAACGCAGCGAGACTGTATAGCCCAGATGGCAAGGAACGCCAATCAAGTTCGCAACTTCCCAGTGGAGTTCCTGTATCGTCAGATTCACAGGTATTTTCACTGCGATGAAACTCATTTTCGAGTACGAAAGTTACTTCATTCAACCCTAATCCTGAAACATCAATTGAAAATATACTTGGCCGGACAGCAATACGATCGCGGCCCGAGACGTAAGTACCTTCATTGTTCAAATACAGCGTTCCTTTACCGCTGTTGTTCACCCGATTTGAAAAGTAATAGAGATTGGTTGCAAAGTTATCGAAGGGTATGTTCGTAAAATTCCAGAAAAATGGATTCTTGACTTTCAAATGAAATGTCAGGAGTAATGGCTCTGCAAATGGCACGAAAGGAATAAAAGTTGCACCAGCTTCCTCGGCTTGCAACCAAAGGAAAAAGCCCAGTGGATTTTCACGAAATCTGATTCTATAGTCAGCCATTGACAGGCGGGTTGAGGGGGTTGGGGCAATAGACAAATCATTCAGTATTGAATAATTTTCGATTATGGCTGGATCGTCAACGATACTGCGCTGTTCTTCGGCGTTTAAAACATTGTCCGGCCAGCTATCTGGGTGCAGATAATAGCCATGCAAGATACGGATATTGCACAACGGTTGATAATTTATTCTCACACCCATAATCAAGTCATCCCATCATTCCCTGCGTTGTCAGATCGACTTCAGTGATCATACCCGTTCGCGCCATTGGCAATTCCATCTGAATCGGAATCAATCGTGCCCGGTACATTACAAACGGGAGCTGTTTGCCTCCCAGTGAACCCCATAAATCATTCAATTGCTCGAAACTCAGGGTATGCAGGTCCAAACAGATTTCAATTTCACCTTGGCTTACGCCCTGATTGGGATCCACTGACGCCAGCGGTGCATTTTTAAACTTGAATATTTTTTTACTTTGGAAAAACTCTATTACACGGAACAAATATTCAATCGCAGAAGAATATTCGTTGAAGTTTGCAGCAAACAATAAATATAAATTGATATATACCGGCGGTTGTAGTTCGTAAATCTGCGAGCCAACTTGTTTTGTAGCTGGTTTGTTTTTTAGCGCCGCTTCTTCAGCGACATTGACCAGGCTGACGACAATCCGTTCTTCCAGGCCATCATCATCTCCAGCACCTCCCGCAATTCTCGTTTTTGCCATATTCCCCAATATGACGGGATCGAAGGTCGTGTCTTGTGGAGAATCTTCAACAGATTTTATGTAGTGATTGAGCTGCTTGATTATTATTTGTAAAAGTAAGCTACTCATAATCACACATCCGAATAAGTATCAATCTGTCAGTAAAAACTGATTGATAAAACTAGTTATGAAGTACTGCCAGACCAAATCAAAACAGCTACATGGATCGGGATTACTCATATGCATGACAGGAGGATCAGTAATCGAAATTATGTACATTTACCTTACACCCTCCTTAGTGAATTTCTGGAGCTGCTTTATTTTTAACAGATCGAGAATATAAGCAGTATAAATATTCGATTAATCACGTTGAAACCCTCTTGATTGAGGATAGCTGACAGTCAATTAGTCATGTTCATATTCGAATCTATTTAAATGAAATGCTAAACAAATTGATTTCATTCTAATACCATTTTTTGACTAGAGTAAACACTTTATTAATCATATCGTGATAAAAACACATCACTACAGCGTACCTCGACTTTCGTACGGTGATTATTAAACTAAAATTGAAAGAATAACAGTTGGTAAGTTGAACGTATACTAAACAATAACCTCAATTACCGCTCTTATTTTTTTCTTGATTCGCGAACATGTTCTTCGCAATTGAACTGTTTCTTTGGCAGAAAAAAATAAATCACTCACGGCGGGAGGTTTGTCATGAGTGATTCATGTCAAAGCCTGTTCGAGAATCCTGAAACTAATAGATCCTAAGCCTAATGTGCAGAAAGCCAATATTTAAAAGATGGTCCCGGTCGGCCGATAAAACATTGCCGATTCAAGCGATAAGCTTTGACAACGCTAAGTGCACGCTTCGCCTCCGTTTCATTCGGGAACATTGCTATACGGGATCGATTTGACAAGAGGACCCAATCCGACCCTTCTTGTTGGGCTCTAACCGAATTCCAATCAATATTGATACAATCTGCCCCTTGAGATGAACCACCTGGAATACTTTTACCTTTTTTCAAGTAGATCATGGAAGGATTAGGTCGCCCTACATAACAGGTCGTATCAAACCCATAACGCTTTATGGCCGCATAAGCAGCTTTCGCTTCATCGGCCTTACTCTCAAAATCAAACAGCCAACGATTACCTTGAACAATCTTCCAACTACTGTTTACTTCTCTGATTTCAATCGCATTCGGATCATGCTGGATGCAATCTTCTTTGAAATCCAGTGAAGAATTACCACCATCCTGAGGAATAATTGAGTTCTGCCCAATAGCAAACTCTCGATCTATAATGACCATTCCACTCTTAAGATCTTTCGTTGTCGAAAGATATAGCAACGCATTGTTCGAAGGAAAAAGATCCTCAACATTGACATCAAGATAATTTTGGTCACTGCCGACCAGACCCAAAGGATACCAGCTAGTACCCTTGTCAGGGCTATATTGGATATAGATTTCACTTGCCTCGGTGTTGTGTTTCCATTTGATGCGTTGCTTTCCAGAACGCCAAACTTCTCCACCTCTCGGGCTCAGAAGCTCAATTGTCGGCGTAACGGCTCCTGAATCCTTGGAAAACACTATCTTTTTATTATGGTAAATCTCCACCCTAGCGAGCTTCGCATCAAATGGAGCCACGACACTGAAAATACGGCTTCCACCGCCACCCGATAAGTTATGAGCATTGAAAGGAATTGATCTGATGACTATTCCGTCTTCCGTATAGAAGACAATGCGATAAGGACCAGCAGGATTGATGAAGGATTGTGCTAAGGCACGCTTGCGGACTGCATTAAATTTAGAAATGACACCATCCTTCTCAATCAAACCTGAAAAGACAAATCCCTCACGTGGCGCCTTCTCTATTTTTATACTGGAGCTCGCTCTACCAGCTAATGTGCCAGCACCACTGCACATTCCGGATGTATCGCTTACATTAGAGGTTCCCCCCGTCATAAATTGATGTGGAGGATCGAGCACACGACAATTCTCAAACCAACGTAGCAATCGATGATAATTAACATCAGAAATCCAATGCTGCGCTCCCCAAATTGGGATAAGCGTCTTAGGTCCATAGGACATATAGTCATGAACAAGATTGGCATCAGGTGAAGTGCAGGCAGGAAATATTTGAGCTGGATTAACCGATTGGCAAGGCGCAATAGGACTGAGTGTCCACACCCCCCAGTTATCGATCATATCAAGATCAACACTGGCCATATTTGGTCTCATCACGACTCCAAAGACACCGTCATTAAAACCAACCATCTCGTCAATAGCACCAATTGAACCATGAGTATAGGGCCAACGTTCCCAGTCATTCAGAGTACCACCTAGACTTTCATTATGTTGATTACTAGCATGATTGATACCTATATTATGACTCACCTCATGGGCTGCCGTTGAAACAGCTGGACTAGTCAACAATCCAGGTAAGTTGTAACTGCCGACCCCGCCACAGGGTGGACTCTGAACAATATACATATAGGTCCAAAAATTCACATCAGAAATTGGAGATCTGACATTAGTGCCAATTGCCATCGAATCTAGTGCGGAAAGTAGAGATCTACATCCTCCTTCCGATCCCCCCGTACTTATGCCTGTTACGATATTATTACGTACTGAAATAGAACCTGTGATGGGATAAAGATCTTGAATAAACCGGGTTATTAAATCAGCCGTCTCCTGCGTCGGGGCAAGCCCTATCCCAGCGTCCCGTCCCATGCCGTTTACACGAATGATATCTAGGCCCATACTGTAAGGCCCAACGAAGTTAATATTTATATTTGCCAGTGGCATGCCTGTAGGGATTGTCGTCAGCGTCAGGCGCATAGAGCGAGCATTCTGAAGAAATTTTCCAGGAATGACATAATCAAGGGATTGATCGACCTGAGCCCGTCTTTGTGCCAGCACGCGTCGCAGCGTACTGGGTTCTGCACTTCTCTCAACCAGAGGTACATTACTGCCACCTTCAGTGTTTTCTCTGATCATCTTAGTTTTGCGTGATCCGTCCTCATAAAACACTGTAACGCTCAAATCACCATTGAAATTCGCTTCAGGCAATCCACTAGCGCCGAGAAAAAATCTTACGCCAGTATCACGCCCCGAAACATATGTCAATCTTTTTTCAGGCAGCGCCATAACACGCGTGTCAGGGTAAGAAACGCGCTCATCGCCTAGATGAGTTAACCGGGACATAATCCCTTGCGTTACTTCATAAGCAAGAACCGAAATTGCCGAAATTGGTGTTACCGGATGCAAGGTTTCATAAGAGAGATTGTCGATCACCATTAAGTCGAAACAATCCGAAGGTGGGGTAGCAACAACCCGTGTAATATTGCCTTCTCCTGGCTCAGCTCGTAGTGTAATATTACGAGAAAGGGACAATGGGCCAGATTGATGTGGCGATCCTCCTGCAGGGACATATCGGAAGCTGTCAACCTCGATTAGATCAGAAAAAGCCTCGATCGTGTAATCACGCACATGACGGTTTATAACGCGCATACCTACTTCACGAACTGCCATAGCAGGTTCGAATTCCATTACTAGGGGCTCACAGTTTACCCGATTAAAGGTTACTTTTCCTTGTTGTAGTACCTGTACCTGCCCAGAAAGCCCATACCACTCAATGGTCGGACGCGATGGAAATCTGACGCCCATTGATGCATAAAGACCGGTAGCTTCTACACCACTCACAGCACTCTCATTTTCGCTTTGCTCAAATGTGATCCTTACGCTATCAGCTTGAACACCTCCAGAAAGCGCAATACACGTTACTGCAATACCGCCATAAACACTACTAAGTTTAGTCAAAGTAACCATAAGCCTCCCAAACAAAAGATTCCCATAAAATTAGTCATTGCAGGTATACCGCAGCATGCTTTCAAGAAACAAATATAAGTAACTGATTATATACAATATAAAATATTATATTCCGATGGCAATAATATGTTTCTTTCAAACGCCTTGTGGTCGAAGGCCGATTAATTACGCTAAAAAGTGAATCCGCTTCTAGCCGGTTGGTCCCTCCATTCACAGCTCCGGTTTCGTTCACACGAATAAAATTCCCCCTCCATGCCTATAAAGCAATCAGATTACCGTTCTAGATACTGCGATCACAATGGGAAAAATTAATGAGAGAAAACGTTTCCCATAGTCCAACCCTTTCACGGTTTGCTGTTATATGACCGCCGCCATCCTCCTCTCGGTAACATATCGATTACTTGAAGCGTGAAATCGATTTAATTGGGGTTGAAATATCTTTATCTTGAATGTTTCCCAGGAAGCACGGCGTTCACGATTTGCGTTGACTGCACCTCCCCCACCTCCTTCAGCGACTACGTAGTTGCCATTGGACGCACGCAGTGCAACCTGCTCGCCAGAGCGAATCACACCACTACCATTAAGCTTCTCAATGGTAAATATAGACGAATTCTCGATCCATCCTAGCGTAGCCTTTACTTGCCCTCCACCACCTCCTTCTGCAGAAAGAAACCGGCCATACCATGCTTGAAGCGCGACTGAATCTCTGTGACGCAGTTCTTCACCTGGGCGAGTTCGGTTAAACAGATGAAATGTTTCCCATAATCCAACGCCATCACGATTGGCCAGTACCTCACGCCCACCACCACCTTCAGCGACAAGATAACTACCATTGCTGGATTCTAAGGCTATTTGCGTAATCATCTTCCGCTCCTTAACTTATTATTCGAGTTGATCAAAGCCGTGATGTCAGAGTTTGAATAACAGCCCGTCTGTTCGAACCCTGACGAGTAAGCCACCTTGGTCAAAATATGTTATACAAAAAATTGCCAGTTACATTAATTCTGCACGATTTCCAGATCTCCATTTTGATAAACTCTTACACTCTTAAGCGGAAGTGAAATTTCTAGCCGATTTGTAATCATTGTCGATATAGCGTTTTTTAAAAAATCATTGCTAAAAATCGCCTCTATTCTTCTCTCTACATTTCGTTGTAAATCACTTCCGGCATTGGGACTGAACCAGTCACAAAGGAAGGCGAACAGGTCATCATGACATCCTGAAATTGATACCGTAGAAAATAAATTAGCATCGGGATTGGTATACGAAAAACGGCCACGTTGTATATTAGGCTCGAGATCAATTTGAATTACAGCATTATTCATTTGAATATCACGATCCATAATTGCAAAACAACCCGCATTGTTAACACAGTTTGTCCAAAACTCTTTGCCTTCACTCTCAAAGAAAAGATTGACGCGTATCGCTCCTGATGCATAGCCACTATTTGCGCCAACAAAACCGGTTGTTATCCGACGAGTACTCATGTCAACGATATAAATGGAAGAGGGATCGCGTCTGACCACTGGAATCGATATAGGCCTCCTGAATTCTCGGCCACCAATAACCGTTCTAAAGAAACTGTCATTTGGACGGAAATAAGCATGCTCAAGGCTGCTATCGAATTCATGCCGATTTGGTGTGTAGTTGTTTAGTCGTACGGAAGTTTGCCTAAGAATGTCATTTATGCTGCTTATCCATGTCGCTTTTGGTATGACTCTCATCCCCGGAACACGCTCAATAATCCATTGCTGGTTACGACCACCGTGAAAATCCCACAACTGTACAATGCCACCATTGAGCGACTCGGTGCCTGCACCGGCATCCAAGCTTTTACCATTTGCAGCCAATCTGATAGAAAAAGTGTTAGAACTTCCAGCAATACGATTTATGCGCCATTGCTGAGTTGGGGCCGCTCTTGGATTGTTATCTTTGTCCCAGAGAATAATGGCGCCACCGTTCTGATTCATAGAGGGCCAAGCAGCATCCAATGCTTTACGGCTTGCGGCCAGTTGAATGCGATAAATACCATGATTTGGGGATGACTCGATAAAAAAATGCTGGTTCAGCCCGCCCAGATAATCCCATAACTGAAATCGAGTACCATTAGTTGAAATATCAGCGCCCGTTGAATCTAGCACCTTTGCGCTTACTGCAGAACTTATCTTATAAATTCCAGTGGGTAAGTGATCTGCAAATACATTAGTCATAGCGAGCATAAAACTTCCCACACACAACCAGACCTTAATTCGTTTAATAAAATAATTTGTGACCACTTTCAATTCTCCCTTGCCTATTTATTGATAAGTACTGGAACGTTTGTTCATTTATTCTTTTCAGGATAGAACCACAATAAGCACAAAAAAAATCACTCTGCCTAACTGCTCTTTTCGTTCAATGAACCGGCATCTGAGTAACTAACGAACTGGAAGCTATCTTGCATCATTTTAAGATCATCATAGACCCAGCTTGTAAATGTCATACTGACAAGTACCGTTTTAACTGGATTTAATAAATCACTCTACTACTGAACGCTATAATTAATAGTACTGAGCGCTACTATACTTTACACAGCCAGTTTATATTGAAGATAGGCATCTGATTTTAATGATAAATTAATTTTTGTAATTCATCTGCTTGCAGTAAATTACAAACAATTCGTTACAGTAAAAGGAAGCAAGAAAGGATGCTTGAGTAGAAAGGTTTTTGCTATGAATGATCTGCAGATTGCCTAGTAGTCAGTCACGTTGGAACACGAGGATACAAACGCGCCAGTTTACGACGAGCATCCTGAGAGGTGAAACGCCAATTGACGGGAACAGCTTTAGCATTGCGAGCATGGATATTGGCATCTACTTCACAGCGGAGACGATCTTTATCCGGAATACGTTTTGTCAGGCACATGTTGGACAATACAGCCAGTTCGATTTCGGCAATGTTCAACCAGCTACCGTGCTTGGGCGTGTAATGGAATTCCAGTCTTCGCGCTAAATTGTGTGCTTGCTCGGCTGGAAATGCCTCGTAGAGAGAGCCAATTTTGTGGGTGTTGAGATTATCTAATACTACCCGAATAACGCTGGCTTGCGGATAAAGGTCGGCAATGTGCTTCATGCATTGGGCAAAATCGATCTTGGTACTCTGGTCGGTGATGTCAACCTGGCGAAAGCCGCGCCTAGGCTCGCAAATCATCATCAAGTCACAAACCCCTTTGCGCTCGTACTCGGTATCATAACGGGCAGGCTTACCTGGTTCGGCTGGAAGTGGCTTGCGTACTTCAGCGATGAGTTGCTTGGGGCTTTCATCGAAACAGACGACCGGACGCATCGGATCATAGGGCTCTTCATACAGGTCGAGCACATCTTCCATCGCCGCCACAAAGTCAGAACTGACCTCTGGTATACACCATTCCTGCTTTTGCCAAGGTTTAAGCGTGTTTTTTTAAAAGCTGGCGAATGGTTTCGTAACTGCAGGAATCAGCGTAATTCAACTCCACTACTTTGTCCGCCAGCAGACGCAGTGTCCAGTGGTCATGGCCATCGGGTGCATCGCTGCAAGCCACTGCAATGAGATGGGCTGCCTGTTTGTCGGTGAGTTTGGGCGTCTTGCCGGGACGGGGATGATCTTTCAAGGCGGATTCCGGCCCCTCTTCCACGCAGCGCTGTCGCGTCTTGGCCACCATCGATGGCGAGACGTTTAGCGCATCGATAATGTCTTGGTCTCGCAAACCCTCTGCGGCTTTGAGCAGAATGCGAGCGCGTGTTTGGCTACGTGCGGCACTTTTGCCTTTTTGTACTATGACTTGTAACATCTGCTTCTCATTAGTGTTCAGATTAACTTTATATTTAATGGCTGACATGATTGCTTCCCTCACAGCAAAAACCTCTTGATAGCATACATTAAGATTATTTCCTATCATTTTGTTTTTTCATGACTAGCTACTAGACAGATCTCGTACTTCTGAAGGCGTCAAGCCAAATCGTTGCTTGAAAACGCGATTGAACCAGGAAAGATTGTTGAAACCCATATCGAAAGCAAGTGTGCTGATGCTGCAACCAATATGCAAGGGGCTGCACAGGAAGCGATAGGCTTGCTCAAGGCGTATTCCGGTGACGTAATCTGCAAACGTAGTTTGCTCACTGTGAAATAAGGCGCGGATATATTGAGGAGATATACCTTGGCGCAAGGCTACCTGGTTGATAGTGAGTTCGCTCTCAGCAATATGCTCCAGAATATCGCTTTTCACCGCTTTGAGCCGTGCTGCACGGAGCCCCCGCCCCTTCGCTATTTCCATCTCATCCTGTTTTGCGCCGAGCAGCAGTGTGAGCAGATCGTGTATCTGAGTAGAAGCTAATGAAGCGAGCTCAGGTGACAGATCTTGCTTCATTTGTATCAACATTCGGGTATAACCCACAAGCAAGCGTAATTCAGGCATAGATGCGCTGCTGATTTTTTTCATCAAGCGCTCGTTCAGTTCAGAAACTCTGTGCGCAATCTGTGTTCTAGGCACGACAATGACCGCGATTGTGATCGTATTTGGGTTAAGCGCCTGGTGAATGGAATCCGTTGGCATCAGCACTGCTTCTCCAGGCATACAATGCAATTGTTTGCCATTATCTGGAAAGATTAATGCCGAGTGATCAATAGGGACGACTAATGCCAGATTGTCATTGCTTTCAGCAGCGACATGGGTAGCAGTACGCCGAGATAGATGGGGTGAAACGATGGTCTCGTAAACGCCTAGATTAGGTAATAACTGCCCTACCATTTCCACGAATGGTGCATGACCCTGATAAGGTTCCATATCCATGTTAGCAATGGAAGCATAAACATCCTGAAATGCATTAACCCGCTCGCTTTCAGGAAAGTCTGTTGTAGAAAACCTAAAATGACCCATTTTTCTCTACCTCATTTAATGAAGATGGCCACTTCCGCAAAATCTGTGGGTAATATCCGGCAGAAATTAGGGCATTACTCCTCATGGGGAGGTAAGATTGTTTTCCCAAAACTATCGGATCTATGCCAAGGATAAGCAATGCTGATCAATACTTTACTAAACAATATTGTGAGGTTCAAGTCATTTGTTTATGACTCCATCATTATCATGATGGTGGAAGGTGTAGAAGCTTCAGTCATTGACATCAAACCACGCATCAATAGTCAGCCGATCTGCCTTGAATGTGGTAAGCGGGTACGAGCTATGACCGACAACCCCCAACGATTATTCGAGTATCAGCCGATTTGGTCATTTAAATGCGACTTGCGCTATGCACCGCGCCGTGTCCGATGCCCAACCCACGGTATTAAGATAGAAGCGCTACCTTGAGGTCAAGGCAAGGAGCGAATGACTTTCTCAAATCAGACCTATCTGGCCCGCTGAGCAAGGTGGCTCTCCTGGAAAGAGACTGCCGAAATCTTCGAGACGAGCTGGGATACGGTTTAGGTTTACCGGGCAGTCAAATCTGTCGTCGATTATGGCCTGGCGTGAAGAAACTTACTATGAAAAAAGCCTATGGTTTCAAAACACTGAAATATCTTGAAATCGCTTTGTATCATACACTTGGCGAATTACCGATGCCTGAGTACAACCACAGATTTTGCTGAAGAGATTTTTTATTAACCTAATTGGTACACAGTTTGCTCAGAAATCCAAGTCACATTACCGTTATGCAACCGCACCGGCAATCATGCTTCCCGATTCGGGAAGTAAATCAGTTCACGCTGGTATTCAATACTCTGCCGCACATTGTTTTTTTCCTGCTTTATCCTTTTCTAGCGGCTACGCCTCCGGCGGCCTTTTTGTATTGTCATGTTTATTTTATTTGTTTTGTTTTTAAGCTCATGCAGATTGTCGTCTTCGGTAATCAATGCCCGGGATTTTCTGTACAGGGCACTGATTTCAAGATTGGAGCCGGTTGCAATAACCCCTTCTTTTCTGAGAGAGCGGTAATCGCGATTATCATTATTGGTGCTGATACCGATCACGTCCCGTAAAACCCCGCTTTCACAGGCCTTCAATAATACCGGCTGATTGAAGTGCTTGTCAGGCGTAATAGCAAATAACGAGCTCACACCGGCGTTTCTTGTAAATCTCTGCAATCTCGCCAACAATATTTTGGGTGAGCGTTCCAGCAGTAAGATCGGCAATTCACTGATCGACTGAACAGCACCGGTGGCATGGGCGCCAACCAGGCTAAAGTATTGATCTTTATGCTTCAACGCCATGCCGATTCTTGCCAGATCATCCGGCGTGGCAATGTTTTCCAGCAAACAATCATGTTGTTTGTAAGCATCACCCTGGTATCCACCGGCCTGACCGCCCATCCAGTTGATGAAGTTGACCTCGAGTTTTGAGTCGATGACGCTGTACTGGTTGGTGTTGATAATGACATGACCTTTAAAGCCCGGTGCAAGGGAAACCATTTGCGCGGTGAATCTTTCATCCTGGCGGGATGCTGCTGCATTCCCACTAGGATGATTATGCAGCAGCCAGTAGCCATCGGCCTGTACGCGGAATCGGGTATTGTTCACCCAATCACCCAGATGATGGTCGCTACCGTTGATCTGTTCCAGATACACCGATCCGGGCAGTCGGGAGCTGATGGCTGTGTGGTGAATGATGCGGGTTTTACGGGTATAAAATATGCGCAGTGTTTCAAAGCGCGGGTCGCGCAATATCTGTGCCATCACAGCAAACTCGTGCGCGGATTCGATTTTCCGGTTCAGGAGTGTGACGCCTCCTTGCTCTTTGAAATCTTTCGGGAAATGACAACCCAGTATCGTGCCACCTGCCCATCGAGCTTGAGATTCGAGCAGTTCGATATAGGCGTTTCTGCCAGTTTCTTTTTGTGCTTCGGTGGTATTGGGACGGGTTTCAATGTTGTCATAGAGATCACCTGCATCTGGTCTGGATGGATTTACAGGTGTGGCTTGTAGATTATCACGCATGACTGATTCTCCTGTCCGTATTAAGCCAATGCCTGTTTTTGTGTTTTGGCTTTTGTGCCGACCTGATGCCGACTTTGGCTTTCGGATTGGGTTTGGGTCGGATGTTTTTGAATCGTGTTTTGCTGAATCACTTTCTTGATTGCTGCACCCACCTGCCGTTTGACGGCTTCCATTCCCAATACGCTTTTGTTGGCCAGATCGTTAAAGTCGCTGAGTTTTTGCGATGCTTGTTCATTGGTAGCGAAGACAGGAAAGACCGCGATACCACTAACCAGTCTAGCCGCTTCCTGCGCTTTGTCCCTGCCGGTGTTTTTCCCATTCAGCGCGACCAGGTGCTGATCGTCATCACCGGCGATAACAATGGGTTTGTTCGGAAATTTATCATGTAACAGTTTTGCAACCGGAATGAGATTACCCGAATCGAATGCCGCGACAACCGGGCCGTCTATAGCTTGCGATACGGTATCGGCGGTGGAATAACCTTCCGCAATCATAATGACTTTGGTGTTGTCGAGCGCCGTCAGTCCCACCAAATCCTGGTTATTACCGTCAACCACATGGAAGTGACCTTCCTTTTGGCTGCCCGCCACAAAGAGCTTGGTGCCGTTAGGTTGTATCGTCTGTGCGCTCCAGATGTCTCCATTTGCATCATAAATCGGCAGCAGCAAATCACCCGCGACAAACACAAGACTGTCGGGATGTTGTTCTCGAACCGATTTGACTTCCTGCCGGTCATTGCAGATTTTGATGATGGAATCTTGCGGCAAACCAGCTGACGATTGCGGCACCACTTTTAAACTCCCCAGTCTTGCATTTTTGTCTTGCAAATAAGGATGATCACCATTGGCAGGCAAGGCAATAACCAACAGGGCTTTGATGGCTTGTGCGACTTTGACATGCTGCGCCTGTTGTTCGGCTTTTCGTTCCTGCTGTTTGATCGCAACCTGGGCGGCAAAGGCAGCCTTTTGCGCTTCGGTCAGCGTATAGCCTTTGGCCCTCCAGCGTATCTCGACTTT
>NZ_QAOO01000026.1 GCF_003051105.1 Nitrosomonas nitrosa | reverse complement strand
AATCAGAGATGGGTGCTGGGTGAAATTCGTGTTTTTTATGCGAATTCTCTTAAAAAACACAATTAGGAACATATTTGAAGGAATAATTTCATTGCGCTTCTAGGAAGTGCTTAAAAATTAGGCAGCTCACTGTCGAAAAAATGGGGTTTTCGGGCTGACACTATCTAGGCTGTCTGCGCTACGATCGCTGCTCACAGACAACCTTAGATACAAAACATGCGCGTAGCATCGCTTCATGTCGCACATCTTATTACAAAATTTGACTTCAAGATCTCTCACACTGGAAAGTGGGTTGTTTTATCAGCATAACGTATTGCAACGGGAAGTTTTATTCGGCGCAATGGAAATTGCAGGCTACATCATCTGGTATGTTTTTTCCTCGATTTTTTGCACAAACGCCATTCAGAATCATTCCACCTGTATAACCATAACGATCTCGGCAAACCCAGACCACAAACAGTTTCTCTAATTTTTCAATGTACTGTGTAACCCAGCTACTTAAATTATTCAAATCTGCTATGAACATTTTTATTGATCTAAATCAATGAAAATAACCTGATTCGGCTCATAATTTTCTCTGCTTCCACATAAACAAAGGAGTCAATAACATTATGAGTTCATTAGATAAATCGAATGATTCTGAAACACTCAGAAATTTTGCTGTCAATATCGCAGTCATATTTGGGGTATTGGCGGGTTTGATAATGGCATCTATGTACTTTGCCAGTAGCGGAGGCTGATTTGCCGGCAAGTACGCGGCGTGAAATGCTGCCGCACTGGCTTGACTATAGCTCGCCCTGCTGGATCCGAGATAATCCGGCAGGGCAATCAGCCATCGCACCCAGAAGATACATGTGGGGCACGAAACCAGGCTTTACAGATGATTAGTTGCAGGGTTTTATACTGCGGCAAAGACGCATCAGTGTTTCCGACTTCCCTTTACCCACAATACCTTGGGTCAACAACCCAGTAAGCGCAAATATCGTCACCCTACACCCTAGTAAGCTGTCCGAGAATAGCAATCGTAGCGAGGGTGAGTTTGGCTGAGATGGATTTTCCGATCGTTTGAGGCGAATAGCCGCTCTGTTTAACGAAAAATATCGGCAAATCCGGCCAACCAGGCTCGTCCACAGTAGATCAGTCGCTATTCAGACAGCCCTCCCAGCTAACAACTTGACAGCGAAAATCAAAGCACTCCAAATCAAGTTGACTATCTATGACCTCAGCCTCTCTATCAGTTTCCTGGTGTGTTTAACGCGCTCTGCCACGTCGGGGATGTTCACTTGGATCCTCAACCGATCCTGACCGGCCAAACTATATTCCTTGCCGCTTTGTATGAGTGCGATAATTTTGGCTGCTTCTACCGGTGGATTGGGTGCAAATTGAATGTTTATGCAGTCTGCGGTAGCATCGATGCGCACGATACCCAGTGGTTTGGCCGCCACACGCAAGCGGTGGCAATCTAGCAACGCACGGGCTGGATCGGGCAGCAATCCGAAACGGTCGATCAGCTCGCGGTACATCTCATCCAGTTGCGCGTCATCAGTACAATTCGCCAGGCGTTTGTATAGCACCAGACGTTCATGGACATCATTGCAATAATCGTCAGGCAGCAAGGTGGGCACATGCAATTTAATTTCAGTAGCGATTCCAAGCGGGTGTTGCATATCCGGTTCGTGTCCTGCCTTGAGCGATTTGATCGCGTTCTCCAGCATGGTGCTATAGAGATTGAAGCCAACTTCCTGCATTTCACCGCTTTGCGACTCGCTCAGTACGGCACCGGCTCCACGGATCTCCAGATCGTGCATCGCTAAATAAAACCCTGAACCAAGCTCCTCCATCGACTGAATTGCTTCCAGTCTTTTCCTGGCCTGTGCGCCGAGCGCTTCTTCCTCCGGCGTCAACAGGTAAGCATACGCCTGGTGGTGGGAGCGCCCCACTCTACCGCGTAATTGGTGTAGTTGGGCCAGACCGAATTTATCTGCACGGTGGATGATGATGGTATTGGCGCTGGGAATATCGATGCCGGTCTCGATGATGGTGGTGCACAGTAGCAGATTGAAGCGTTGCTGATAAAAATCCCGCATGACATGCTCGAGCTCACTTTCCCGCATTTGCCCATGGGCGATATGGATACGTGCTTCCGGCAGAAGCCTGGACAGCTTCTCAAACATGTTTTGAATGGTGCTGACTTCGTTGTAAAGAAAATAAATCTGCCCACCTCGCTTCAATTCACGCAAGCACGCTTCGCGTATAACGCCTTCAGAAAATGGATGAACAAAGGTTTTAATGGCCAGCCGTCTTTGTGGCGCGGTCGCGATAATGGAAAAATCCCGCAGCCCGTCCAGCGACATCGCTAGGGTTCGGGGAATCGGTGTTGCGGTCAGCGTCAGCACATCGACTTCGGCCCGCAGCTTTTTCAACTGTTCTTTCTGACGCACCCCAAAGCGATGCTCCTCATCGATAATCACCAATCCGAGATTCTTGAATTTAACCTTCTCTTGAATCAGTTTGTGCGTGCCAATGATGATGTCTATTTGCCCCTTGGCCAGACCCTCCAGAGCCTGCGTTTGTTCTTTGGCTGAGCGGAAGCGGGAAAGCTCAGCAATTTTTACCGGCCATTGATCAGCAATCAAACCAAAACGATCGGAAAAATTCTGAAAATGCTGCTCTGCCAGCAAGGTCGTCGGCACCAGGACAGCAACCTGTTTGCCATCTGCTACCGCAATAAACGCGGCACGCAAGGCGACCTCGGTTTTACCAAAGCCCACATCGCCACAGATCAGCCGGTCCATCGGCTTCCCTGAAGTCAAATCACTGATGACCGCATCAATCGCCGCCGCTTGATCAACCGTTTCCTCAAAGCCAAACCCCTCCGCGAACGCCTCATAATCATGCTGCTTGAATCTGAACACGTGCCCTTCGCGCGCTGCGCGCTGCGCATACAGATTCAGCAATTCGGCCGCAGTATCGCGCACCTGCTGCATCGCCTTACGTTTGGCCTTTTCCCACTGCCCGCTGCCCAGCTTATGCAAAGGGGCAGATTCGGGCGATACACCACTGTAGCGGCCGATTACATGCAGTTGAGACACGGGCACATAAAGTTTGTCGCCCCCTTCGTATTCCAGCGCGAGGAATTCACTCGTCTGTCCCGGCTCGCCCTCCCCTAGATCCATGTTGACGAGACCGAGATAACGACCAATCCCGTGCTGCTCATGCACCACCGGGTCGCCCGGTTTGATTTCAGACAAATCACGCAGCATGGCATCCGTCGAGGATGCTTTGCGTGTTTCCCTTTCCCGTCGCCCATGTACATGCGTCGCGTACAGTTCGCTTTCGGTAATCAAAGCATATCGATCGGCCAGAAGGATATAACCGTTATTGAGTGGTGCGACACTGAGCATAAAAGGTTCATTGCTCGCCTGAAACTCTGCATAATCCTTACAAATTCCGGGAAACAATCCGTATTCATGCAGATAGTCAGCAATCAATTCACGGCGCCCCATGCTTTCCGCCAGCAGTAACACCCGCCCGCCCGATCGCGTAAATTCATCGATAAATACGCGCATTCTTTCCAAAGGATTATCCGCGTGGCGATCCACCCGGACGAGCGGCAAGGGATGCGTAAAGGATTCATCGGCAGCAGTTTGGTTCGATTGAATCTGAATACGCGCATAAGGTTTGAGCTTGCCAAAAAATCCATCGGCCGTCAGAAACAAATCGGTTGGCGGCAGCAAGGGCCGGTCCGTATCGCCACGTAATAATTGATAGCGGGATTGCGTGTCCCGCCAGAAATTATCGACAACGGGATGAATATCCTGATGCAGACACAGCACGCAATTCTCAGGCAGGTAATCGAATAGAGTCGCCGTCTGTTCAAAAAAAAGCGGCAAATAGTATTCGATCCCTGCAGGTGTTGCGCCCTTACTGATTTCTTTGTATATCCGGCTGCGTGAAGGATCACCTTCGAACTTTTCGCGAAAATGGATACGGAAGCGCGTGCGGCCCGTTTCATCCAACGGAAACTCACGCGCCGGCAATAATCTGATTTCTTTGACTGGATAAATGCTGCGCTGGGTATCCACGTCAAAGGTACGGATCGATTCGATTTCGTCATCGAGCAAATCCAGGCGATACGGTAGCGGGCTCCCCATTGGAAACAAATCGACCAACCCACCGCGTACGCTGTATTCTCCAGGTGATAGCACTTGTGCTACGTGCGTGTAGCCTGCTAGTGTCATTTGGCTGCGAAATGTAGCCAGATCGAGTGTACTGCCCTGTTTGATAAAAAAAGTATGCGCTGCCAGGAATTCCTTTGGCAACAAACGATACAACGCGGTAGTGACTGGCATAATCAATACATCGCACGCCCCATTCAAAACCTGGTAGAGCGTGGCCAATCTTTCAGAGATCAAATCGAAATGCGGTGAAAACGTGTCATAAGGCAAGGTTTCCCAGTCTGGCAACAGATGAACCTTCAGCTCAGGTGCAAAAAAAGGTAATTCATCGAGTAATCGCTGAGCATCGAGCGCATTGGCAGTAATGATCGTCAACGGCCTGGCCGATGGTGCAGATCTCGCCAGTTCGGCAAGAACAAAGGCATCGCTGGAGCCATCGAAGCCGGCATAGCGCGTCAACTTACCAGCGGTGGGCAACACAAGCTTAAAGTGCTTCATCTAAAAACTTCAATTTCCAAATAGGAGTAGCGCGCCACCCAGGCCAAGCGCCGTAACGATCATACCTAAGGCAGTGCGCTTGGCCAGCAGCGAACTACCGATCACCACTATCAAACCCAGCTTAAAAACAATGTTTGAAATTGTCGCCAACGTGATCGCTGTCACGGCCTCTGTCGCTTGTAGCTTACCCAGATCCAGCAAACGCAAGCTACTGAGTGTGATCGCATCGACATCCGTCAACCCGGAAATGACGGCTATCGCATAAAGCCCACTGCTACCGGCAATATCCGATAACCATGCGCTCAGCAATAACACCACTGCGTACAGCAATCCAAATCCTGCTGCCGTCGTGAATTCAGTGGGATTCTTAGTTTGGGGAATAGGCACTTCCTGTTGCCGGGTCAATGCATGCCACCAGAAAACCGTTACGATCAGCCCCATAACAAGACCGACCCCGAGTATAGGTAGTAGCAACGGCAAGATGGAAGGCGCAATGATCGCGCTGATCACCGCCAATCTTACCAATACCGTCAAATTGGCCAGCAAGATGACGACAACGGCCAGTCCCACCAAATCTGAATTTTCTTGGCTGCGGCGCGTAAATACCATGGTTGTCGCAGTACTGGACACTAGCCCCCCGAAAACGCCCAAGAGAACGGCGCCATAACGTTGGCCGATAAAACGCAATGCAACATACCCCGTTAAACTGATGCCGGAGATCAATATGATCATCAGCCAGACCTGATAGGGGTTGATGGCATCATAAGGTCCATAATTCTCGTTGGGTAAAATCGGCAGAATAATGAAAGTCAGCACAGCAAACTGCAACATCGAGATCAAATCGCGACGATCCAGGTCGTGCGTCATACCATGCAATTCGGTTTTAAAATAGAGCAAAATGGTCGTAACGATCGCAAGCATGCTTGCCAGTACCGTTTCTCCATACCAGACAATCGCACCCAAGCCATAGCATATGAGGATAGCGACGACCGTTGTGGTTCCCGGGTCAGCCAATTCATCTTGCTTTCTAAAATAAGCCGCGATCGTCATGATTCCGACCAGAAGCAGACCCCCCAATAGCAATAGGGGTGAATGAGTTTTTTGCGTCAGCATGGCAGTCAGCGTACCGAATAACGCAACCAAGGCGAATGTCCTGAGCCCCGCTCTAGCGGCTGGGCTCCGCTGACGTTCCAGGCCGATCAGCAAGCCGATAGCCAGGCTCGCGGCAAAATCCGCGAGATGCTCAAGCTCCCCGCCTGGTAAAAATGCGCTGTTCATGTTGTCAACGAGTCGATCGAGAGCCAGTGCTCCAGTAGCAATTGTAGTGTGGTATTACCGTTATATTCATTGGCTTGCACACGAAAGACAGCATTGATCCGCGGTGGCAGCAAATCTGTATGGAAAAACAAGATGGCATCGTAACGCTGATTTGAATCAAATTTCTTCAGCCGTAATTTTAAATGTTTTTCACCCACGACACGTTGGTTTTCCACATAAAAAAACGCGTTGAAACTAGGTTCGGGAAAACCTTGCCCCCAAACACATTCGGCCAAACAGCGAGCCAGCTCCAAGTTCAACTCGGCATCATCCAAATCGCCGTCAGTCTCGATGACACGGGTCAAATCGGCCGGCGTCAGCAAAGATTGGCTGGTCTGTTCGAAAGCAGCACGAAAATCCTCAAAATTCTGCTCAAGTAGCGTCAGCCCTGCTGCTGCCGCATGTCCTCCAAACTTGAGAATCAATCCTGGATGACGCTTGGAAACGAGATCCAGAGCGTCCCGTAAATGAAAACTTGGAATTGAACGTCCGGAACCTTTGATTTGGCCCTCGTTACCGGGCGCAAAAACAATCACTGGGCGATGAAATTTTTCTTTGATGCGTGAAGCAAGCAAACCGATTACGCCTTGGTGCCAGCTCGGATCATATAGGCATATACTGCAAGCAGACTCGGTCACTAATTCTTCTGCCTCGACAGCAGTTGCCAGCTTGACCAATGCATCCTGTTGCATATCGGCTTCGATTTCTCGCCGCTGACGATTCAATTCATCTAATTTTGCAGCTATCTGGTCGGCCGTGAATTCATCATCGGTTATGAGGCATTCTATGCCCAGCGTCATATCATCGAGCCGGCCCGCTGCGTTCAATCTTGGACCCAGCATGAAACCCAGTTCGTAAGCCGTCGCTTGCCGGCTGTCCCGTTTTGCCACGCGCAACAATGCATTGATACCTGCACACCCCCGCCCTCGACGAATACGCTGCAAACCTTGCTGTACTAAAATGCGATTGTTGCTGTCGAGCTTGACGACATCCGCCACCGTTCCCAATGCCACTAAATCGAGCAGACTGGCCAGATTAGGTTCCTTACCATCGGCAAGGAATGCGCCCCGTGCACGTAATTCGGCACGCAAAGCGAGCATCACATAGAAAATGACCCCCACGCCAGCAAGATGCTTACTGGGAAAATCGCAGTCGGGCTGATTGGGATTAACGATGACTGCCGCATCGGGCAACTGGTCGCCAGGCAGATGATGGTCAGTAATCAACACTTGCATGCCCAACTGATTAGCTTCCAGCACACCGTCTACACTGGCAATACCATTATCCACGGTAATGAGGATATCCGGCCGCCACCCATCGCCGCGTGAAGCTGCAAGCCGCACAATCTCGGGCGTCAAGCCATAGCCATATTCGAAGCGATTGGGGACGAGATAATCCACGCTCGCGCCAAATTTCCTAAGCGCACGGATGGCGACCGCACAAGCCGTCGCTCCATCGGAATCGTAATCCGCAATGACGAGTAGCCTTTTCCGCTCAGTAATCGCATCGGCTAACCGGGCCGCCATCAGGGTAGCATTGCGCAACTGCACGAAAGGCAATAATTGCGATAACTCCGTTTCGAGCTGTTGAGGCTGTTCGATTCCGCGCGCCGCATAAATACGCGCCAGAACAGGCGGCAATCCGTTGCGATTGAGTGTTTCGAAAGCGTGCTGTGGGAAGCTACGGGGTGTAATTTTGGGCATTTGCCCGTTATTTTATCACTTGCCCCGAATGAACGTGAGTAGAGCCGCATTAATTTACGGCACCCGCTTGCTTGGTCAACCGAAACAACGAGACCGCGATGAAAAACGATAAGATACCCAGTAGCAACAAGCAGATGAAACACTGAGAAGCACAAAACAAATAGCGCGGCTACACAACCAACCCTCAGAGCTGATATGACTGAGCCCACACTCTTTATGCTTTACATCTGATTGACTGCTTCCGAATCTGATGCGACCCGCTCCACCTTTAACAAATGCAAACGGCGACTATCGGCCCGTAACACGGTAAATAAGAAGCTATCGATGACGATCGTCTCTCCGTTCTTGGGCAGCCGGCCGAACTTACTGGTCACAAGTCCGCCTATCGTGTCGAAATCCTCGTCACTAAAAGCGGCGCCGACTGTTTCATTGAAGCTGGCTACTTCTGTAATGGCTTTCACACGGTAATAGCCGCTGGTATCGGCCACGATATTCGCTTCGTCTTCATCGAAATCGTATTCATCCTCGATTTCACCAACGATTTGCTCCAAGACGTCTTCGATCGTGACCAAACCGGCTACACCGCCGTATTCATCCACCACAATCGCAATATGATTGCGATTACTGCGAAAATCCTTGAGTAGGATATTGAGCCGTTTAGATTCAGGAATAAAGACGGCTGGCCGAAGCATGTCTCGCACATTGAACTCCTCTTCTCCTGCGTAGTAACGCAGCAGATCTTTTGCCAGCAGAATGCCGATTACCTGGTCTTTACTGCCATCGGTAACGGGAAAACGTGAATGCCCTTTTTCAATCACGTACGGAATGAATTCATCCGGCTTATCGCTGATATCGATGGTATCCATTTGCGAGCGCGGCACCATGATGTCGCGCACTTGCATCTCGGATACATGCATCACACCTTCGATCATGGCCAGTGCATCGGCATCGAGTAGATTGCGTTCATAGGCAGAATGCAGCAAAGCAACCAACTGCTCACGATCTTCAGGCTGACGCATCAGAAGTGAGCCTATATGTTCAAACCAACTGACTTTGGGCGAGGTATTACTCATGATTAATTTCAGCATTGAGTGATAAAGGCGCAAACAAGCGCTGTTGAAAAACTTGAATAATTATGTGAGCAGCTTTGCAGTATTTACTGTTCTTGCAATGGGCAGCAAATACAATCATCCCGAGCGAAATTGTCTTATTGCCAATACGATGAAAAGGATTGGGGCAATCTCTAACAAACTGCAGAGCAACGTTTTCTGTCGTCATGACGGCATTGAAAACAAGTTGAAAATACGTATTGAGACCTGAGTTCCCCTTTTTTGCCGGACGTTTACAAGGAGGCTGCCCAAGAATAGCGATGGTAGCGTGGGTGAGTTTAGTTGAGTTGAATTTTTCGATCATTTGAGGCGAACAGTCATCCTATTTAACGAAAAGGATCGGAAAATCCGGCCAACCAGGCTCGCCTGCAGTAGATCAGTCTATTCTCGGACAGCCCCCTTGTATCGACCACACATAATATATCTCTCGACAGCTTGTCAATGCGCATGGTAGGGATCGGCATAACCAAGCCGGGTAATAATATTTGTTTCAAGCTGCTCCATGACCTGGGCTTCTGCATCATGCTCATGATCATAGCCTTGCAAATGCAAGACACCGTGTACTGTGAGATGCGCATAATGCGCACGCAAATTTTTCAGTTGCTGTTGTGCTTCACGCATCACAACGGGTACGCAGAGTACGATATCACCAGACAAGGGCTGCAATTCGTCATAGACAAATGTCAACACATTGGTAGCTTGGTCTTTTCCCCGGAAATGACGGTTAAGTGCCCTACCTTCCTCTTCATCGACGAGCCGCACGGTAATCTCGGCAGGCCGTTCCAAGGCAGCGTTCACCCACTTACGGAACTGTGACCGGTTCGGCATCTCGGGAAAATCGGCAGCGTATTGCAGCGATAACTTGAATTTTTTAGTGTTTGTGGTGGGTGAAGGTTCGGAAACCTTACTGGCGTTCTTCATGTTTCTCGTAAGCATCGACAATGCGCTGGACTAGCGGATGGCGCACGACATCTTCGGTTTTGAAATGAGTGAAGGCGATCCCGCGTATTTTTCCCAATACACGCTCTGCGTCGACCAAACCGCTTCTCTGATTTTTAGGCAGATCGATCTGAGTGATATCGCCCGTTATGACCGCTTTGGAGCCAAAGCCTATTCGAGTCAGGAACATTTTCATTTGCTCCGGTGTCGTGTTTTGCGCTTCATCCAGAATAATGAAAGATTGATTCAAGGTACGCCCTCGCATGAAAGCCAACGGAGCTATTTCGATCGTATTGCGTTCAAACTGCCTGCTGGTTTTATCGAATCCCATGAGGTCATAAAGCGCATCGTAAAGCGGGCGCAAATAGGGGTCAACCTTTTGTACCATATCTCCCGGCAAAAACCCCAAACGTTCCCCGGCTTCGACCGCGGGCCGTACCAGAATAATACGCGAAACCGTCTCACGCTCCAAAGCATCGACTGCACTGGCCACTGCCAGATAAGTTTTCCCCGTACCGGCTGGCCCAATGCCAAAAGTAATGTCATGCTCCTGAATTTGTTGCAAGTATTGTGTTTGACGCGGGGTGCGGCCATGCAGATTGCTGCGGCGAGTAAGTAATTTCGGTACGGCGATCTCGGCAGAAGTGACTTCCCCTGTCTTCGTCTCTGCAAAATGATGCGTATTGGCAGCCTCGATCAAACCGAGTTGCACTTGTTCGATACTGAGATGGTGATGGGATTGGTTATAAAAATTCTTCAATACTTGCGCAGCAAGCTGTGTTTGATTCGCTTGGCCGCGCACACTGAAATGTTCACCACGACGGGCAATCACAACATCCAGTGCGTTTTCAATCTGCTTGAGGTTTTCATCTAGCGTACCACAGAGATTGGCTAGGCGCCGGTTATCAGCCGGAGAAAATGAAATCTCGACAGGTTTAGGTTTCAAAACAGTTGTTAAAAAAATGTGACGTATTGATTCTCGCAGGGGTTACGTAAGAATGCAAGCAGTAATAAACGATTCTCTTCTATCTCTACTACGCTATATTTAGCCGATAATTTCGCCACGCAACGAATGCGCCAAAGCCGCGGTGATTTTGAGATGTACAAATTGCCCGATCAGCTCAGGGGAGCCGGCGAAATTGACCACGCGATTGTTATCGGTCCTGCCACCGAATTCGTCAGAATTCTTTTTGGAGCGCCCCTCTACTAACACCCGTTGCGTTGTCCCCACCATACTTCGACTAATGGCTTGCGCTTGCTGAGTAATGCGTTCCTGTAAACGATAAAGCCGTGCAAGCTTCATTTCATGGGGCGTATCATCAGGCAGATCGGCTGCCGGCGTACCAGGGCGGGGGCTATAAATAAAACTGAACGATTCATCGAAATTAACATCTTCGACCAACTTCATCGTGGCTTCAAAATCAGCCTCAGTTTCTCCCGGAAAACCAATAATGAAATCAGAACTAATGGAGATTTGAGGACGCACCGCACGTATACGGCGTATGATCGATTTATACTCGAGCGCACTATAACCTCGTTTCATTGCCGCTAATATCCTATCCGCACCCGATTGTACCGGCAAATGCAAATGGCTGACTAACTTGGGAAGCTTCGCATAAACATCTATCAAGCGGCTGGTAAATTCCCTGGGGTGCGAAGTAGTGTAACGGATCCGCTCAATGCCTGGAATTTCATGGATATATTCGAGCAGTAACGCAAAATCGGCAAATTCATCCGCCCCTATTTCACCACGATAAGCATTAACATTTTGACCGAGCAAGGTAACTTCCTTGATCCCTTGAACCGCCAACCCAGCCACTTCCACCAATACATCTTCGAGCGGCCGCGACACTTCCTCACCGCGCGTATAGGGCACGACACAAAAGCTGCAATATTTGCTGCATCCTTCCATAATCGATACAAAGGCTGTCACCCCTTCTGTACGCGCAGGCGGCAGATGATCAAACTTTTCGATCTCCGGAAATGAGATATCGACCTGGGGCCGTCCCGTCGTTTCGCGTTCATCGATCATTTCTGGCAATCGATGCAACGTTTGAGGTCCGAATACGAGATCCACAAAAGGAGCACGCTTAACAATCTCAGCCCCTTCTTGACTAGCCACACACCCCCCCACTCCGATCAATAAATTTGGCTTGGCTTTTTTTAGATGACGCACACGGCCCAGATCATGAAAAACTTTTTCCTGGGCTTTCTCACGTACAGAACAGGTATTGAACAAGATCACATCCGCTTCATCGGGGCTGTCGGTCAACTCCATCCCCTTTGCAGCATGTAGCACATCTGCCATTTTATCCGAGTCATACTCGTTCATTTGGCAGCCAAAAGTTTTGATATATAGCTTGTTACTCACGGAATTAAATTTACAGAGATGATTATTTATACAATGCCAGAAAATTGCGGAGAAGCGCCTGCTGAGTACCCAAATAGGAAGCGCGAAAGCGCAAGTCTCCACTCGTTTTATTCACCCGATAAGCCGATACACTGTTCGCCCATAGCGTGTTGCATGACAATTTGAATTTCTACGCGCAATCAGCTTCCAACCTTCTTCTCGGGCACGCTCAACTAGGCAGGGCAAGTATATAACGAATCCTTTACCAAGACCATGGTAAACTATTCGTGCAGACTCATGTGTCTTTTTAGAATTACTTCAATTTTCAATACGTTAACCAGTTAGCCATGCCACAACAACCCGATTTATTCGCAGACGAAATTGCCGCCGCGGTTCGCCAACAAGCTGAAAACAACTCAGTAAGCGCACTAAAGGCCATCCCTCAAGGCACGCAACTTTCACCCAGCCAGCAGCGCTTCAACCGGATGCTCGACCGTATCGAGAAACTTAAGAAACAACTACACGAAATGCAAACAATAAGCGATGCACACCGTCCTGTTTACCATCAGACGATTGCACCGCTGCGCGCAAGTGGCCAGGCCCTCACGCGCGAACTCGTGTTATGGTTGGATAAAAGGCTGGCGCGCAAAGGGCTCAGCAACAATCAACAGCGTATTGCCGCTACGATTCTATGTCATCTTAGCGAACCACTTGCCATCCAGGGTGATGTCGAAATGCAGACGCTTCACGACAAACATAGCCCTGAAAGCCTCGCGCAGAAGGAACAAGCCGCCGTTTCAAGCATGCGCGAGATGATGGAGGATGTATTGGGAGAATCGTTCGCTGACGATGACTCATTCGATAACCTTCACGATGCATTGAACATTGGCATGAAGCGCTTGCGTGAAGCGGCCGAAGCCGAAGAGGAAAAACGTCGACAAGCTAAACAACGTAAGAAGAAGCCCACTGCTGCTCAGCTTAAAGCTGCTGCAGAACAACAAGAAGCAAATACTACGCTGCGTAAAGTATTTCGCCAGCTTGCGAGTGCACTGCATCCCGACCGCGAAAGTGATCCCAACGAGCGCGACCGCAAAACCGTATTGATGAGTGAGGCCAACGCTGCTTACGAACGCCGCGATCTGATCACACTCTTGCAAATTCAGCTACGCGTAGAACTCGCCGATCACACCTCCCTCGCCAGAATGGCAGAAGAAAAAATTGCTTCACTGCTTGTGTTACTCAAGCAACAAGCACAGGAGCTCGAAGACGAACTGTATCATCGCCATCAAGTTATCCGCCAAGAATTTGGCCTCAACCCCTACCAAAGCATTAGCAAAACCAGTCTCCAGCAAAGCTTAAAGCTGGCAGAAAATTCACTTAAACGAAACTTGGCTGCGATGGAAGAAGATTTACAAAAAATACAAAACGATCAATATTTAAAACGCTGGCTGAAAGATCAGGATCAGCTTTTTAATGATGATACTTTCTTAGATGAATTGGGTGATTGGCTAGATCCGTATAAGTATAGGTAGCGTTTATTGTGATGAGCGTTCATATTCTCAGCGCATTCCAATCTACCTTAACGATGAGTTGTATAAATTCGCACAATATCTATAACAACGCCTCCACCGCCGCTTTCCAACCACGATATAGCCGTTCGCGCTCGCTTTCGGCCATTGCAGGCTGGTAAACTCGGGCTTTACGCCAGCGTTGTGTTATGGCTTCCAACCCTGGAAGTATGCCTGTATAAAGACCCGCCAGGCACGCCGCACCGAGGGCAGTTGCTTCTGTCACTTCCGGTACCTCTACCGGTTTGTTCAGCATATCGGCAAGAAACTGGCACATGAAGGCATTAGCCACCAACCCCCCATCGATGCGGATGACTGTTGCTTCACACGCACTGTCCGCTTCCATTGCTGTCATCAAATCGCGCGTCTGATAACCTTGTGCTTCCAATGCCGCACGTACGATGTGCGCTTTGGTCGTCTCACGCGACAACCCCATGATTGCACCACGCACATCCGGCCGCCAATAAGGCGCGCCCAACCCAGTGAAAGCAGGTACAAAATAAACCTCGTTATTGTCGTGAACGCTCCGCGCCAGGTCTTCGCTCAATCCCGCGTCAGAAAAAAATTCCAAGCCATCCCGCAGCCACTGAATTGCCGCCCCGGCAATAAAAATCGACCCTTCCAGCGCATAGACCATCTTGCCATCCAATCGGTATGCGGGCGTAGTCAGCAAACGGTTTTGAGACACCCGAAAATCGGAACCGATATTCATCAAAGCAAAACAGCCGGTGCCGTAGGTTGATTTGACCATACCGGGTCTGACACAGCCCTGTCCGATCAAGGCTGCATGTTGATCGCCAGCCATACCGCAGATAGGAATTTCGCGTCCGAATAAGGCCGGATCAGTCACACCGAAATCTGCGGCATTATCAAGCACTTCAGGCAGAATCTGCTCTGGAATATCGAACAGCGCCAGCAATGCTTCATCCCACTTCTGTTCGACGATGTTGTAGAGCTGGGTGCGTGATGCGTTGGTCACATCACTGGCGTGCACACGCCCCCCCGTTAGACGCCACAGTAAATAGCAATCGATCGTGCCAAAAGCCAATTCGCCCCGCTCAGCCCGCTCGCGTGCGCCTTCGACATGCGCCAGTATCCAGGCAATTTTTCCAGCGGAAAAATAGGGATCGAACAGCAAACCGGTTTTAGCTTCCACCATGGGTTCGTGTCCCGCAGCCCTGAGTTGCTCACACAGCGGGGCTGTCCGGCGATCCTGCCAGACTATGGCATTGTAGACGGGCATACCGGTCTTGCGATCCCACAGAATAGTCGTCTCGCGTTGATTGGTAATACCGATAGCGGCTATTGCTTTTGCTTCATCGGGCAAGGAACGAACGATGCGACGGCACACATCGAGCGTATCACACCAGATGTCTTCAGGATTCTGTTCGACCCAACCTTTGTGCGGGTAGTGCAGTGCCAGCTCTTTCTGTTGTGTAGAAAGCACCTCTAGCTCAGCAGAAAACAGGATCGCACGGGAACTGGTGGTTCCCTGATCAATTGCCAGAATCAACGATGGCTTGTTACTCATGATTGAGCCTCCATTAAATTTCCTCTCACTCATGGTTTAGGATATTGTCTGCGATCACGGCAAATGATTGAATCGAAGCCATCGGTGTGGATCTTAGGGTTTGATGCGGTCGATCTGTCGATAGCCTGAAAAGATTCACAGCGTGCAAACAATAGAGCGGCTCACGACCGCTCAGTTACTGGGTGAGCACTTCACAGGATAAAGCGCGCTTAATTTCAATAATCCGGGCCTCGCGGACCTTAAGATTGATCAGTGCTGGCAAATCCGCTGTATCAACTGCACTGCCCTTAAGTTTGGCAGCGATAGCGCCTGCATTGACATTTCTAGCTGCGCTCAATGCTTTCATCAGTCTTTCAATGGGCGGATAGGGCTTATCGGCATAGCCAGGACGTCCATGAAAATCGCATGCACACGCTTGCAGAAAAGCTTCAAATCGGTAAGGTTTACGATAAGCATCTGTTGCCTGCAACATATCTGCAATCGTTGTGGGATGCAATGTTTCTGCCCGATGCACATCTCCATGAAAGCGCGCCACCAACAAGGCCAAATCACGCTCTTCCTTCGGAATTCGGATTCGCTCACATAAATCTTTCGTCAGCGTGACACTTCGCTTTTCATGTCCAATATGCTTCGGCCATTCTTCTGGCGGAGTCGTGCCTTTACCGAGGTCATGTGTAAGCACAGCAAAACGAATCGCCAGCGAATACTGCCGGGACGCGGCATAATCGATTGCCATCATGATATGCACGCCGGTATCGACTTCGGGGTGAGACTGGATGGGCTGCGGCACACCAAACAACGCATCGACTTCTGGAATGATACGTGACAATGCCCCACATTCCCGCAAAGCGTAAAACATGCGCGAAGGGTGGTGTTCCATCAAGCCACGTGCAATCTCCTGCCATACGCGCTCCGGCACCAGCGCTTCCACCTCTCCGTTATGCACCATTTCCCTCATCAAATCGAGTGTTTCGGGCGCAACGTGGAAGCCGAAACGTGCGGCAAAACGCGCGACACGGAGTATCCGAACAGGATCTTCCACAAAAGCTGGACTGATATGGCGCAGAATGCCAGCCTCCAGATCGGCAATACCGTTGAACGGATCAATAATGTTTCCAGTTTGATCTTTTGCAATAGCATTCACCGTCAGGTCACGCCGTGCTAAATCTTCCTGCAAGGTCACTTCAGGCGAGGCATAGACTTCAAATCCCTTGTAACCACGATAAATTTTGCGCTCAGTGCGCGCAAGCGCATACTGTTCTTGCGTTTGGGGATGCAAAAAAACAGGGAAATCCTTGCCGACAGGGCGATAGCCAAGCCGCACCATTTCCTCTGGATTGGAACCAACAACAACATAATCATGGTCCTTCACCGGGAGCCCGAGCAATTCGTCACGCACCGAGCCACCTACCTGATAAATTTTCATGAAAATAATTATTGCTTAGGAGAAACTGTACCTAAACGCTCCTTCAAAGTCGGAATATAGGGATAACCAAAATTATTGGCATAATAAACCGAATTATTCAGAACGACTTTGACATAGTCACGTGTCTCGTTAAAAGGAATCGTTTCCGCATAAATTGCGCCCTCCAGCGGTTTCAATTCATCCCGCCATTGCTTCGCCCTACCTGGCCCTGCGTTGTAGGCTGCGGCAGCCAATAAGGGTTGATTGTCAAACAAAGTCAGCACATGTTTTAGGTAATATGTCCCTAGCCGTAGATTCGTATTGATATCGGTCACCAGATGATTGTGAAAATTCTGCATACCCAGTTTTCCCGCAACCCACTTAGCTGTAGCCGGCATCAATTGCATCAGCCCCATCGCGCCCGCACTCGATTTGATATCTGCGATAAAGCGGCTTTCCTGGCGAATCAATCCATATACGAATGCCTCATCCAGATCGTGATAACGCAATACCTCTCTCATCTGATCACGGTAAGGCGCAAGGTAGCGTAAATTGAAATTATGCTCTGATACTGTCTGAATCGCAGTATTGATCGCTCGATCGTATAAACCATGGCGATAGGCTACTTCTGCAGCAGCCAGTAATTGCTGGTCCGTGAAATTACGGATTGTCCATATCCATTCACGATTGGCTTCGACGCGTTGATTGAGCTGATAAAGTGCAAGTGCACGTTGAATTCCCGGCACTTGTTGCATGGCGCTAATTTCTTGCAGGTTTGGCTGATAATTGGTGGGTGGAACGCTTAGCATCACACCCAATTCTTCTTTTGCCAATTGTCCATAATAGCTATGCTCATGACTGAGGTGCGCAAGTATTTCATTGGCGGCACCCAACTCACCACTGGCTTTCAGTGCCCGCGCCTTCCAGTAGCGCCACACATCTGTTTGCTGCGCTGAAGCTGGCATACTCTCAATACATTGCAGAACGAGGTCCCATTGACCTTCTCGCAGCGCAACCCGCGTCTTCCAAATCAATTTTGCTTCCGTCAGAGGATAGGGTTGCTTGCCGCTGGCAGCTTCCTTAAACCAACCCAGCGCACGCGTATCCTGCCGCAGCGCTGCCCGGTAAGCGAGATTGCCCATAAAATAAGATTGATCCGACTCTGGCAAGTGTTTACGGATTTTGTACCATCGTGCATAGGCATGGTTGGTACCACTACGCAACAGATGCGATAAGGCGAACAAGACAATCTCCCGGTCAGACCGGATTCTATAGTCATGTGGATTTCTCTCTAAGTAACGCTGGGGATCCTTCGCGGCTTCATTGAGCTTCTGTACGTTAAGTGTCTGATTAGCCGGCAAGTAGCGGCTAACATGCCGCGCGACACCGGTGTTACCCGCCTCGAGCGCCAATCTGATGCGCGTCCAAACGTCTTCCACCGAGAGTTGACCAGAAGTCATCAGTTGATTGAAGACCGGGGTACAACTATCGGGCATATCCCGCTCGGTAAACCAAAGCGATTTGGCTTCTTCGAAAGCGGCACGTTCTTTCGCAGCCAAGCGATACTGCAAGAAATAGCATGTTAGCCCCTCATCCTGATTAACCAGTTTGGGGTATTCTTCCGCAAATAACGACCATTGCTGCCTTCTTCCTAGTACTCTAAGCCAGTCTGCACGCAGCCTATCCGCAACCAAACTGTCATCGTAGCGCGCAAGAAACGCTCGGATCGTCCCTACGTCGGTCGTTTCAAGATACAGGCGTAACTGATAATATTCCACATAGGGCGCAAGCACATCATTTTGTAAACGTTTAGCGTAGAACGCTACTCGTGCAGCATCGCCTGCCCTGAACGCTTCCCTGATCGCCAAAAAATCTCCCCCTTGGTTTGCAAGGGGTGACGTCATGTAACAACACAGGAATAAGCTAAACAAAAATTTTCTCATGGCTAAACTATTCCTCTTAAATCCAGAAGAAAAATACGCAGTTATCAATTATCATGAACAGCCTGTCTCTAAAAATTAATTCTGGATTATCGCAGATTCATTGCGATAGCCTCCAACTTAGAGCGGTACAGTAGACTGAATAATCAAGAATCGCCGGATAAATTTATCAAATAACACCTTGAGCCAGCATTGCATCAGCCACTTTCACAAAACCTGCAATATTGGCACCATCGACATAATTAACACGACCATCTTCTTTTTCGCCGTACCGTAGACAGGCTTGATGAATCGCTCGCATGATCTCTTGTAAACGCGCATCGACTTCTTCATGAGTCCAAAAAAGCCGCATCGCTTGCTGGCTCATTTCCAGACCCGAAGTCGCCACCCCACCTGCATTACTCGCTTTACCCGGCGCAAACAGAACTTTCGCATGTTCGAAACGTTCCACCGCACCAGCGGCACAGGGCATATTGGCACCTTCCGCTACACAGATCACACCATTTTTGATCAGAATCGATGCATCGTCCTCGGTAATTTCATTCTGGGTCGCACAGGGCAATGCCACATCTACCGGTACATGCCACGGCCGCTCTCCAGAAAGAAATCGAGCACCAACCCGCTCCGCGTACTCTCCCACACGACCATAAAGTACATTTTTTATTTCCGCGAGGATAGCGAGCTTTTCCGGCGTAAATCCATCTTCATCGACCACCGTGCCGCTTGAATCCGAAATAGTTACGACTTTTGCACCAAAAGCCATCGCTTTTTCTATCGCATACTGCGCGACATTACCTGATCCTGAAACGGCTACGCGTAAACCTTCTAGGGATTGACCGACATGTTTCAGCATTTCGTCGACAAAATATACCGTCCCATACCCTGTCGCTTCAGGTCGTACTAATGACCCACCAAAACTGATTCCCTTACCAGTAAATACACAATCCGAACGATTAGTTAATTTCTTGACCATTCCTGACATATAGCCGACTTCTCGTCCTCCCACACCGATATCACCTGCGGGCACGTCAGTATCGGAGCCTACATGACGAAATAATTCACATGCAAAAGCCTGACAGAAACGCATGATTTCCCCGGGACTCCTGCCTTTCGGGTCAAAATCAGCCCCTCCCTTACCCCCGCCCATTGGCAAAGTTGTCAATGCATTTTTAAATGTTTGCTCAAATGCGAGAAATTTTAGAATAGATAGATTAACCGAAGGATGAAAGCGGAGCCCCCCCTTATAGGGGCCGATCGCCGAGTTATGTTGGATTCGGTAGCCTCGATTGACTCTCACTTCGCCGCTATCATCGACCCAGGCAACTCGAAAGATTACCACGCGCTCCGGTTCGACGATTCTATCGAGTAGGCCATGCTCGGCATAGCGAGGGTTATTGGTGATAAAGGGCCACAAACTCTCAATAACCTCGGTAACGGCCTGCATATACTCTGGTTGACCAGGGTTACGCTCAGAAACATCGTTCCTGAATTCCTCGATACTCTTGTATTTCATCCCGCTTTCTCCTCTAAAATTAATTGAATGAGCTGTTTTATTTACTTTATACATTCTGCCATCAATCCTGAAGTTTCACTGAATTTTTATGGCAGGACGATAAATTTCTTGACTAAAAAAACGCTATCGGCAGCTATCGCTTGTACAAACTAAATTATGAAACAAAAACAGCGTTAACAACGCGGTTTTTTTCTCTAGTAATAAAATACCAAGTTAAAAAACCCGTTACTAATTTTTTTCGAAAAAAATTAAAGGAAAATTGCCTTTGCAGGTTGCTGAAGATAAGGATTAGCAGAGTAGGGTCATCGGCAATCGTGAATTTTTTTGATCTATCTATTACTGGTTCCCTAGTTCCAGTGACAAAAGGATAGTCTGTACACGATTATTTGGCGCGCCATTGGTCCAAGCAAGCATGAACCCGGAGTCATGTTTAACCAATTGTGGAATACCGCTATCACGCCCTGGGTTTATATCAACCAGTCGCATCACAGGCTCCATTGTTCCATCGGTAAATAATTTCCGTCCTGCGAGACTCGCTTTTTGGGTTATGCGATCTATGGATGTTATCCATGTAATGAATGCCGTATGATCATTCAACCATGCGACTTTTATTCTGCCGGAAGGCTTATCGGCATCCACATCGATAGCCGTTCTGAATTGCAGTGGGTCACTGTCAGAAAACGCCACACGAACGCGTGGCCGATTGTTCTCAGCTGTGTACCAACTCGCCACGAGCTTATCGCCTTGCGCTGCTAAAGCCGGCCCATTGACCGGACAGCCATCTATCGACCATTTTTCCTGGCTAAGCGAAGAAGGTATCGTCCAATTATCTTGGTTCAATAGTGCAATATGATGATCCCGAACTTCATGGTCGCGCCGACTTCGCCAAGCAATTACCGGGCCGGCAGCTGTAATCGCTGTAGCGACCCAACAACAAGTGCACGTGCTCTTATCAATGACCTGAACCGTATCCAAGTGCCCATCACGGTACAGGCGTGTGTAACGTAGCGAAGTGCGGCCTGATTCATGATCAGATTCATCTAACCAAACAACTCCCGCCGCATTCCCAACAGGAAAGATCGCTACAAATCCATGACCTGCTGCAGTGCCAGGGCGATAGGGCATTTGTGGCCTGCTCCATGTCGCACCTGCATCCACAGAAATAGATAGCATGATGTCATGCTCATGACTGCGTCCGCTCTTAGCGCGTACTTGCCAATGCGCCACCCAGAATGTTTGATCTATCGGCGTCACCGCAGGAAAATCCGCCCAATTTGCAAACCATCCCGCACCCTGCGCCACTTCACCTCGCTGAAACCACTCCCCTTGCTTGAAAACCGCAAACTTAAGTACATGACCCGCTTCGAACGTTTCGGTCCAGCTCATCAATACCGCACCATCGGGAAGCGAGGCTAGACTCGGGAAACGCGCGCTTGTTTCTGACGGATTATCAATAATAAGTACCTGATCGATAGACTGCTCTACGGGTTGGCAAGATACAACAAGCACAATGATCACCGAGAACAATAGACCTTGGATTGCCCCCTTTAATGGAACGCCTTTTAACAAATTAAGCATCATCACCCTGAAAAAATCCACAAAACCAGCTTTCATTCTAGTCAGTTACAGCAACCTGGAAAATGCGGCAAATTGTCGCAGGTATGAATGGTTACCGAATTCCGGGCTCGGTCATTAGTCTCTTGATCAATGCTCAATCAACATCAAACGCCATCGCTCATAGAAAGCATTTGAATGCAAAATTGGCGAGAGGAGGCTAAGCACGTGACAAGAATGGTTCTGGCGAGCACGTGGCTGCCCTTCTTACCATCGATCTATTGGGCGAATAGCAAGCCGAAGATATTTGAGTGTAAAGCGAAAAACACTTGGACGAACTGCAGACCGGAACGTGATGACCTGCTTCCCTGATGATGCCATCCATGACACCGCCCCCGCTGATCTCTGGCTAGAGACCATCCTGGTTAGTCTGACTGGAATCCGGACAAGCAAAGCCACTCAAAGCGGCCTTTGCCCGTGGCGGATGAGGCAACAGTCACGTCAGTCGCGCGGTCGACTTCACGACACTTACGCAAAAAAGTGGGTTCAAACTAATTTAATTAGCAACACAATAAACAAAACAATCATTACCAGAGGAACGATCACAGCATTCCAATCCGAAGACGTCGCTTTCGGACTATTTCTCATCATTTCCATTGCTCTAGGAAATAATATTACCAAGAACATGACTAACGCTAATGCAGAGATAATTTGCATCCAATCCATATCCAGTATCCTTCCATTTGCTGTGCTCAAAAAACAAAACCCCGGATAGACCGGGGTTTAAAAGAGTTAAGTAAAGCGACTAACAACTAGTCTTCTCTACCCATAATCCCTAGAATTTGCAACAAGCTGATAAAGATATTAAAAATCGTCATATAGAGCCCGATGGTAGCTAACACATAATTGGTTTCGCCGCCATGAATAATACGGCTAGTGTCGTATAAAATGAAACCACTCATGATCAAGATAACGACAGATGATATCGCTAATGACATTGCAGGTATTTGCAAGAAAATA
The DNA here is from genome assembly GCF_003051105.1 of Nitrosomonas nitrosa. Classification (GTDB taxonomy): domain Bacteria; phylum Pseudomonadota; class Gammaproteobacteria; order Burkholderiales; family Nitrosomonadaceae; genus Nitrosomonas; species Nitrosomonas nitrosa. The sequence continues at coordinate 19,486 of NZ_QAOO01000026.1, read as the reverse complement.
TTAGCCAAAGCTGCAATTAATACCAACAAGAAACCAACCATCAAGAAGCCACCAAGAAAACTAAAATCTTTTCGTGTGGCAAGAGCATATGCGGATAAACCCATGAATATCACGCCTGTACCGCCTAGTGACAATGTAATGATATTTCCACCATTAGGCAGTGAAGCATACATAGTCAACATTGGACCCAGTCCAAATCCCAATAAACCTGTAATCAGAAAAACAATTCCGATCCCAGCTGTAGAATTGGCGAAACGAGGCAATACAAACATGGCAATCACCATGCCACCTATCACAGAAATCAAATAAGTCATTGGTGGCATATTTAAGAACATTGAAAGCCCAGCGGTTAGACCGCTGAACAATAGCGTCAACGATAACAGCATGTAAGTATTACGCAATACTTTGTTAGTTGCCAACTCAGATGTTGATCTTTGAGCAACTGTTGAATAACTTCGATTCATGTTAATGACCTCCAATCATAAATATAAAGTGCTGCTGTTTCTGATTTTAACAGGCAATCTGACACAGATGCCTTATTTATAGTTCATTTGTAAATATAACCTCAGTTGCACTCAGCTGTTTTAATTAATATTTTCATTTTGCAAAAATACAATTTACCAAACCTAGAAGATAGAAGAAAGCTTGGTGATTTCAAGTTTCTCCATTCATAGAATATCAGTTGTTTCCTTCGGATCTACTCATGCAAAGAAAAAACTATTTGAATAGTCTACTTTTAAGTTATTGATCTGTATAGATGCTATCTTGGATATTTACGAACTTCAACCCTCAGTTAGCTGCGAAATCTTAGACAATAATAGCGTAAAGAGAGAAAAAATGAGCGAATTTATGGGATTTCTTGAAACCGCCAAACCCACAAGAATTCATAGGAATTCACGCAAACACGCGTCGGTAGACGAAAAAATTAACCGCATGAAGGGTTGGTCTTTGGTGTTGGTGGCGGAGTGGAAACCCGCATCAAATCAAACCATATCAATGCGTTATGGGCAGCGCGAATAGCTGATCCTCAGCACAAGTCATACCAAACCCCTCGGCCACTGCCATACTGGTTCAGCGTGCCCCGTTCGACCAGTGCACGGAAATGCTGCTTGAGCGTGTTGCGGCTGGCTCCGGTCAATTTAATGGTCTCACCGATGGTGATGCGTCCGTGCTCGCGGGCGAACTCGACGATCTGTAGCTGCAGTTCAGGCATGGCCGCCAGCATGATCTTCTCGCGCTCGACCTTCTTCTCCAGGCGCCGCACCTGCTCAGCCAGGGAGCCCAGAAAGAACACCAGCCACGGCTGCCAGTCCGGCGATTCCGTGCGGATCGTGCCCTGAGTCTGCCGCAGTGCCAGGTAATAAGCTTCCTTGCTCTGTTCGATTACGCTCTCCAGCGAGCTGTATAGCACATAGGCGTACCCAGCCTGTAGGAGCAGGAGCGTGGTTTGCACCCGGGAAAGTCGCCCATTGCCATCCTGGAACGGGTGGATCTTCAGGAAAACGACAACGCACAGAGCGATAATCAACAACGGATGCAGCCGGGCCGTCTCACGCTCCTGGTTCACCCAGGCCACCAGCTCAGTCATCAGGCGGGGTGTGTCGAAGGGTGACGCTGTCTGAAATACGATGCCAATCTGTGCGCCGGTTTCGTCGAAGGCAGCAACGCTGTTCGAGTTGATCTTGTAATTGCCACGATGCCAGGTATCCTTCTCGCTGTAGCGCAGCAGGATCTGATGCAACTGCTTGATAGGATTCTCGGTAAACGGGATGTCCTGCCACTTTGACCCCACTAGATCCATCACCTCGGCATAGCCGGCCACTTCCTGCTCGTCGCGGGTGGCGAAGGACTTGATCTCCAGGTTCGACAGCAGCTGCTCAACCTCCCGGTCGGACAGCTTGCTGCCCTCGATACGGGTTGAGGAGCCGATGCTCTCGATGGTGGCTACGCGGCGCAGGGCTGACAGCCGATCCGGCGCAAGCGTACCCAAGGCGCGCCAAGCGCCTTTGAACTAGTCGATCCGAGCGATGAGGCTCAGGATCTCCGGGGTGATCTGAATGGTGTCGGTTCGCAGCATGAACCAATATACACCCATTTACACCCATTTTCGAGTCGCATCCATTAAAACCAAGGTAGATATTTTTCGGGCGTGAGGCAATCGAATGTGACCCCAATTGCTGCACGTAGATTGAATATGTAGAAATACATGGAATGTATTACACTTCGCTATCATGAAAACTGCAGCTCCCGCCCTTAATCATCATCGATCCACCGGTAGAGCGTGCGGCGGCCTATACCCAGCAAAGCAGCGGCGCGGCGTTTATTGCCATCGACTTCCTCAAGAATCATTCTGACATAGCGTTTCTGCAGTTCATCCAAAGTTGGAAGCATTGGCCCGGCTAGCAGTTTACTTTCATCAACATTTTTGCAACTGACTGCTTCAGTTTCCTGCGCGATATAGGCATCGAGTAATCGGCTCGGCAAGTGCTCTAGCTGAATCCTATCTTCTGCACAAAAGGCGACAGCGCGTTCTATGACATTTTGCAGCTCGCGTACATTACCGGGAAAAGCATAATGTTTGATCCGGCTCAAAGCTGGTTCTGTAAAACCACTGACGTGTTTACCTTGTGCGGCAGACATTTGCCGTAAAAATCGTAGTGCGAGTAATTCACGATCCTCCTCTCTTTCTCTTAAAGGAGGAACAGAGAGGGTGAAGGTTTCCAACCGGTAGTACAGGTCCTCACGAAAACAACCTTCCTCTATTTTTTGCCTGAGGTCCCGATGGGTTGCTGCAATAATCCTTACGTCGACCTGTTCTTCCTTATCCTGCCCAACCGGTCGAATTGAGCCATCCTGCAGCGCGCGCAGCAATTTTGCTTGAAGCGGTAACGGCATTTCACCTATTTCATCCAGCAATAGTGACCCTCCATGCGCTTCTTGCAGGAGTCCTTTACGCGCTTTATTGGCACCGGTAAACGCTCCAGCAGCGTGACCAAAAAACTCGCTTTCCAACAATTCTTGCGGAATACCCGCGCAGTTCACGGCCAAAAATGGACCGGTTGAGCGATCACTTTCTGCATGTAACGCTTTTGCAACCAATTCCTTGCCTGTTCCACTTTCACCCGTAATCAATACCGGTCCCTGAGCACGGGCTATAATCCGAATTTGATCGAAAAGACTTCTCATTGCACGACTTCGACCGAAAATACCGTGAAAACCTTTGCTTTTTGAAAGCTGGCGAAAGTGAAACAGTTCGTCCTTTAAGCGGCGGGTATCCATGACTCTTTTAACACTCAATTGAAAATGATCCAGATCGAGTGGTTTGGTAAGGAAATCATCGGCGCCCGACTGCAATGCTTCAACAGCCTGACGAACACTGCCAAAGGCCGTGATTACGATTATTCCTGGACGCTGCTCTTCTGCAAAACGACTGACAGTGCGCTTGACCAACTCCATTCCATTGCCATCCGGCAAGCGCAGATCGGTTACGATTATCGCCGGACAGGCAGTCTCCAGCCAGCCACGCGCTCCCGCCAGATCATTCCGCACCACAACATTCCATCCTTGTGTCTCCAGTTCATCGACGATGAGCTGAGCGAGTGCCTGATCATCTTCTACCAGTAATAAGGGCAATTGCTGTTTTGGCATTAGGTACTTTCCACCGATTGTGCCCTCGGAAGGGGAAAGACAAGCTCGAAACGTGCGCCGCCGAGCGAACTGTCTTTCACCTGCGCACTTCCTTGATGCTCTCTCATGACCCTTTGCACAATTGCCAATCCAAGGCCACTCCCTTCACCCGGTATTTTGGTTGTGACAAAAGGCTCAAAAATCTGTGGCCGCAGCGCCGGATCGATACCAGAGCCAGCATCCTCTACATAGAGAATCAGTTTTCGCGCAACCCGATCCGCCTCCCAGCCTAAGATAACCTTTCCATCCGGGCAAGCCTGACAAGCGTTACGCAGCAGATTGATTAACGCTTGCTCGATACTCAAAGCATCTCCTTCGATTTGGGCTGCCGACCCAGATATTAATTCAATATGCTGTCGTCCCTCTTCACTAAGCAAGCGCCTGGCTCGTTTAACCAGCATATCAACATCCAGCATCCGTTTTGGCGCACGGGAGGAGCGTCCGTAAAAAAGGAGTTGCTTGATGATAGATGTCATGCGCGCGACTTGATGCCTGATATCCTCAAGCTCTCGCCTATCTTGCTGATCTCTCGCTCTGCGCAGCAAGCGGTTCGCCCTGCCATCTACCACGCTCAGCGGCGCCCCAAGCTCATGCGCGACACCTGCAGATAACTGGCCGAGCGCGGCCAGCGTTTCAGTCTGGCGGAGTTTTTCTGCCATCTGGGCTCTTGCCTGACGTTGAGCATTTTCACGCTTCTCTGCTTGTGCGATGGCATCCAGCATTTCATTGAGACCTGCTGCTAACTTTTTTACTTCTGCAGGCCCCTGCTGAGAAGCACGATGATATTTTTCTCCCGCTTCGATTCTTTGCATAGTCCGTAGCAATCGTTCCAACGGATGCCCGATTGCCCTTTGATGCGTCAGTGCCAAAATACCAAGAATCAGCAACGAAACAACAGCAAACCCCCCCCAGGCCCAATATCTGAGTTCTGCCAAACTTTTATCAATGTCACTGCGCTTACGCGTCACCTGCAGCAATCCACTAGGCTGCCCCGCTAAATCAAACAATGGCAGAAAGAAGGAATATACTTTTCGCCCCTTAATCCGCTCATACTGTGCAAATTCACCATCCAGCGTCAGTTCGAGTGCTTCTGTGGCCTGCCGTCTAGTTGGATTAACCACACCGAAGCTAACCAACCGCCTTCCATCTGCATCAAACAAATAAGCGCCATACACTTCTGTCATACCAAACACTGAGGCCAAACTACTCTCAATTTGCTCGATATCATTTTTCTTTAGCGCTTGACTTACTGGCAAATGAATAGCTCTTGTAATGAGCTGCAAGTCACGCTGCATGCGCTCTTCTATGAATTGGCTGATCAAATTTTGACCAACGATCAGCATCAGTGCAAGCACCATTAATACTGGCAATGCGACTTGCACCATGAGCACAGTTCTCAAACTACCGAATAAGGTAGAAAGCCTTGTTCTTAACATTTTGCACACCAGATTTTAATGACACATGCGCCAAAATGACACATCTTAATGCAGTGAGCAAGCCCCCTATATTTTTACCACAGATGATGAGAAATAAAATATTTATTTAATAACAAAATGTTATAAAGAAAATAACAAAACTGGCATGATTTTGGCTTAAGTATTAATGTCTACATCATTGATTAGGAGAATTAGCATGAAAACATTAATGGTCAGTATTGTTATCTTTGTAGCTAGCATGGGATTGATTTCTGGCACTAACGCTCAACAAAGCTACGGCCAGGAAGGCGCAATGCCCCCAGCTCAGCAAAATAACTATGGCGCAGATGGTGCGATGCCGCCTGCTCAGCACCCCAACCCAGCTAATTTTAGCGAAGCTGATTTACAAAAATTTGCTGCTGCACAGAAAGAGGTGGAAGTTATAAGGAGAAACTATACTACTCGCCTTGAAAATGCGGGCAACCCCGACAAAGCACTTGAGCTACAGCAAGAAGCCAGTGAGGTGATGGTAGACGCCGTTAAAAAACAGGGATTAGAGATTGATACCTACAACAACATTGCCCGGGCAATGGGAAGCAACCCTGATTTACGTAGAAAACTAGAAGCGATGCAGTAGTCATCGAGCACCTCATTTACCACGGAGATCAGTATTTGTATAGCAACACACAATCACTGATCAATGTCATTCAACAGAAGATGTAGAACACTCCCCGTCTCTTTCCAACAGAGACGGGGTTTATATTCAGCGGAAATTTGATGTCGACTAATAGATGCATAAAGAAATAAAATCTTCCAGAAAGCTAAAATTGAGATTTTCAAACGAACTCACCATACAAAGGCGTTAATGAATCGCGGCATAACGCTATCAGAGATGATATAGCAACACACCTGACAAACATAATTGAGCACCATTTATCGCTATGGCGCCGCGATGGAAGTAGGTCGTATTCTGAAAATCTATGCTTTACGCTGGATTGTCAAGGTTTACTTGAAATAAAACAAAGGCATACTTGGCCTACTCAAGGAGCAAACAGCAAAATTTTATTCCCTCCTGCCCCCCCCCAATTTGAGGCAATGCTATCGATCAATCACTTCCAATTGACTGGCGAGCAATTGAATCTCCCTTGAGAGCGGAAGATTGAACCCCTTATATAAAACCCGGTAACATTGCCGATAGACTTGCAACGCCTGATCCGGCTGACCAAGCATGACGTAATACGACATAAGTCGTCTGTAATTTGATTCCACCAACGGGACCAATTCCATTCCTTTGTTCAATAACCAGCAAACACGTTCATGCTCTTTCGATTTTTCATGAAAATTTATTGAGCGCTCAAGAGCATGGGTAAGCTTATTCAATAGCTGCGCTTGCTTCATAAACGCCAGCCCAGAATCAGAATTTTTCATGAATGTATCGGTGTAGTAGGATAATAACCGGTCAGTCAACTTTTGGATCAATGCCGAGTTCCCGCCACTTAACGCTTTCTCCAGATCAATCACAGTCGCTTCAAAAGCCCATAAATCCAACCAGCAATAACTGTCATTGAGTGATATCATTCCCGAATTCAGCATGATCGCATCCTTACCAATGAGCTTGCGCAACCTGTGCAGGGCTGTTTCCAAGGATTGCCGTGCCATGTCACCGTCAGCTTCAGGCCAGAGTACCTCCGTCAGATCATCACAATTGACGTTACGCCCACCCAGCAGGATAAGCGTTTCCAACAGCTCAAGAATTTTCTTCTGAGTTTTACCTGTTTGCTTGAGAAGCTTGCCTTCAATCGCTATCGTGAGCGCACCAAAACTATGGATTCGTACAGTCCATGGCCAGCTCTCCAGATAGAACGGCGGCGGGGATGGCATTAATTGATGCCGCTTTAGTAACTTGATTGCGAACATTTCCTCAATCCCATTTTCAACTGCGATCAGACAAAACGTTACAAGCATCTTGGGACGCCAATTAAAAAAAGTATATATTTGCTCTGCGCTCAATATCTTAAATAACCGATGAATTGCTGCCACAGCCTCCCGCTCGTTTTGTCGCAAATGAGCCAACCAAGCTTCCGCCACGTAATACTGAATCAAATTAAACTGGTTCCAGCAACTATTTCCTATAATCGAATTAAGCAGCAGCAAAGTATTCTCGGCCTTCTTGAATTGTGACAGTTCGGCCAAAATTTGCACTTTAAGTGATAATGAACAAACATGACCAATCTCCAAATTGATTAATCTTGTCAATCGGAGTGATCGGCCATTTTGCTCCAAGGCATAATGGAGATTCCCGTCTAGTGCTGCCAGCCAAGCTGCGTATGAATGTATCATGGAAACCGATAGACGTTGGTGGGTGTTCCCATTTTTCAGCACATACTGCAGGATGTTTCTAGCTTCCACCAAGTTTCCATAGCCGATATGGCACCCAATACCGTTTGCCAACAAAATATCTTCAAATAAATAAATACCCGATGCTCTAGATAATTCAAGACCTTTACGCACAAATTCCAGCGCAGCAATACTTTCGGCAAGATAAAGTTTTTGAATGCTTAATAGATAGGCACACATAATTCTTGGCATCATGGGCAAGGATTTATCTTCTAAAGCCGACTCCAGAAAAGGAGTGATTGCACGTAATTTAGATAAGCGGCAGGTCAACAAGTAATGGTGTGCTAGCTGTGTGCTAAGCAACATCTTCGTTGTTTTTGAAGGACTTGAGTGGAACACCCGCTCGCATATTCTGATCATACTTCGCAACCAGGGATGTTGGGGATTATAAATGGAAAGGCCATAAATCGCTGTTGCATAAAACTGAATCTTCAGATCAATTGATGGACAAACAGGAAATCGCTGACGCAGTTCACTTAGGCGAGCAACCCAAATTTCGAACCTAGAAGTGTCATCCCAGCTCACAGCAATCGATTCCACTGCAGCCTGCCATGCAGAATACACACCCATGACATCACATTCAGCCGAGAACTGCCGGTAGCAATGCTCTAATTGCTGCTCTGCCAGCAAAGGACTTGCCGGTTTCAATGCTGCAGCATACCAATATCTCAACCATGCATCCTCACTCAAATATGCTTGCGGCAACACTTCCACCCATTGCATAACGATGTGATGCCGCCCAGAAGCTACCAGTTTGCTTGCATGCTGCAGCAACAACCCTTTCAAGGCTGGCCAATCCTTTAGCTCCTGAAGAATCATCATGGCTTCGATAGCGCTTCCTTCTTTAATCAAAATTGTTGCCGCTTTACGTTGCAATTGCTGCCAATATGCCCGTTCAAACATTAAATCAGCTTGCATCAGCAACAAATCTTTAAGCAGGGGATGGAACCGATAAATTGGCTTAGTGCTTGCGATACGCTCAATTAGAAAATTTCTGGAAACTAATTCATCAAGGTAAAGCTTTGCTTGCCGGCATTCTGTCAGCGCCAGCCCCATTTCCGCAGTAAGTTGGTTAAACAACGCACTTATCACCAAAAATTCACGCAACTCTTTTGGTAAACGCAGCAAGATCTCCGATACAAGATAATCAAAAACATTTGACTCAGTATTGATAGCTTCGGAAAAACCCAAAAAAGCATATTGCCTTGCCATCATCACCATGCCTGCCGCCCAACCCTGTGTTTTTGATTGGATTTGCTGGATTTGATATTCGTCCAGTTGTGGATCCAACCATTTCAGAAAAGCATGACTCTCCTGCGCGCTAAATATCAGCTCAGAATTACCGATTTCGAGCATCTCGTTACTTAAATACCAGTGACTGAGCGCTGCATGTGGCCGACTTCGACCAATACAAAAGAAACGCATCTCTTGTGGCAACTCATTAACTACAATCTGCAACAAATCAATAAACAGCGTATCTTTTTCCAGCTCATGGCAATTGTCCAACACGATAACGGACTCACGCGTCAATGAAGCAAATAACTGACGAAAAAATACTCGCGCAAAGCCAAGGATGTCATTCGCGTATTCAGAAGTAAAAATGGGCAATCTTATTTTTTTATGCGGATTGTTCTTTTGTGCCGCCAGTCCCAAAAAATAAAAAATATCGGCAAAATGGTTACCACTATTATCGATTCTGTACCATAGAAACGATTCACCTTTAGTTTTCAGAAAACTAGCGACAAAAATAGTTTTCCCTGCCCCAGGCGGTCCATGTACCCATATCACTTTTGCCGTCTTGCTTCGTTTGATTGAGTCGAGCAAATGCCTACGTTCAAATACTCGCTCGTAATCAGGCGGCATGATTTTGGTCGGATATCGTTTCATCACCGTTCCCTATTTAACTCGCTCAATTCATGTATTTTTTAATCTGTAAGTCATTTGTAAGCTTGCTCTTGCTAAATTAGCTTTATGGATAAGCATGCCTGACTGAAAGTTAAAACTTGCAATGACTCAAAAAATAGCCATGAGGGTAATCAACCAAATATAGACTAGCTATTTCTTATAAAGAATACAATTAACGACTATTTAACAACAGTTAGATACTTAATCCAAGCATTTAATAACAAATATTTTCTTATGAGCAATGATTCATTCATTGCATTTAAATTGCAGCGGGTTTTGCCACAGCCAAATAATGGCGAGCGTGGCATTTGAGTAAAGATATGATTTTTCTAGAAATAGCTATCGCCAACGATAGATTGTTAAATAGTTATAGGAGATAAGAACATGAATATGTTTTATCCAAATTTAATAGCAGCCATACTGACACTTTTGGTGGCGGGTGGCGCTCTGGCAACATCATCAAATACACTTATTCAAAATATGATCGATCCCAGAACCCAAAAAACATGGGCCGATATCACGGATTTCACCATCACCAAAACGCCTAAAAAAGTTGATGTGGCGATCACTGCAGGCGGAATCATTCCAACAGATGGCTCCTTGGGTGCAATTGGTTACGGCATCATCACTGGCTTTACCGATGACGGTCAGCCTGAAAACGTGCTTGTCCTGACTTCACATCTCTGTGTAGCTGACAGCTTCGAACAAAAAGCAGCAGAAAGATGCGATACCACGGTCGGCTTATTAGCTAAACTATTTGAAGGCGTTATTAACGAGGAACACAACGATGCCACCTGGCACGCTCATTTTCTCGATCTAAAACCGATAACAGAAAGCTCGGACTGCGCAAATGTCTCAGACAATATTGGTTTAGAAGTCGACCTTGAAAGAACGCTGGCGACAAAAAATAATGTAAGTCCCGATAATGATGTTCGTGTCAACAACAATCGTACCGAACCTACCATTTCAGTTAGCAATCTCAATTTAAGCGATTTTCATAATACTGATTTCAAAAAGGGCGTTTTTGTATCATTTGGAATCCGTGGTTTTGCAAGCGGCGAAACGGTAACCCACCTTTGCCTCACGACCCCACCGCTACCGCCGAGCAAATAAACGACGAACCACTCAAAACCTTTTTTACACAGGCTCTAGGCCAAAAGATATAAATTGTTAATCTAGAGCTTTGTTTATCAGCAAATTACAAAACTTAGACTCTAAGGGAACACATATATTTGCTTATGTTATTTTGATAGATCAAGCATTCGCTAATCTAAGCAAGCTACGAATATCATACTGAGCTCTTGATATCCACAGAAACCATCATACCTCAGCAGATTATGTCTAAAGCATTTCGGTCTTTGCTTTTTTGCAATTAAGAACCAATAAGAGGTTCCGCAAATACAGACAAATCAATTCCATCCACACATAGCCGATTACATTGAACCACACCAGCCATTGGTCTCATTGCACTAGTCTATTCAAAATAATTCACTTATTATTTTTTAATTTATAATCAAATAGCATGATTTCCTCATAATTTTTTGGATATCATTTACTGCCGAAATGTAAGCTATCTGTAAGCTATATATTGCTATATTGCCTGAAAACATAAAGAAGCTGATGAAAAAACAGCAGCCTATGAAATTTAAATATCATTAACTATAAACCAAAAAATTTTATAGCAAACTGACACATAAGCTAGCGAGCTATCGATCGATCGTCTTGAGGAGTACACGCATTGCTCGGAACGAGCGGCACGCTTCCTGTATCGACAAGCAAGCCAGAGAAACAAAAATTTTTATGCCCATCGCTTGATTGAGTCAATCGAGGCAATCGACATTCGAAAGCACTCTGTTTTTCGATAGGCCGCTCTTAATCAATCGTATTATGTCAAGTAAATTAATTAAGAGTGGATTGTATTAACATTAAAAAAGAGGAAAATTTTATGACTTCATTGACTGAAATGACTCGCTGCACCGTTCCATTTGCTGCAGCATGTTTTATAGCATTATCCGCAGCTGCCGGTGCAAGTAGCGACAACCATCATACGCCACTACCAACCTACCAATATCCCAATATCTATAATAATTACTTGCAACCGGTAGTGACTGCGATTGACTATCATACCCGCATGCTCTACCTCATAAACTATGAAAATGACAAATTGATTACTGTAGATCCAACTAGTATTGCCGGTTGGCCCGGAAACATTCCGTTACAGCATACCGTCGTCCTTCCAGAAGGAAATAAAATTTTTGTTACTTCGGACAACACACACGACCACCCTGCCTACATTATTGCACTAAGAGTAGATAGTCTTGATTGGGAAACCGGTAGCGTCGGGCTCACCTTGGAAGCTGCACTCCCCGCAGATAATCCAGGCACCCCAGCTGAGCTACCATTCGTTGAAGCCGTCAACAATATACAGGCAGTACCAGGCTGGCTATTGGCTCAATCGACACAAATTCATGGACCTACTTTGCTGCCTTACTCGGATTTTCTATATTTCACTGAGTTTACATCAGATAGAGTGCGCGTCGTCAATCATAAAACAAATGAATTTGCTAGCGTTGATCCAATCAGCATTCCTGGTTATACAGAGCAAACACACGGGATCAATTTTAACAAGTCAGGCACCATTGGACTGGGCACAGGATACTTTTTCGATAACAGCGTCATTGATGTTTATAAATCAAACCGAGAAACGGGCGAATTACAAGTAGTCGGCCAAATTATGCTAGGTGATGAAAAACGGCATGCCGCATTTACCCATTTCGTCTATTGGTTAGATGAACGCTATGCGCTGACGGCCTCGATGCAATTCGACAAAACATCGTTAACGCCTGACACCACTAAGCAAATCATCCCGCCCAGTGTTTGGTTACTGGACACGTTAGAAGGCACCGCAACAAAAATAATTAGACATACCAACCATCCGAATGGTCAAGGTATCTTTCGTTCCGCATCGGATCTAGCGGTTGTCAATGGCAAACTCTATATCGCAGAGGAAGACACGATAGATAGCACTTTCGCTGACGACGGATATGTTTCTATTTTTGATTTAAGCGACCGCTATAAGCCACGCTTTATCAAAAGAATGAAGCCTGGCCATGAGCTTCCCACAGGCTATGCAGTCGCACATACACTCAGCCCGACTCCGGATAACCGTTACCTCATGCTGGCCAGTTGGGCTTCAGGCTATATTGTAAAAATCGATACAACAACAGATACGGTCGTCAAAGTTTTTGGACCAAATGACGGTCTCGTAAAACCACATGGTATATTTGCTGCAGGAGGCAGTCGCTAACCCTATTTAATACCACGACCTATCTTTATTTCGCCAGGAGGCTGTTCGAGAATAGCGATCGTAGTGAGGGTGAGTTTGGTTGAGTTGGCTTTTTCAATCATTTGAGACGAATAGTCGTTCTATATAATGAAAAGGATTGGAAATTCCCGCCAACCAGACTCGTCCGCAGTAGATCAGCCTATTCTCGGATAGCCTACTAGCGTACCATCCACACGAAAATTAGAGAGAGGTCGATTCCAGGAAACCAATCCGGTATAGAGCCCCATGAATAGAAAGTAGGGAGAAATATCAAGATGGATTATTCAACTACTATACGTCGTAAAAAATCAAAAAAGGGTTGTTAAAATGAAACCAAAATTCTTAGCAAGAAAACATATTTTGATGATAGTAATCCCCTTCCTTTTTTTCATACAATCTACCCTTTATGCAGCCACCATTATCTTGCCCCGCCCTATCTCATTACAAGCTGATACCTTAGCTCATTTGAGGCAAGCACAGCCAACGGGAAACGAACAATGGCAACTTGTCGTTTTTGGGTTTACCCACTGCAAGGATATTTGCCCGGCATCACTTGCCAATCTTTCCATGCTGGTCAAAGCTGCAAATAACGAGCAAATCAAAATAAGGGGTATTTTCGTAACGGTTGATCCAGATAGAGATACTGATGCACGCTTAGCCACCTATACACAAAACTTTGGGTCTAACATTGCCTATCTCCGCTTCGAAGGCGAAGCCCTTGAGCGATTCAAGGCAACATTTGGTGTAGAAGCCGTTTTTTATACGAAAAATGCAGGAAACCAACATCACTACCAAGTTGATCATAGTACGACCGCATTTCTGATCGACCCCGCAGGAAGAATCAGAGTCATCTTTGATGCGCTCGAGGATGTCGCTCATGTAGCCAAATTATTCAAAGAAAATAAAGTACTTTTTGAATCATGAAAATAGTCCTAGCGGTGCTGTTATGGCTCGCGATAATAAGCATGCCTGTTTCAGCAATGAATATGTATGATGATCCACGCATGATTTTATCGTTCCTAGATAAATCTTTACCCCCCGAACTCGATATCTTGCGCGTCACAACTGACATTGCGTCAGATAATGAACTGGTATTTCAAGTCAAAACAAAAGGTGAGCGTGAAAGTGGTCAAGAACAGGATTATCTATTACTTCATATTGTGCACGAAAAACATTATGTCCTGCTTATTTCGGTAAACAAGGAACGAGAAAACAAAGTAGCTTTGTATGAAGATTCTCTCCATCCAAAAAGCGGTGAAAATCTTAGACTTCCGCAAACCTTCAAACTATCCCCCCTTCCAATGGGTTTTTCTGCCAAACATATCCCCCAAGGCGCAGAATTCAATCTACCGCTCGATTGGCTCAATTTCGGTGCCCGTTTAGGTTTTGACGCATACACGGTACAAGCACGTATTGATGGCAACTCATTAGAGATTAGCAAAATATACGATCAAGCAAGGAAGGGGCGGCAAGGGAATAAACTCATTTCAACGATTACCCTACTCAATAAAATCTGCTCACCGCAGCGGTAATATTCGCCGAATTCACAACACGATGCATGCTAAAAACAGTCATGCCACTTTTTTTGCAGAAATTTGAAGTACGGCATGTATTATTGCCTCAATTGGATCGAAACGGGTTTATTTGGGAAGGCTGGGACGAATCGAGGAGTTTCCATGACCCTGCAACCCTCATGCTAATTCTGAATCAAATCGCACTGTAAACCGGGTGCCTTGTCCTACTTTACTCTCGAATGATACTTTCCAGTTGTAATATTCACAAATACGCTGGACGATTGGCAAACCAAACCCCCTTACTTTATTGATATTAGCATCCCGTAAGCCAGCTTTCGCATGATGGTTAAATATTTGAGTTTGGGTAGAAGAATCAAACCCGATGCCGGTATCAGTGATCGTGACTTTATTGGGTGTTATTACTACTTCTGCAATACCCCGTTCTGTATATAAAAAAGCATTTCGTACTAGATTGGCTATTAACACGCTGATAACCCCAGATGGCGCAGATACATTTAAGTGTCCTTTCTCCTTGACGATTACCTCCACCGGTTTGTTACCCAACCATACACGCTGTTGCTCGATTACCTTTCGGACAATGGGCCCTACCTCAGAAACAACATAATTGTCCCTGGAAGATTTATCAGAGCCACGCGCCAACATCAGGAAGGTTTCGATCAACTCAGACATTTCGTCAACAGCCCGTTGAATTCTTTGAATTCTATTGTATTCTTCTGACGATAGATTTTTTTTCATGGCAAGTATTTGTGTGGCCAAGCTGATGCTCGTAACGGGAGTTCGCAGCTCGTGGCTCACATTTCTCGCAAACTCTTTTTCGCGTATCAGCATTTGCTGCAATTGCTCGTGATAATGCTGAATTTCTTTTGCCAGGAATCCTATTTCGTCGTCATTAAATTGCGACAAATCAAGTAATGCACCCGGTTTATTCTTAAAGGTTATGATCTGGTTCGCGAGTTGTTTGATAGGGGAGATAATTTGATGCGATGCCTTCCAACCGATCAGAAGCGCGATTATCAAGATGGTGATCGAGTATATCCAGACCAAATGGATGAACTCGCTTTCGCGCTCATGAATACTAGTGCCGTCAAATTTAACGACATAACGTTTCTCGCCAATATCTTTGACTAATACCCGGAAATTGTGATTTTTATACTCTAGATCATGTGTTCCCTGAGAAAGGTGACGCACATGCTCAGGCAGCAGGGAAGGGGCAGCGAGAGGTGCAAAGTAAATACTTGTTGTGCGAGAGTGATAAGATTGTTGCGCCAGTGTATTTTCTATCTCTGATCTATAATGCTGAAGCTCAGCATCCAATAACTCATCGATCATACATTGCTCTACAGACTTAAACGCGGCGACAAAGCTCAGTCCAAGCATAAGGGTCAGCACAACCCCAAAAATTAGAAATACTAGAACAATACGCCGGGTAATCCGGTTAGTCGTCTTCTGCATGCCTATCAGTCAGTTTGTACCCAAAACCACGTACAGTGTGTAAAAGAGGTCTGTCAAATGGCTTATCAATTGCTTGACGCAGATAGGAAAGATGCGTCCGCAAAGCATCACTATCCGGGGGGTCATCCTGCCAAATCGCGTATTCTATTTCTTCACGCTTAATGACTCGATGAGGATTCTGCATTAAATACAACATTAGCCGAAACAATGTTGGGTTGAGATTAATAGGTCTACCGGCTCGCGTCACTTCATGCGTGCCCACATCAAGAGTCAGATCCCCAACCTGTAACTTGGCAGTTGGCATACGGCTGATACGCTCAGACAACACCTTAACACGAGCCGCAAGCTCCTTTAAATCAAAAGGTTTTGTCAAGTAATCATCTGCGCCAGCATTAAAGCCATCCAACTTATTAGCCAACGAATCTCTGGCTGTTAACATGAGTACTGGAATAAAACGCAGCGCATCTTGACGAAGTCTGCGACAGAGATCAATCCCATCTATCCCTGGCAACCCCAGATCCAAGATGACGACATCGTAATCGTTTGTAACTGCCAGATGCAGCCCTGTTACTCCATCGCCAGCTGCATCGATGGTATAGCCTAAAGATTCCAGATAATCATAGATGCTCGCAGCAATATCTTTGGTATCCTCTATAATTAGCACATTCATAAATGTGTTCCTATAGCTTCCCTCTTCACTCAAATCGTAACGGAGAGCTATAGTGTAGTTAAATAAATGTCAAAAAAATGTTAAATAACTTTCAATCTGCAAAAAAACTGTATTAGTCAATCAATTAACTTATGAATTATATTTTCTTCGCATGGCAATATAGGCTAAAGCAGAGCCTATAGAGGCTTAGTCAATGCTTTTACACGTGCCGCCAGTTCCTGCAAAGCGAAAGGCTTAGTCAAATAATCGTCTGCCCCAGCGTTAAATCCTTCCAATTTATTTTCCAACGAATTACGAACCGTCAACATAAGCACAGGCATCACCTTCTGCGCTTCTTGACGAAGCGTTCGACAGAGATCGACACCGTCCATATCCGGCAAACTCAAATCTAAAATAATGGCATCATAATTATTGGTCACTGCCAGACGCAGACCAGTGGTACCGTCACGAGCGGCATCAATCGTATAGCCAAAAGTTTTTAGGTAATCATAGATACTGGAAGCGATATCTTGGTTATCTTCTATGATGAGAATATTCATCGGCGCGCTCCTTCCTAGGCAAAGCACAACCCAAACAAAAATTTACAGACCAAGATTTTGTATAGAAAATTTTTATAACAACGATAGGATTTATTTACACTCATAGCTTCTCCTACGTTCTGAAGCTGTTTTAGGATGCTGTAACAAGGGCCTCCTAATATCGGGCTTAGAAGCATCGCTAGCTAAAAATTGCTACATACCCGCACCTCTGAATGACAAGCTATTTCGATCTCAGGAGGTACAGGTATTGTCCCAATTGTATGAAGAATGCTGCTAACCGATGGGAAGTTGGAGAACCCCCTACATGGTTCAGTTATCAATTCCTCGATGTTATTGCACTGGATATGCAGTAATCAGTAGAGTAGTGATTAGAATATAAACTGGAATTCCAATTGTGACGTTATAAGTAAATGTCAGACCAAGCGAAGCCGCTAATGGCAGGGTCGGACTTGCTTCTGGGATTGCAATTCGCTGAACTGCGGGCACAGCTATGTATGACGCAGCACCGCACAACACGGCAAAAAGTACATAAGTTCCGACTTCAAAAGGATGGCCAAGCAACATGCTATAACCATGAGCTACAAGAATGCCTGTGGAAGCGAATATATTGGGCGCAATAATACCAAATGCGACAAAACCTTTGCCTCCCATCCGTAAATCTTTAAGCCGCGAACAAGCCGTCATCCCCATCTCTAGCAAAAAGAGGCAAAGGACACCTTGGAATAGAACCACAAAAAAACGATCGGCGGCCTGGGTAACTTCAACACCCTGCAAGCGAGAAATGTAGCCTATTGCGATACCACCAAACAGTAAATATAGCCCCGGATTGAAAAATATCTCGTGCAGAATTTTTTTGCTGAGAATGCTCTGTGATTCACCAGGTTGCAGATCCTGAGCCTTAACGGTCATAGGATTATATCCTGGTTCTCCTGGCATATTACCTGCTTCATCCATCTTTCCAGAATTACGGAGGCGAGAAACTAGATAAAGTGCGACGAGGCAGCCAGGTATTTCCATCACTGCAAGTAACACAGGCATATAAGCGGCATAAGCGATGTTAGCCGTAGCCAGGACACCAACGCAAGTCACAAAAGTTCCAGCGGAATCTGAACCATAATAACCTGATACCGTCGCAGCATCGATCTGCCGCATATTGGTACCGGCCCGCAGAAAGTAATACGCAATGATTCCAATAAATGTATTAGTAACAAACCCGATTGCCATAAAACCACTAGCATCTATAAAATCTTCAGGTGAGAGATCTGCAAGCTCTTCTCCCCCATGCCAGCCTATTGCGATCAATAAATAAATAGTGAGTGCCTTGTATAATGCCGGCGGAAATTCAAGCGGCACTTTAAGTATCGGTATCAGAAACCCTAAATAGAAAAAAAGCAATATTGGCTTGAACAAGTTATTTGTAAAATTATAGATAAATTCTTCCAACATCTTTTTTGTTACTCCTTATAAGCTAGTCATGCTTGATAAAAAAATAGTTTGTCGATTTGTAAAAATGCATAAACCAAAGTTTTACAGGAGGTATAAAGCCAAACTACATATAGGCTTCTTGTAGTCATGGCTTCTTTGCTGCATTTCTAGAAACAAGACTAAGCTTGCGCGTGTTAGAAAGGCATCAACAAAATGCTAAAAGAATGTTAAGCAGGATTCTTGAAACTACGAAACCTGGCTTATAAAAATGCTTACATAAATTTTCCCAAACCAAGCGCTATGTATTCAAAACGGTAAGATGACGGTGGCTCTCTGGAAAATACCGATGAGATCAAAAGCAATAAACGTAATGTGAAAATAAATGTAGCTGCAAAATGACGCGTTTGCTGCTTTAAATAGCATCATCGTACAAACGGGGGTATATAAGGAGGGTGACACTCTAACCAAACTCGTGGAATAGATACGCGCACTTACCCACTCACCGATACACAACACAAAAAAATCAGGGAGTTGGCAAGATTTATTTCACAACGAATGCGAATGCGAATGCGTGAATTTTGATTAAACCGATGTGCCAGGGAATGGATTAAAAGGGAGCAGAAGACATGAGATAGCTGATCAACGACGCTGCTTCTCTTCCAAACGAATTAAATGTCTAATCGTAAAAAGCGCAGCGATTAAGCTCAGAACCACGCCCAGTTTGGGCTAATTTTGCTTTCTGGCGTAGTAAAAATGCTCATATGCCTAAACTTAGCTGAAGTGAGGATTAGCTAATTATTTGAGCAACTATATCAATAAATCAATATATGAGACTTACAAAGGGTATGAATCACGACAATCCATTTTCATACCCTTTTAATAACAAAAAAGTTTAAGCTTTAGCCGGTATTGCCATTACGCTTATTTTGCCTTCAAATTCCTAGCGCTCTTACATTAAGGAATTGTAAATAAATAACTGTAACAAATAAGTCGGAAAATAGTATCATGTCTTCATGATAATTGAAGATAACACCATTGAGTCAATACGAATCAGATTTAATAAACTTGCATGGACATTGGATGAGCGCATGAGGCGGTTGTTTGCTGCCGCTGAGGCTTCGGCATTAGGGAGAGGC
>NZ_QAOO01000025.1 GCF_003051105.1 Nitrosomonas nitrosa | reverse complement strand
CATTTCCTCGACACCATTAAAATCATCGCTTACCGCGCCGAGTCGGCAATGGTTAACATCGTCCGTGAATTCCTACCCAAACCCGATCAGGCTCGGGCAATATTGCGTGCCTTATACGCCACAGAAGCCGACCTCTTGCCCAACTACCTCAACAAAACCTTGACCGTCCGGTTGCACCACAGCGCACGCGTACATACTGATGAGGTCATCGCTAAGCTCTGCGAGGAGCTCAATGCTACTGAAACCTTCTTTCCTCGATCAGAATTTCGTCTGATCTTTAAATTGGGGTCATCTTAAAATCGCTGGGATCAGGTGGTCTGTGGTTTAATTATCTGCTGCGTTTATGAGATACTCTCTCAATTTTTAAACGAGTCACTTTGCCCAATGTAGTTGAAGTGGGCGACGAATCTGCTGCAACCAATATTCCAGATGATGTCAAACCAACCGACACTTTCTTGCTGTAAATCATGATCGAATTCATTGCTGCTTTTTCCCGGTGGTCGCAATTGACTGCCAACTTAATTCTATTTGGAAGTTGCGTTTTCCTTGCCCTTGTTGCACGCCCCCAGGTTAGATCGGGGGGAGCGTGGGCGATACGGTTGGAAAAAGTATTTCCATGGCTTGCGGGTTTGATATTGTTGGGATTGGTCGGTATTCTGGCTACCACAACCGGAGACGCAACAGGCGTGATAGCGAATACATGGCGTCCGGCGGCCTGGTCCGAACTCGTGCAGCAGACACGGGTAGGGTTGATGTGGACGGCGTGGGCGTCACTGGCTTTTATGCTCTTTTGCGTCATGTTGTATCTTCGGCGCATCGATCGTAGGCGATGGCATTTTGTTTTGGGTGCGGTTGCCGCCTCGCTTCCCTTGATAGCGGGCTCGCTGTTGAGTCATTCTGGCGCTGAGGAAATATCATTTGAATCGATTGCACCTTATGCGTTGCATATCCTCATGGCAGGTCTTTGGTTTGGTGCATTGCCCGCGTTTCTGCTGATAGTGCATGATTTGCGCAGGGAATCCGATAAAGCATTACTGCAGTTCAATGCGTATGCCCTGAAAAAATTTTCGGTGATGGCGCTGCCGGCAATGGTGTTGCTGATAGTGACCGGTGTGATGGTCGCAGACCGTATGGTGGATAATTTGTACCATACATTGGTGTCCAGCTTATATGGCTGGCTATTGAATTTCAAGCTTGCGGTATTGGCCATCATTCTGTTGATTGCTTATCGCGTGCGCTACCATGGGTTACCTTCACTCTCCCAAATCGAGGAACCCCTACAAGTCGCAAAAGGGACTAGCTATCTGAGAAAGTGGGTGGGTATCGAATTTGTGCTTGCAATGCTTTTGGTGTTGCTCGCTACTTTGTTGGCCAATACCTTGCCTGCCAAGCACGCCATCGTTGAGAACTGGCCTTATCCGTTCCGCTTCGTGATCGACGCGATGTGGGATGAGCCCAATGTGCAGGATAGATTCTGGTCTGGATTGACACTTTTCCTGTTTGCGCCCGTTCTGATCTGGTTGGGGTTAAAGGTGCAGTGGCGTCGGCTGAAAACGCTGCTGTTGTCGGGCACACTTGCGGCCATCGCAGTGGCTATTGCGTTACCGCCGCTGACGATCGAGGCTTTTCCTGAGACATTCCGAAAAACGCCGGTGCCGTTCGATGCCATTTCGATTTCGAATGGTTCATCGTTGTTTGCCGAACATTGTGCAAGCTGCCATGGCGCGCAAGGCAAGGGCAATGGCATACTCGCCGAGAAATTAACCACGGATCCGACTGATCTGCTGACTGAGCCGCACACGGTACGGCATACGGTGGGAAATTTCTTTCATTGGATCTCCGAGGGGGTGCCTGAAACCGATATGCCAGGTTTTGCGGCGGTGTTAACTGAGGAAAGCCGCTGGGATATCGTCAATTATATGCACGCCCTGTCACGCGGGTTTGACGCTCGCTTATTGGGTACCATGATCATGCCGGAAATGCCGGCTGTCGGTGCGCCCGTCTTTTCATATTTTGCACACGATGGCTCCAGCGGGAGCTTGAAGGATTTCCGCCAGAAAAAAAATATCGTAGTGATTCTGTTTTCCTGGCCGCAGTCTCAGCAACGCTTAAATCAATTGAAAGAAAGCTATGAAGATTTAGCGCTTAACTACAATACCGAAATTCTGGCTGTCCCCATACGGGCGCTCGATACGCAAGAATTAGCGGAGATTACCCAGAACGTCCCTTTTCCGGTGGTAACGGAAGGCTGGCAGGAAATTAGAAACAGCTACCTCTTGTACCGCAGGAACAGGACAGTGCCTGATTTACTGGGAAAGGGGATGACGCCCGGGCATATTGAGTATTTAATCGATCGATTTGGCTATTTGCGTGCGCGTTGGGTCGCCCAATTTGACGGTTTTGGTTGGCTAAACGTGGCGATGCTGACCCAGCAGATCACCCAGCTCAATCAAGAAGGCGAGATTATGCCGCCGCCGGGGGATCATGTGCATTGATGCCAAAATGTGCTGGCAGCGTCTTTAGGTTCATGGTTGATGAGTGGGATTGAACGAATAACTGAAATCAGAAAAAGTGGAGAAGATCGATGATATCGATGCGCTATCGTATCCAAATCATGTGGCTATCGACGCATGGCTAAGATAATACAAACACTAGGTATAGCTTCTTGTCTGGGTGGACCGATGCGAACGTGTGGTTATGCAGCAGAAATGCTGCGCGAGGCGTATAACCTGAAGCCAGTGCTGCAAAATGGCTTGCAATTGCAGTGGCATATCCTCTATCCGAAAAAAGAAGGAAGCAAAGAGGCTAGATTAGCCCATTTATATCAGAGGGCGAGCGAATTCACACGTTTCTGGGTTGAAAACGGCCGCACTTTTTTGGTGATTGGCGGTGATCATTCCTGCGCAATGGGCACATGGGCGGGTGTAATGCAGGGATTACCGGCCAGCAGCGAGCTGGGTTTGATCTGGCTGGATGCCCATATGGATGCGCATACCTTTGCGACGACCCCTTCAGGCAATATACACGGTATGCCGGTTGCTGCGCTGCTAGGCAAAGGGGATGAACGATTGAACGCCGTGTATCCGGCTGATTGCTTCATTCATCCTGAAAAATTTCTGTTGGCTGGCGTCCGCAGCTACGAACCTGCGGAAAACGCTTTGTTAAAGACAGCCAACGTCAAGGTCATTTTTGCCGAGCAAGTGACTGATTTTGCCAAGACGTTGCAAGCTGCCGTGATGCAATTGAGTGAAACGTGCAGCGTGATTGGCATAAGCCTTGATCTCGATTTTATCGATCCTGAAGATGCGCCTGGGGTGGAAACGCCGGTAGTGGGGGGCATAAGAGCAGACGCGTTGCTGGCTGCATTGGCTGCGGTCAAGCATCATCCCAAACTCTGTGGTCTGGAAATCAGTGAGTTCAATCCCGAAAGTGATCAGCAGGGCAAAACGTTGCGGCTGATGAGAACGATAGTCGAGACATTTTATGCAGACACGTAACGCTTCTTGGTATCAATTGCTTGACAGCCTATTAGCCTGAAGAGGATAAAACACCAAATAAATCCTTGGGATCGTGCACTTCGGGTAACATGGGCACTTCGCTGCCGATACAATGTTCCAAAGCCAACTCATGGATAAGCCGTAACGTTGAATAATCTTCTAGCGCAAAACCGACTGAATCGAACACAGTCATTTCTGCGTCATTTTCTCTACCGGGTTTGCTTTGAGTGATGAGTTCCCATAATTCGGCGTAAATACCGCTTTCGCCACATTGTTGCACTTCGCCTTCTATCAGTGCTTGCGGCGTGAATTCTACTACGACTTTTGCCGCATCCAGCAACATGAGGTCCAATTCGGTTTTACCCGGACAATCGCCTCCCATGGCGTGAATATGCGTGCCGGGCGCAATAGCCTGCAGGTCGAATAAAACCTGCTGTTTTTTCGCTGCGGTGGCTGTAATGATGATGCCGGCGTTACCAATAGTATCTTGGATGCTTTGGCACGGGATCAGCTCAAACCCGTAGGGCGTCATGTTGCGTGAGAATTTGGCCATCGCTGCCGCATCAATATCGAAGTAGCGGATGGTACTTAACGGGAAAATCGTCCTAAAACCGAGCACCTGAAATTCTGCCTGGGCGCCCGTGCCGATGATTGCCAAGGTCTGGGTATTTCCCTTGGCCAAATACTTGGCGGCCAAGGCACCGGTTGCTGCCGTGCGAAAGGCAGTCAGTAGCGTCATTTCGCTGAGTAGCAATGGATAGCCAGTCACTGCATCGCTCAACTGACCAATGCCGACGATGCTTAATTTGCCCTGTGCGGTGTTTCCAGGGTGGCCGCTAACATATTTAAAGGCATGGTAACGGTCGTCGGCACAAGGCATTAATTCAATCACACCATGCGGATAATAGGTGGCATGGCGCGGAGATTTTTGGAAAGCGTCCCAGCGGGAAAAATCGGTTTCCAGTGTGGCGATCAGCTTCTTGAAAAAGGCTTCTAGGCCTACAATTTTTATCAGCTTTCGAATGTCATTGATGTCGATGATTTTCATCTTGTCGCGTTCTCTAAAATCCTTCAATTATTCTCCAATGGCGTAATTGACAATCTATTAGGCCTTCAGTAGATTGGATCTACGTGAAAAAGATCTCTTTTTCTTACACATTACACGAATTTCCCGAGAGGCAGTTAGCTGGATGAGTTTTCAGTGCATGCGCATGTTATTTTTGATGATCGGGTTGCTGATTACGACAGGTTTGAGCGCAAGTGTCGTTAGTGTACCGATGAAGCTGGATTACTCGTTCCTGCATCGTATGCTGCTGGCGCAAATTTATACCGATACGGGGGGTACGGCACGCGTATTCGATGATCAGTCTGATTGCAGCACACTCGTGCTTTCGAATCCACAAATTGGCTCGGACGGGGAGCGTATCCGCATCGTGACCGCGGTAAAAGCGAAGGTTGGGCATGGAATAGCAGGTCAATGCTGGCGCATTTCGAAGTGGCGGGGCCTTGTCGAAGTTTTCCTAGTCCCCACCATCAAACCGGAGCAGCCTGTCATCGAGTTTAGGGTGACCGATTCGAATTTGCTTGATCGTGAAGGAGCGAAACCTCTGGTGACGGGAACGCTGTGGGATTGGGTCAAGCAGCATGTCCATTCCAGGTTGGGCGCGTTAAAGATAGATCTCGCGATACCACTGCAAGAGATTCAAGCATTGATTCCGTTGATGCTGACGCCTTCTGAAGGTACCGCAACGCACCGCGTCTTATCATCGGCTATGTTCACTGGTTTTGAAATTGTGGATACGGGTATCGATTTAGCTTTACAACTCGATATTCCCGATCAAGCTACGCCAGCAGCGGCTGTCTCTCCTGTGTCTCCTCCTGAGCCAGCGCTGACTTCGGAGGAGGCGTTGCGCTGGGAGGTGGCTTGGCAAAACTGGGACGCGTTCCTGACTTTCATCATCAAGCAGGCGGCGGAAGATGCCGAGCAAGCAGAGCTACGGCAGGCATTGTTTGAAGTGTTGCTTGACGGCCGCTACGATCTAACCGATGCGTTGATCAATTGGCAGGGAGGCACAGCGGATCCGGTGCGCGAATTATTCCTGAAAAGCTGGGAAAGACTTTCGCCCATTCTGCAACGTTTGGAAATTACTTTGCCGGGTGCCATAGCGATCCGCTACTTAAGCTTTGTGGCGGCAGCAGATGCCCTGAAGGCAATGGATCAGGTAAGCGAAAAAGTAGGTTATGAAATATCGGCTGACGGTTTACGGCGGATGGCCCGCATGCTGGCACCCGAGTTAGAGAAGGATCCGCTTATTTACAGCTTGGATGTCGACCTGGAGTTGCGTCTGTTGTTTGGCTTTGGGACGCCGCTTCCCTTACCGGAGCCCCTACCTGACCCCGATACGGACAGTGGCACATGGTTCTTTTTCAGGCCCGCATGGGCAGCGGATGCGCCGAAGCGTTCTTTGGTCAAAAAACTCAACAGATGGGTGCCCCACACTAGTGAAATCGATACCTACTTGCCTCTCGTGGAGGATCTGCTCAGTCATGTGGTACGCACAACGCTCCGCACTAAGCGATTATCACATGAATATCATGATTTTTTTCGCTACTTGTCTCTCACCACTGCTTGGCAGGAGAGTTGCTGGCGGCAGTTCATCAAAAAAGGCGATCAGATTCAGCCCATCGTGTCACGTGCGGGTGCCATTGGTATCATGCAGATCAATCCCAACGTGTGGCGTGGCTTCTACGAGGTTTCGGCATTGCGCAACGATATCCGTTATAACGCATTGGCCGGCAATGAAATCCTCCATCACTACCTAATCGACTATGTGCTTGCCAAAACTCAGCACAACGATGAGAACGGCTTCGATCAGTTGGCGCGTCTGACCTATGTGACTTATAACGGTGGGCCGGGTTATTTCCAACGATACCGAAAGCAAACTGCGTCGCAGGCAATTCATCGGGTAGCGGTAACCTTCGGTAAAAAATACCAAGAGATGAAAGCCAATGGCTCTGCTGCGGTGGCCAGTTGTTACGGATAGTGATGACACGAATTTATCTAAGGGGCCACTAAAAATCTCTATTTCGTCACAATACCTCGATGATCACAAAAAATGTTTCGTTACATATCCATCATATGCTGCGCACAATATTTTTTGTGCTTGCCTCGTTTTGTTTAAAACACTCAATTTGTAGAGACCCCCTAAAGCTATGACCGTTTTCCTCTGCTCCGATCGACTTCTGCCGGGTTGACCCGGCTCGCCTTATTGCCCCATGCATTCCTGATAAAGGACACGATGAGTGCAATTTCTTCATTGCGAAGGATTTGTTGAAACGGCGGCATCCCATAGGGGCGAGGATTTTCAACTGTGGTGGCCGGATAACCGCCGTTTAGCACAATGTGTATTGCATTCAAAGGAGAAGCCATCAATACACTTCGATTATTGGCTAGCGGCGGATAGATACCGGGTACACCTTGACCGGAGGCACCATGACAATCCTGGCAGTGTTTTTCATATAGTTGCCTCCCTTGGGCTAGATCATCATCACGATTTTCTGATTTGACCGAGGGCATGCGGGTTGTGCTATCTTCTGCTATAGATTTGAGATACACGGCCATAGCGCGAATATCTTCTGTTGACAGATGCTGCAAGCTTTGCCGAATGATCGTCGCCATTGGGCCAGAAGCGGTTGCGCGTGCCGATACGCCGGTTGCGAGTAATTCGATAATTTCCTCGACGGACCAATTACCGCTACCGGCTTCTTGCGGCAAGATCAAAGAAGGGGCATACCAATTTGCACTCATCATTTGCCCTCCGGTTAGTCCGCTATCTTCGCTCGCTCCGAACGCGTTGCGATTTGTATGGCAGGCATTGCAATGACCCAATCCCTGTACCAGATAGGCGCCTCGGTTCCATTCATCATTTTGGGTGGGGTCAGGCGTGTAGACCCCTTCCTTGAAATACAATGCGCGCCAGATAGCCAGCAGTGGCCTGAAATTGAAGGGAAATCGAATTTGATTCGGTGGATTGGTTTGAGAGATGGCGGGTAAGGCTTGCAGATAGGCGAAGATTGCATTGGCATCCTGCCGGGTTACTTTGGTGTATTCCGTATAAGGAAAAGCAGGGTAGAGCAGTCGACCGTCGCGGGATTTACCTTGGTGCAGTGCGCCCCAAAAATCTTCCTCAGACCACCCGCCTATTCCAGTTTCTTTATCAGGCGTGATGTTTGGCGTAACGAAAATACCGAATGAAGTCGATAATTGCCGCCCGCCCGCAAATGGTAACCCACCTGGTGCGGTATGGCAGCCCATACAATTTCCTGCACGGGTTAAATAGGCACCCAGTAAATGTTGCTCCGAATCCAATGGAGTGGGCAGCTTTTGGGACATGCCGTCCTCGCGAGGGACATGGTTGCACCGATGTGCCAGTTCGCTTGAACGTATATCGATTGGATTCGTTTTTCCCGATACGGGCTGGGTCGCCAGCCATTTTGCGATGGCGTTCACTTCATTATCAGTCAACTTTTGAGCAATTTCTGGCATGCAATCAGAGGATTGGCCGCGCATCCACCCTCCATTTCGCCAGCTGCCAAATTGTGCGGCGATATAGGCGCGTGGCAAGCCGAGCAATCCGGGAATGGCGGGTTCGGTACCCATCAAATTTTTACCATGGCAGTCACTGCAGGCTGGGATAGCTTTTGCTGGATTGCCAGCCTGAATAAGCTGCTCCGCAGTTTTGATTTCATCGGGGGACATATCGATCGATTCAGGCGCTGGGAATGGTCTGCTAAGCGTGGCGAAATAATGTGCGATTTCTGACAGATAATCATCCGACATATTTTCCAGCAAATGAGCCATCGGTTGATAGTGGCGCCGACCATCCCTGAAATTACGTAATTGATTGAGAAGATAGCCCGAGGGTTTTCCATCTATACGCGGATAATAATCATGCTGTTCAATTCGACCTGCGTCACCATGGCAGATCGTGCAGGCCTTGACACGTTCTGCCATGGTGTCCGGAACGCTTGAGGAAGCCTTTGCTGCGGATATCATCAAAAGGAGGCTGATTAGAATTATCTGTTTCATACGCGATCTTTCCTTGCTGTTGAGGCAATACGTCATTATTTGCTGCTATAGGATATAGAATGATTACTTGAATAGATACAATAATCATGCCAAAGATTAACTGTTTGATTATTAAATTAATATTATTTAATAAGACTATTGGGAATTTAAGATTCACAAATTTTTGTGACATAATTCATAAAAATTTGTGAATTGCTGAAAGAAATGGATACCTTTAGTGCGCTGTTTTGTGGCTCGCCACTATTTGCTGGGGTGATCGACGATACATTCATTTGCAGAGAACTCAATGACGTATGGCGTGTATACCTTGGCTTAACCGCAGTCGAAGCAATCGCTGTGCCGGTGGAAGAATTATTCAATTTGGCAGGCGAGCCCTCTCTTATGGATCAGATCAGGCAGGTGATGCGGCAGGAGGGTGTGATCAATCGGAAGCCGGTTTCCTTGGCAGAAACAAAAGCGGCACCGGAGCGCCTCAGGGGGTTGTTGTCGGCCTGGCGCATTCAGTCAATCTCGAACGAAAGGCCGCATACACTACTGCTATTCACTGAAACGACCGAATATTGTCAAGCAATAGACAAGCTCAACCAACTCCAAACAACGCACGAATTGATTCTGAATTCAGTAGGGGAAGGAATCTATGGCGTAGATTGTCAAGGCAATACAACGTTTGTCAATGAAGCGGCCACGCAGATACTCGGCTGGCGTGCTGAAGATGTGATTGGTAAATCATTGCATGCGATTCACCATCACTCCTATCCAGATGGCAGACCCTATCCTAGCAGCGAATGTCCAATTTACGCCGCTTTCACCGATGGTAAAGTGCACAGAGGAGATGACGAGTTTTTTTGGCATACGGATGGGACGTCTGTTCCTGTCGAGTATACCAGCACGCCGATTCGAGAAGAGGGGGTGCTCAAAGGGGCGGTGGTTGTCTTCCGTGACATTTCGGAGCGCCGGAAGAACGAGCAGCAACGTGAAGCTGCCTTCGCTCAAATAAAAATCCTGAAAGATTTGCTCGAGCGAGAACGGGATTATCTGCGAGACGAGATCAATGTCACGCTTAACTTTGGTGAAATTATTGGCGAAAGCCAGGCCTTGAAACGTACCTTGGCGCAGATCGAAGCTGTTGCTAAGACATCCACGAGTGTTCTCATTCTAGGGGAATCCGGTGTGGGTAAGGAAATGGTGGCACGTGCGATTCATGCCAACAGTGCGCGAGCTGACATGCCGTTGGTGAAAGTCAACTGTGCTTCTATTCCTAAGGATCTTTTTGAGAGTGAATTTTTTGGGCATGTTCGTGGATCGTTCACGGGTGCCCATCGCGACCGGGTGGGGCGCTTGCATCTAGCGGCGGGCGGGACGCTTTTCCTTGATGAAGTGGGTGAAATTCCTCTGGATTTGCAAGGCAAGCTGTTGCGCGCATTGCAAGAACATGAATTTGAGCGTGTGGGTGATGATAAGACGATTAAAGTGGATGTGCGTATCATTGCCGCTACGAATCGTGATTTGAAAGCAGAAGTCGAGGCGGGGCGGTTTCGTAAAGATTTGTATTATCGCCTAAGCATTTTCCCTATCGAAGTGCCGCCGTTGCGGGAGCGTGTTCAAGATATCGGACCACTCGCCATTCAGTTTTTAAACAACATTTGTTTAGAATTGGGGCGAGAGCCCATGCAGTTGACCCGGCAGCAGCTAGACAACCTAACAAACTATGACTGGCCTGGTAATATCAGGGAGCTGAAAAATATCATTGAGCGCGCGGTCATTTTGTCAAAAGATCACCGCCTCAGATTGGATCTTGCTATGTCCAGCGATAATCAAGTCGAGAAACCCTCCCTATCGACGCCCTTGGAAACAGAGGCATTCGTGACCGATGCAATTTTCCGCGAAAAAGAAAGGATGAATATGATAGCTGTTTTGCGGCATACGAACTGGCGTATATCAGGCCGAGAGGGTGCGGCTGAGTTGCTTGGGATCAAGCCTTCAACGCTTGCCTATCGGATGAAAGTATATGGCATCACGAAATCTGGTCAGTAGCATTGAAGAGATTTTTAACCGATACTTGGCTATTTTTTTCAATCATGGATAATCATGTATGAACAAATAGCTTCATGTGTCACCGGCAATGTTAGTCATGTTAGCTGTAAAAGCAGAATTAAATCTTATACAACCTTCACAGATAAAGCGTTCATCATCTCATGCCTGAATTAAAACAAGAATACCTCGATTCATCTATACAAAATACACACAGAGTTGAGACAGGCCTGCTCAAAACGATTGAGGTGGGGAGTCACAAAATTACCCTCCTTGGGACTGCACATGTTTCCCAAGCGAGTGCAGATAAAGTAAAAGAGCTCATTGCTACGGGTGAATTTGATGCTGTTGCTATTGAATTATGCCCGAGCCGTCACAATGCTATCGTCAATCCGGATTTATTAAGTCAAATGGATCTTTTTCAGATTATTCGGAAAGGCCAAGTGAGCATGGTGGCAGCAAGTCTCGCGTTAGGCGCATTTCAGCAACGCACTGCTGAAAAGCTAGGAATCGAACCGGGCGCAGAAATGAAAACGGCTATTAAAGATGCCGCAGCTGCAAAACTTCCTGTATTGCTGATTGATCGGGAGATTGGTATTACTCTGAAACGTATCTACCACCAAATGCCCTGGTGGAGAAGGGTAGAGTTATATGGCGGTCTGCTGACTAGTATCATGTCTAGAGAAACGGTGAGCGCGGAAGAAATAGAACGATTGAAAGAAGGTGATGTTCTAGAGAGCGCTTTCTCACAGTTTGCAGAAAATCAAAAGCATTTATTTAAACCTTTGATCAACGAGCGCGATGAGTACATGTCGGCGCGGCTGCTGAAGGAGAATGCTGAAAATCACTATAAACATACCCTTGCTGTAGTGGGCGCTGGACATATGAAGGGAATTGAACGGATATTGAAGAGTGCGAGTATCCCTGATCCTGATAAGACAATTCAACAACTTGATGTTATTCCAAAGTCTATAAGCTGGTTTAAATTTTTCCCTTGGGTCATCGTGGTATTGGTGCTGACCGGCTTTACAATAGGATTTATGCGTAGTCCCGATATAGGCATGGCTATGCTGACGGACTGGATCCTGATACATGGTGGCTTATCTGCACTAGGTGCTGCCGTAGTGCTTGCCCATCCACTTACCATCTTGACCGCTTTTTTAGCGTCACCAATTACTTCACTGGATCCTATGACAGGGGTTGGAATGTTCGCAGCCTTTGTTGAGACTTACCTGAGAAAACCTAAGGTAATTGATTTTAGTCGTCTCAGAAGTGATGCGACCAGTCTGAAGGGATGGTGGCAAAATCGAGTAACGCGAATTTTGCTCATATTCATACTTACGTCGATAGGCTCAGCACTGGGTACCTATATAGCAGGTTATAAAATATTCGAGCGAATTGTTGACAGCTAATTTTTGCTGGTAGCGCGCGAAGGCAACGTAATGTCGCGACATACGCTATAAACGCCAATCAGATGATCTCATTCGATAATACTGAGTTTATTTTGGTAAGCTCTTATTGAGTTCTACTGTGCGGCGATTTGCGCGCATCCGCAAATTTAGAATTTCCACCGCTACGGAGAATGCCATAGCAAAATAGATGTAACCTTTCGGGATATGCAGATCCCAGCCTTCTCCTATTAGTGCAAAGCCAACCAGAATCAGGAATGCCAGCGCTAACATTTTGATAGTTGGATGACGGTCAACGAAATTGCCAATTGGTCCGGCTGCAAACAGCATGACACTCACAGCAATTACGATAGCAATAACCATGATCGATAATTCGTTGACCATACCGACTGCGGTAATGACCGAGTCGAGAGAGAACACGATATCGATGACAGCAATTTGCGCAATGATTGCGCCAAATGATGCGGTTGTCACGATCGCGGTATCGGTATCCCGAGCATCGTTATATTCCAAGGAGTTATGGATCTCATGCACACTTTTCCATAGCAAAAACAAACCGCCTCCGATCAGGATTAAATCGCGCCAAGAAATTGCTTTGCTAAAAATGGTAAGCAGCGGTTCGGTCAAGGTCATGAACCAAGATAAGGTGAACAGGAGTGCTATGCGTGTGAGCATCGCGAGCATGAGCCCAATGGTGCGTGCTTTTGCACGTTGGTGCTCAGGTAAGCGACCGCATAATATTGAGATAAAAATAATATTATCAACGCCCAGAACGATTTCTAATGCTGTCAGCGTCGCTAGAGCCACCCATAATTGTGGATCAGTAATCCATTCCATAAATTCTAATAAAACAACAATAAATAGACCGAGACGAACGAGCTACTGCCGCTCAAGTTGTGATTTACACTACATATATAATTTTGCACAACGACTAGCTTAGGCGCTTAACTACTGAAAAGCCTCGGGTTAAGCGGCAATTTGATAGCCTTATAGCGATCACTACTCATGCTTACTTGAGCATTGTTCAACAGATTCGAGTTTGTCTCCCATTTTTGGCTGATCAAGTATACCCTCGGGAGGATCTACAGCGGGCACATTCGGATTGTTTTCTGAACGATCGCGGTAAAGTGCTGCACGGCCAAGCAACATCAGGGTAACAGGTGTTGTAATTGTGACGAAAATCCCGACTAGAATTTCTTGAAAGACCGGTCTGGATTGTAAAACGCTAAAGCAGATAATCGACGCCAATACGACAGCCGCTGTTCCCCAGCTTGTGCCCAGTGTCGGTGCGTGGATACGATCATAGAAGCTACGCAGGCGGTATAATCCGAATGAACCGATGAGCGTCAGGCTTCCCCCGATAAAGAGGAAAGCGGCAACAAGCCATGCTGCCCAAAAAGGAAGGTCTGCAAGGTGATTCATTCGATGACCTCGCCGCGCATCAGGAATTTGGCCAGCGCCACGGTTGCTACAAAACCTAGTATAGCGATAATCAGTGATGCTTCGAAATAGAGCGTATTGCCAGTGCGTATACCGAAAACGAGTAGCAGTAACATAGAATTAACGTAGAGTGTGTCGAGTCCGAGTACACGATCTTGCGCACGCGGTCCCTTGATCATTCGCGTCAAAGCAAGCAGCATGGCGGCTACTAGCGCAGTTTGAGCAAACATGATCGCCCAATAAAGGATAGCAGTACTCATTCAAATATCTCCAGTAAAAGACGTTCGTAGCGATTCTTGATGAGATCAAGCCAGACGGTCTCGTCTACAAGATCAAAAATATGAAGTAATAATATTCCACGTGCAGAATTATAGTCTAGCCAGGCTGTGCCGGGCGTGCTCGTTATGATAATCGCAAGTGCGGTGAGGCCTGTCGGATCGCGCAAATCGAGCGGAATGGTCATGAACCCAGATTTTCTTGCCCGCTTGTTCCCTTGTAGGATGATCTTTGTTACAGCGATGTTAGAGCGCACGATATCGTGGAGGACGATACCAGTGAGTTTGAGTAATGATTTCCAGCGTTTGAGTCGCGCTTTTGCAGGTTGAAGAGCGGCCATAGCTTGTGCAGCTATTAATGCGACGATCGTTGCGATGAGTAGTTGGCCTAATGTGAAACTGGTCAGTGACAACCACATTATGATTAGAAAGATGATCAGTAGTGGATAAGGAAGTATTTTGTTCATTTATCTTGTTCTGCTTGCCATGATGTCGCTTGCGGCGCTTCTAACACCCCTTCGATATAAGCGCTTGGGTTATGCAGACTAACCGCGGTTGCTTCCATGAAGCCCATGATTGGCCCCGCCTGGATAGTAAGCACCAGCGCCATGAGCAGCAATAGGATGACTGGAACAATCTCGGTGAGAAGCACCCGCGGGACGAGAGCGGTTATTGGCGCCCAAAATGTGCGTATTCCGGCGCGAACCAAGGCAATCAGAGCAGATAGACCTGAAAGAATGAGCAATGCAATAAACCACCATGAGGTTGATGAGATCGTACCACCTTGACCCAATCCTTCGGGGTTAATAATGGCTGTGAGAATAGCGAATTTTGCTATAAAACCAGATAGCGGTGGTAAACCTGCTAGCAAGATACTGCAGGCAGCAAAGCTGATGCCGAGTATCGCAATCGCTCCTGGAATTGCAACGCCGACTATTTCCTCATCCTCTTCCTCTTCTTCGCTTTCTCCGAAGGCCTCCATAGTAACGGCCAAAACGCTCGTAAACGCGTTTTGCCCCTTCTCTACGAGTTCGATCAGCATGAAAAACGCACTGATCGTGAGCGTGGAGCTGACTAAATAAAATAGCGCGCTAGCCGTGATATCGATTTGCGTGAGGCCGGTGGCTGCCAGCAAGGTACCAGATGAAACCAACACTGAGTAACCGGCCAGCCGGCCAAGCGATTGGGAGGCCAGTACACCGATGCTGCCAAAAATGATGGTTATCAGCCCGCCGTAGAGGAGTAGCTGTGATCCGAAACCATCGAGACCATCCTGCTCTTCTCCGTAAAAAAGGAGTGACAAGCGTAATAGTATATAAATGCCAACCTTGCTCATGATGGCAAATATAGCCGCGACGGGTGCCGATGCAGAGGTATAGGTTGTAGGTAACCAGAAACCTAATGGCCACATGCCAGCCTTGATGAGGAATGCTACCCCGAGAATGGCAATACCCGTTTCCAATAGTATGCGGTTATCTTCGATAATTTGCGGGATGCGTATAGCTAGGTCAGCCATATTGAGCGTGCCTGTTACGCCATAAATCAAGGAAACACCGATTAGGAATAGTAGCGAAGCCGTGAGATTGATGGCGATATAGTGCAGACCGGCTTTCACCCGCAGCATGCCAGAGCCGTGCAGCGCTAAGCCATAGGATGCGGCAAGCATTACTTCGAAAAATACAAAGAGATTGAATAGATCTCCGGTAAGGAATGCGCCATTCAAGCCCATGAGAAGAAACATAAATAAGGCGTTGAAATGTAGACCCGCTTTTTGCCAGCGCCCGAGTGAAAAGATCAGTGAGGGAATTGCAAGTACTGATGTGAGTACGAGCATCATTGCCGACAAGCGATCGAGTACTAAATTGATGGCAAAAGGAGAAGGCCAGTCGCCAAGCAGATAAACGATGACTCGTCCCCCATCAGCGTGTGAAATTTTCAGGAGTTCAATTGATACAAAAAGCAATGTGGCTGCCGTAAAAATCGATACACCCGCCTTGAAGCGCCGCCTACTGTCTTCAACGAATAGGAGGAGTACGCCAACTATAAATGGGGCGAGAATCGGAACGATAATGAGATGTTCAGAAGTCAAGATCATCTGTCATCTTCCTTTCCATCGACGTGATCGGTCCCTGTCAGACCGCGAGTGGCCAGTAGAACGACAAGAAAGAGTGCTGTCGTGGCAAAACCGATCACTATTGCTGTGAGCACGAGAGCTTGCGGGATGGGATCTGCAAAAGCGGCAGGGTCGATTTCGGTGCCCGGTTGGATGACGGGGGGAGCATTTACCGTAAGCCGCCCCATGCTGAAGATGAACAGGTTAATCGCGTAGGAAAGCAGCGCTAAGCCTATGATGACTTGATAGGTACGCGGGCGGAAAAGTAGCCATGTTCCCGATCCAACTAATACACCAATGCCTAGAGATAGGATTAGCTCCATCAGGTGTTCTCCTCCCGTTTTGTGGTCTCGGTTGTTCGTGAGCGGTGACTGCGGATCGACTGATGAGCCAGTGCAATAAGAATTAGGGCGGTTGCGCCAACCACCAGTGCAAATACGCCAAGATCGAAGAGCAGTGCGGTAGCAATGGGAATTTTTCCAATGAATGGCACTTCCATATATTGAAAATAGGAGGTAAGAAAGGGAAATCCAATCAGCCAGGATCCCATTCCGGTCAAAACTGCGAGTAGCAGTCCAAAAGCAATCCAGCGCATAGGAAGCATATGCAAACGGTCTTCCATCCAGCGCGTACCGCCAGCGATATAGAGGAGCAGGAAACCGGTTGCCATCGTGATTCCGGCAGCGAATCCCCCGCCTGGTAAATCGTGGCCACGCAGGAAGAGATAGGCCGCTAACAGGATGATACATGGAAACATCCACTGCATGATAACGGACGCTACTTTCAAATAGTCACGCACCGTCTCGCCATCTTCGCGGTCAGCATGTGCTTTATCATAAGCATTCTGTATACGTTGTTGCTCGGGTATCTCTATACTGTCGGGTGCAGGACGGAATCGTCGCAGCAATGCGAAAATCGAAAGCGCCACGATACCTAACACCGTAATCTCACCGAATGTATCGAATCCGCGGAAATCGACCAAGATGACGTTGACGACGTTGGTTCCGCCACCTTTCGGGTAGGCGTGCTCCAGGAAGTAGCTGGAGATCGAGCTGGGCAAAGGACTTGTCATCGTGATATAGGCAATCATCGCCATGCCTCCCCCACAAGCAGCTGCAAGGAAGAAATCGCGATATCTGCGGATATGGTCTGTCAACGTGTCTTTAAAGACTATTTCACGCCGCTTCGGTAACCAACGGAGGCCGAGCAAGATAAGGATGGTCGTTACAATCTCAACCAGAAGCTGCGTGAGAGCGAGATCGGGAGCTGAAAACCAGATAAAGGTAATACAAGTGACCAGGCCCGCACCACTCATCAAGATCAGCGCAGCTAGCCGGTGGTATTTTGCTTGATAGGCAGCCCCAAGTGCGCAGGCAATACCGATGCACCAAACGAGCGCAAAGATGGGATCGATGTCAGCAAATACAGGTAGATTAAAATGATAATTTGCAGTATAAAATGGCCAGAACCCGGCAGCGAAGGCAATGAAAACTACCAGCCGAAGCTGCGGCTGTAAGCGTTGCGTACCAAAATGTGTTTCAATCCAACGCGCCCAACGCCAGGAGATCGTCACAAGAATCTGCTCGAAGATGCGCTTTCCCTTGAAGCTGCGAATGACTGGAGGGCCATCTAGTCCTTGTGCCAAATATTTCCGAAGTGCTAGATAGAAAAGTATACCGGAAGTAAGCGCAACCACGCTCATGATCAGGGGCGTATTGATGCCATGCCAGACAGCAAGACTATATTCAGGTGTGCGTTCACCCAACACGGATACTACGGCAGTATGTAAGTAGGGGCCGATAGTGAGGCCAGGGATGATGCCTACAATAAGACAAACGAGCACGAGAAACTCTATCGGTAACCGCATCCACCGTGGTGGCTCGTGTGGCTTGCGCGGTAAATTAGCTGGTTTAGCTCCAAAGAAAACCGTATGGATAAAGCGTATAGAATAAGTAACCGCAAACGCGCTTGCAATCGTAGCGGCGTAAGGTGCAACGCCGTCCAATAACGAGGCTCTATGTTGTTCTAGAGTTTCAGAAAAAAACATTTCTTTTGACAGAAAGCCATTGAGTAGGGGTACGCCAGCCATGGCCGCGCTTGCTACCATCGCCAATGTTGCGGTAATCGGTAAGAAGCTA
The DNA here is from genome assembly GCF_003051105.1 of Nitrosomonas nitrosa. Lineage (GTDB taxonomy): Bacteria > Pseudomonadota > Gammaproteobacteria > Burkholderiales > Nitrosomonadaceae > Nitrosomonas > Nitrosomonas nitrosa. Next base: position 25,529 of record NZ_QAOO01000025.1, on the reverse strand, counting down.
AAAAGACCGCTGAGCTTGCGCATGTCGCGCGTGCCGGCCTCATGATCGATGATGCCGGCCGCCATAAATAGGGAAGCCTTGAACGTCGCATGATTAATCATGTGAAAAATAGCCGCTACGGCTGCGAGCGGGCTACCAAGGCTGAGTAGGGTGGTGATCAACCCTAAGTGGCTAATGGTCGAATAGGCGAGCAAGCCTTTCAAGTCTTGTTGAAAAATTGCAAAAAATGCACCAAGTAACAGCGTACTCATGCCTGCAAGACCGACGATAAAGAACCACTCGTCAGTACCAGACATGACTGGCCAAAACCGTGCTAGAAGAAACACCCCCGCTTTGACCATAGTTGCTGAATGCAGATAAGCCGATACAGGGGTTGGCGCAGACATGGCATTAGGTAGCCAAAAATGAAATGGAAATTGTGCGCTCTTGGTCAGCGCTCCCATTAGGATGAGTAGGAGAGCGAGGGTATAGAGATCGTGCTGGCGTATCTTGTCACCCGCAACCAGCACATCGTCCAGTTCGTAGCTGCCAACAATATGTCCGATGATGATCAGGCCAGCAAACAAACACAGTCCACCCGTACCGGTAATGATCAAAGCCATGCGCGCACTATCACGTGCAGTTGCATTGTGGTGCCAATAGCCGATTAGAAGGAATGAGAAAATGCTGGTGAGCTCCCAGAAGATCGCTAGGCAAATGAGGTTTCCTGAAATTACCATTCCCTGCATAGCGCCCATGAATGCGAGCAAGAAAGAAAAAAAACGTGGTACCGGATCCTTTGGCGACATGTAATAGCGCGCATACAGCACCACAAGGAAACCAATGCCAGTGATCAGTATGGAAAACATCCATGCAAAACCATCGAGCCTGAGCGTAAAGTTTAGACCGAGCTCAGGCAACCATTCGATCGCGTAGCGTGCAACACCCCCATCTGCGACCCATGGGTGAAGGTAGGCGACAATAAACAATGTAGTTATGGTCACGAACCCCGCTAGCCATGCTTCCGCATTGCGTGCATTTGTCGGCAGCAACGCAGCAAAAATACTTCCCATGAATGGAAGGAGTATTAAGTACAGAAGAAGAGGTTCGCTATGCATAAATCAGAGTGTTGGTTTGATTTTGAGTGAAACAAATAGGCCGTATTATATCCAACTACGCTAGTAGTTTTTTTAGCTCTTCTGAATAAAAAACAGTTTCTGGGTAATTTATTAAGCGCTCAGCATGGCCAGAGGCAGGGCATTGATCATGGAAAAGTTGCAGATAAGGATCCACAACTAAAGTTGCGTCAAAACCAGTATACTTTTGTCAGTAGGCAAGGTTTGCTGAAGTCAAGATTCCGCCTGATAGTCAATGTTACCAAAAAGATAAATAACTTGAAATTGGCGGTGGCTCAGGTGTGTAATCCTTTAATAATTATTTACTGACCTGTGGTCATAACTTGCCCTTTTAATTTTGTGCAACACTCATTACTTAAAGAATCTTTAATATTTATGTCATTCAGTTTAAATAGTTTTTACGAAAACAACCGACGGATTATCATTTGGCTGATTTTGATCGGTCTGCTGTGGATACTGAATGACTTTTTCGGGTTGATTTTAATTACGTTTGTACTTGCTTTCATTGCCACACCGCTGGTTCGTATCGGCCAAAATAGATTGAAGTTGCCCTACCGCTTGTCGTTGACGCTAGTTTATATTTTTTTTCTGATTGTCCTGGGAAGTTTTGTCCGCTACGTTACCCCTAGCGTGATTGGTGAAGCTAACCGATTTTTGGATAACTTCAGCGAGGTGCAGTTGAAATTGATAGAACTGGAGCGCGATATCGGTAGCAAATATCCTGGTATAGAGCGCTCTTTGCATGGCTATATGCGGAGTGTACTGGATGAAAATACCCTACGAATTATCGATGCCGATCTCAGTGTGTATAAACAGTCTATCCAACTTGCCAGCGACGTTGATCCAGAACATGCCATCGATGATGATATTTCCGAGGCAACACGTGAGAAACTAAAAAAATATTACGACAGGGAAGCAGAATTGCTGATGAATTCACTTGTAACCAAGCAAGTGGGGAAGGTCAGCGAACATTTGCCTAAACTGATCAACCATCTTTATCAGGGGACTGGGACGATCTTGTTGGCCTTATTATTCAGCTTTCTGATTCTCTTCGATAGTATCCGCTTGGGTAGTTTAATGAAAAGTCTGCACGATTCACGTTTGCGGGATTTTTATCAAGAGACAGCGCAGCCCGTAATTCGTTTTGCTTACGTGGTTGGACGCGCGATTCAAGCACAAGCTATGATCGCTTGCGTCAATACTTTTCTGACGTTGATCGGATTAATGGTACTGGGCATCCCGTCAGTTGCGCTTTTATCTCTGATCGTTTTCGTTTGTAGCTTTATTCCTGTACTGGGCGTGTTCATATCTACTACGCCTATGGTGCTGGTTGCATTGAATACGGGAGGGCTGACTTTAGCCATCGCAGTCGTAGTGATGATTACTGTTATTCATATTATTGAAGCTTACGGTCTGAATCCTTTGATTTACGGTAAACATCTCAAGCTCAATCCAGTGCTGGTCTTAATAATTTTGTTGGTGGCTTACCATACCTTTGGTTTGTGGGGAATGGTGTTGGGTGTTCCGGTAGCCTATTATTTTATTCATGATGTATTTGGCGTTCCTTTGTGGGATGAACGTCGTTTAGAGTCAGTGGAACCATTAGAACTGAACGCCAAAGCAAATAACGATTTAGGGTCAGATAATGGGTAGGCGCTGCTTTGAGATTGTGTATTATCGAAGTTGCACCTAATTAATTTGGACTGGATAAAGTTTTTATCAGAACCAGTTGCCGGTATAGGCAATCAACCAGTAATACAGGAAAAAACGTGGAATCCGGAATGTCAGGGCGGCCAAAAAGACCGTAATCCCGCGTAACCCCATTACACCAGCAGCCCAACAGGTGAGGGAGAAGGGAAACGGCGTAATCGAACCGATGGCGACTGCCCAGTATCCATAGCGACGTATAAATTCACGGTGATCCTCTTTGAATTCACCGAGATTGCGTTTCACAAATTCAAGATGGCCTAGCCGGCGACCAATACCCCAACCCAGCATGCCAGCAATACTAGAAACTATGCCGAGTACCAAGACATACGTTGACCAATACTGTGCAAGCGGGCTCTTTGCAATGACCAACAACAGGATATCGGGGGGGAATGGGGTGACCAGGGTATCCGTTACCAATAAAATCAGGCAGAGACCTAGAAAACCAATTCGACTAACCAACCAGTCAGTGGCTACGGTCAGTTCTGCTTCGAATAGATAGCCAAGTACCGACATGACAAGAACGAAAACGACAAGCGCTATCATGGCCTTGATCAAATTTTCACGAATCATTAAAGACCTCTATGAGTTATTGATGAATTATCCATGCGAGGGAAAAATTCACAGTGTGTGAAATGTGAAAATGGAATAATGCCGATTTTTGGCCATAATAAGTCGACGCTGGCTGCATGAGTCGATTGATTGTTTTTTGTGAATAGTTAATTGGCATCTTACCAAAGATCTAAGATTGGAAAGTTAATGCTAGAAAATAAGTATGAGCGATAGTTTTTTGTTTGTCTGAAATTTCAACCAATCGAATTCATATTTTTTGCACATTCGCGCAAGACAATAACATTGCTATATTTTCGTTATTTTATTGTGTCCTTAGATTTAACCCATGATTATTTATTTTGGGGTAAACCAGGCAATCCTATTTCAATCTTACAGAATATTTTTTGCAGTAAAACCGTAATTAGTGAACCATGTCTATCCGGGTCAAACTATTTTTGACTTTTTTATTGACGACTTTATTGGTCGTCATGGGTATGCATTTTTTTTCACGGTGGTCATTGGAAAAGGGGTTTGCGGAGTTTGTCGAAAAAAGACAGCAGGAACGAGTAGATAAAATTATCGATGTATTAGAAGAGTATTATGCCGATCATCTTGGCTGGGAAAACCTGGTAGAAAATAAACTTCGTTGGATTTCGCTGTTGTGGCGTGCAGATCCGCATCGGCATCACCCGCCTAAATGGATCATTAAGCAAGCGCAGCGTGAGCCCGATCACCATTGGCCACCCGCAACATTACCTGAAAAAGCAAACCAGAGGTGGCCACCTTTTGGATTGCGTGTAATGTTGTTGGATAGGGACAAAACCATATTGTTTGGACGAGAAGAGCTGATTCCTCAGTTACGTTTGTATGCCATTCAGCATGACTTTGAAACGGTAGGCTATCTCGGGCTTTTGCCGGGGAAGCCGGTCAGTCAAGCCAGTGATATTTATTTTATGGAACGACAAGCCAAACTATTCTTCTGGGTTGCCTTGTTCATGGTGGTGTTGTCCGCATTGATCGCCTGGTTTTTGGCCTACCATCTGGGGCGGCCATTGAAGCGTATTACAGCAGCAGCTCAAAGACTCGCGGTGGGGGATTACAAAGCCAGGCTGCCGGTAGAATCCAACGACGAAATGGGAAAATTGGCTCGCAATTTCAATGATATGGCTGCAGCGCTGGAGCAGGCTGAACAGAGTCGCAGACGGTGGGTGGCGGATATTTCTCATGAGCTGCGCACACCGCTTTCTGTATTGCGAGGTGAGCTTGAAGCAATCATGGATGGGATACGACCACTTACGCAAGAAGCGATCAAATCACTGTCAAGTGACGTCATGCGGCTCAACCGTTTAACAGAGGATCTTTATCAGTTGGCTTTATCTGATCAGGGCGCTTTGCGCTATCGTAAGGTACTGCTTGATCCTGTGATCATTCTGCAGGAAGATCTTGCGGCCTTTATGCCAGAATTTAATAATAAGACGATTCGTGTTAAATGGCTTAACCGAGTATCCAAAACCCTACTTATTAACGCAGACCCGGACCGAATGTCGCAATTATTCCGTAACTTACTCACAAATAGCCTGAACCATACGGATCAGGACGGTCAATTGGAGATCACTACCCATCATGCCGAAGGTGGATTGGTGATAGAGTTTGCTGATAGCAGCCCGGGTGTATCTGAGCAGGATATCGATCATCTGTTTGAGCGTTTCTATCGTGTCGATAATTCACGTAATCGGTATTTGGGCGGAGCCGGATTGGGGTTGGCTATCTGCAACAACATCGTCAAAGCACATGGAGGAGCGCTTGTGGCCTTACATTCTCCGCTCGGCGGGCTTGCCGTTCGAATTACGCTACCTATTGCGCCATGAACCGTATTCTAATCGTCGAGGACGAGCCCAAATTGGCACGCCTGGAAGCCGACTATTTGCAGCATGCTGGTTTTCAAACCAGTTGCTTGGACAAGGGGCTCGAGGTTGTGCCCTGGCTAAAAGACAATGCTGTCGATCTGATATTGCTTGATTTGATGGTGCCGGGGAGGGACGGTTTGGATATATGCAGGGATATTCGTAGTTTTAGTCAAATACCGATCATTATCGTGACTGCCCGGATTGAAGAAGTGGATCGTTTGCTGGGTTTGGAAATAGGGGCGGATGATTATATTTGCAAGCCTTTCAGTCCAAGAGAAATGGTCGCACGTGTGAAAGCGGTATTGCGTCGGTTGCAACCACCAGCGACGCAACCTGTAGCACAAACTCTCAAGCTGGATCCACAAAGTTTCAAGGTACAGTACGATGATGTGGAAGTCGAATTGACCGCGGTAGAGTTTCAATTATTCAATGCTTTGTATCAACAGCCTGGACGGATTTTTTCGCGTTCGAAACTGATGGATTTGATTTATCAGGATCAGAGAGTCGTTTCGGATAGAACGATAGATAGTCATATCGGCTCTGTTGCAAAAAATGAATGTGTTTATAGTTACATCTTTGATACTATTGACTATGTATTGTAAATACCGAATTGTCTTTCAATAAGACGGATTTCTCCTGTGAGACCTTGCCCAGATTTCCAGATTTCCATCTGTCCTTTTTTGAACATGCGCATGAGTTCGAAGCCTTTGATCGTTGCATAGGCCGTTTTCATGGACTTGAAACCAAGCGTTGGTTTTATGAGTCGTTTGAGCTTGCCGTGATCAGCTTCAATAATATTGTTCAAATATTTAACCTGTCGGTGTGCCATATCCTTTGAGCATTTTCCCTCTTCCTTTAATTCATTAATGGCGGGGCTGAAAGTCGGTGCCTTGTCTGTATTGATTGTCTGCGGATGCGCCCATGGTTTTATAGATTTGAGGGCTTTGCCTAGAAACCGTTTGGCCGCTTTCTTATTGCGGGTAGGCGAAAGATAGAAATCAATCGTATCACCGTGCTTATCAATAACCCGGTACAAATACGCCCATTTCCCTTTGACCTTCACATAGGTCTCATCCACTCGCCAACTGAATCCCATGGTCGGCTTGTAGTACCACCGCAAACGCTTCTCCATCTCCGGCGCAAAGTGCTGAACCCAACGATATAGCGTTGTATGGTCTACTTCAAATCCACGTTCCAGCATCATTTCTTCCAGTTCACGATAGCTAATCCCGTATTTGCAGTACCATCTAACACAACCCAGAATCACATCCCCTTGGTAATGACGCCATTTGAAGTCGGTCATTGCTTTTCTCCACACCCCAAAAACCCATACTAAGCTGAAATACGGATTTTTTGCAACAGAACCATAATATCTGTCATGTTATGTATCTAATTCATCATCTTTCCGTGGCGTTTCACTACCCATAATCGTTTCATAATCTCTGCCGCCATAAAAGATATTAAGGATCGTTACAATTTGTTTATCTTCGTTAATCTCGAAAGCCACAACAGCATTTTTATCAATGGCAATAATTCTGAGATTCTTGCGCAAATCATTACGCTGTTGCCCTATTAAAGGTGTTGTTCTAAGGCCATGACACTTTTGGCGTAATTTTTCTAGGTATGCCCACGCGACTTCAGGAAGTTCACTCTTCTCAGTTATATATTCATAAATATCAGTCAGGTCTTTAATAGCATCAGGCGTCAGATACACTTCATAGTTTTTCATCGCTTGTCGCACTTATGCGTTGCTGATGAAGTTGCTCAAGCTTTTCAAATACCCTATCCAGTGAAACAGGTTCACCACTATGCGCAGATTGTTCCAGACGCGCTTTAATAGAAGCAAGTATTGCACTATGTTCTTCTTCTTGCCTTTGCCATAAACGCATGGCTTCACGAATAACCTCACTCGTGGAAGCATAAGCGCCGTCTTTCACTTTTTCTCTAATAATATTTAACATATCAGGTGGAAGTGTAATACTGATTTTTTCTGCTTTATCGGTGTGCTTCATTTTTTATTTCCTCCAATATTTCAATCAGTAGGATAATATCCTACTTAATGGAATTTGATAAAGCAACCTGAAATTCTTTTGCGGTAAGCGCGCGATTGCTGGTAGTAATGAGATTTATCATATTACAATTCCTCTTTAATCCACGGATTAACCAGCATGACATGAGTCGGCTCAAAATCCTTCACATTCCGAGTCATAAGATGCAAGCCATGCTGCAAGGCGGTTGCCGCAATGAGGCCATCACTGGCAGAAATAATAAAACCATCTTGTTGCGCTTTCGCGGTTATTTTTCCCCATATCGCAGCTGTTTCTGCAGTGATCGGTAATAGGCGCTCAGCATATTCGTGCTCAATTGTTGTGAACCATTGTAATAATGACTGTTTGCGCTGATTATCTGGCAAAAGCGCAATACCTTTGCCGATTTCTCCTATTGTAATAACGCTTAGGTACAGATGTTCATCTGGAACATTATTAACAGCTTCATAAACTGTAATCAATGGTTCTGGCTTATAGAGTTCGGATAACACGCATGCATCCAATAACACCCTCATAGATCAACTGACCGCATTGGACTTTTATCACGCATATCATCTAATGGGTCGATTTCATAGGGTGGAGATAGAATATATTGCTTAAAACTTTTCTTCTGCCCAACCAACCGCTCATATTCATTGCGGGAAAGAATAACCACATCACCGTCCCGGCGATGCACAATTTGAATTTTTCCAGTTAGTGCATTATTGAACAATTCACTAAATTTATTTTTTGCATCTGCAATACGCCACTCATCCATAATATTTCCTACCTAAGCCAGATTAGCTAGATTAATTATAGCTTGAATTGAGAAAAATGAAAAACAAAATTTAATCCTACTTTACTATTGATAATGTATTTATCAATAGTAAAAACACATTCTTAATCTCATTTGATTAGAGCATAAATATCCTAATTGATAAAAGTATATAAATGTACTATTATATGAATATAGTCTACATATAAACTTAAATATTGGAGACAGATTATGTTATCAGTTACACAAGATCAAGTTCAGGCTGAGAATGCCAAAGTTTCAAAAAGTGCCTTACGGGCTTTTTTTAATATAATGGACACATGGAATCTTAATGCTAATGAATCCATGACCTTATTAGGACTAGATTCGCGGAGCACGTATTTTAAATGGAAGAAGCATCCTGAAGCGGCCAATCTTAATAGGGACAAATTAGAAAGACTCTCCTATATTTTTGGTATCTATAAGGCGCTACAGGTTTTGTTACCAAAACCAGAATCTGCCGACCAATGGATAAAGCGCCCTAACTCAGCATTACCTTTTCAAGGTAAATCTGCGCTTGAGCGCATGCTCACAGGCAAAGTTGCTGATTTGTATATTGTTCGCCAATATCTTGATGGACAGCGCGGTTGGTCATGAGCTATCTTCCGCCAATAAGTCACATAAACTGGATGCCTTGCTGGAGACTGGTTTCTAGCAGGTTTCCTCCGGTTGGCTTGTTTGATCGTGTAGCAGAGCCGGAAGATCTTGATGTTGTTGTTGAGATCGAGGCTCTTACAAATAATCGTGTGCGGGATGAAGCAGGTGAGATTTCTCTTGTGCCTCCTAATGAACGTGTTACAGGCCCTGGAACTACTCCGATTATGGCGGCTTTTACGCATCTTAATCCTGTGGGAAGCCGTTTTACTGATGGAAGCTATGGTGTTTACTATGCTGCTCAGAATACTGATACGGCTATAGCAGAGACTCGATTTCACCGAACTTTGTTTCTATCGGCGACGAAAGAACCCCCAATTGAAATTGATATGCGAAGTTACGCTTCTGATCTGGATACAAGTTTGCATGATATTCGGAAACTACAATCCGAAATACCAGAAATTTATGTCCTTGATCCGGGTTGTTATACGAATGCTCAAACTATGGCAAAGAAATTACGCAATACCGGATCGAATGGCATTGTATATGATAGCGTACGATTTCCTGGAGGAGAATGTGTTGCTATTTTCCGACCTCGTATATTGTCTCCTGTGCGGCAAGGATCACACTATTGTTACGTGTGGAATGGGCAAGAAATTACTCATGTTTATAAAAAATTATCTGTGTAGGAGAGCATAAAAAGTGGTTCTGTTGCATTGAAAAATCGTTCATAGTCCTTTATGGACAATAGGTTAGCCATAATCCCGTGAAACGTTTAGAGCCTTTTGTTTATTGGCACCCAAATTTGATCCGTCATGCTGGAGCAAGGCGTTACGAGAAGAAGGCGAGCCCCCTTAAGCTAATTTTACATTTTTGGCGGGATGGGCAATATTAGCCAACTTGGTATCTAAAGGTCTTTAAGCAGATTCTTTTTTTACAAGACTTGCGAAACGGTTTGCCTGATTCCCGACAACTTTCAATAAACGGCTTGGTGAATCTTTACCAAAGCGTTCAATATTTTTCATGCCATCTGCAATACTGTAAGCACCAGAAGGAATAAAACCGAGGCTCAAGTAATTTGTAAGCACAAATCTGGTTCTATCTTTGAATTCTGCCAAGACTGTTTCTCGGCCATACATTTTGCCCTCTTCCATGAGCTTGAAGCTATCGATGACAAAGTCCTTATAAGGCCCAAAGATGTGAGAAAGGTCAGCTGTGCGCACAGCTTTAGCTGTGTTACCAAGCTCTTCATCTATATCTTCTGGCAACTGTTCACCCATCTTTGTAAACATTATGCATGTTTGAACACCTCGGATACACGATTCTTCAAGCCCGTAATTTTGCAAGAGAACATCCATTATATGGGTTGAATACCCCTCTTTACTACCATGCTTTTTCCAGATATCTGGCGTTATGAGGTCATGTGGGAAACCGGCGTCATGGCCCATGTAAGCAACCTTGGCGATGAAGGAGTTAATTGGGTTGCCTTTTGCCTTTTCTTGCTCACAAAGATTGTCGATGATGCCAAGACCATGCTCAATATGTTCATCCCAATTGTGATAGGGTAAACGCGGTTCATAAAAGGGCTTTAAATCACTCGAGAGTCGCTCCAGAAACCCAGCTTCATCTTGAACTTCTTCGTTTGACATGACAAATTCCATAGGATTTGATTATATTCTCGCGTAGTCTCATAATAAAAAGTAATACCGAAGGTTAAAAACGTGCCATTTGCCTCATTACCGAGATAATCCTGAAAATAAAAAAGATGTTACGTTAATTTAGCATCATCTGCGGTTTCAGATTAAATGAATTAACATTTCGTAGAGAGTTCGCAGTTTTGACTTGGTATCATCCGTCACATTCTCGCAGTCAATGACTCGCTTATAAGGCGTTTAGCGTGGTACAGCTTGTGATAGCGAGTCCCCATGCACTCCTATAATGTATCGAGCAGAAATGATTTGAGTCCGAGTATCCTTGGCCTGGTAATCAATATCGGCGCGGTGATTGCGCAGCTATAGCAGGAGGGCTACCGGTACGAGGTGAAGATGTCGCGCGGTTTCCACCCTTCGTTCATGCGCGGCACATGAATTAGTTAGGACGCTACGCTTTCGCAGTTCCTGAAGCAGTTACTCGAGACGAGCTACAGGCATTGCGCAATCTCAACGATGCAGATTAACCGGGTTTTGCATTCCATTGCGCCCTAAATCCCATGAACAAGATAGGCTGGCAGAATGTTTCAACATCCGTTACAGTAACAAATCCTGTAATATCTATCCTGTTCTTACTAAAGGATTTGCTGCACGTATGCAAAATCATCTGGAGAGTAATGTCATACGGCGCGTGATGGTAGGCACCGACCGCTCCGAAACCGCCGACCAGGCCGTCCACTGGGCCGCCGGGTTCGCCGACCGCTACGATGCAGAGCTGTTCGTGGTACAGGTGGTGGTGCCGCAGTATCCGTCCGCCACAGAATTCGGCGAAGCCGAACAAACGCGCGCTGCGGCTGACAACAATGAACTGGCGCACTTCGCGCGGCAGGTCGCCGGGGACCGCGGTCATGCCCGGGTCGTCATTGATGCTGATCCGGCATTGGCGATCGTCCGCGCCGCTGAGCAGGAGGCAGTCGATGTACTGGTGGTCGGCAATTTTGGCATGGCGGGTCGAAAAGAGTTTTTGCTCGGTAACATACCGAATCGCATCAGTCACAGTGCCCACTGCACCGTGATTATTGTAAACACCGCGCACTCTACCGGTGAGCATGCATCGGACTCGGTGCGAGCTCATCTATCTAATGACACCTCTCCTTTTGAGCCTCCACTGGTAGCGCGTGCTACGCATATCGCAGCCGTGATGGCGAAACATGGCCTCACAGAGCTGTTCGGCCAATCCAACGAACCGGATATGTCCATCCGCCGTCAGCGGGCCAAAGGCTTGCGTGCCGCCTTGGAAGAGCTGGGCCCGATATTCTCGAAACTCGGGCAAATGTTGTCAACCCGCCCCGATCTCCTTCCAGTCGAATACATTGAGGAGCTTGCCCTGTTGCAGTCCCGCGTGCCGCCAATGACTGAGAGCGAGGTCGTTCGGGTTTCTGAACAGGAATTGGGAGTCCCGTGGGAGGATGTATTCAAGTCGATCGACCCGAAGCCCCTCGCCGCCGGCACAATCGCTCAGGTCCATCGTGCGACACTCGAAAGTGGTGATCTGGTCGTAGTCAAGGTCCAGCGACCCACCGCTCGTGCTGATATCGAACAGGATCTCGCCCTGCTCGAGGTGTTTGCGGAGAAAGTCGGAAAACGTCCTGCGCTCAATCAGGTGATCGATATGGAGGCCGTGTTCAAACACCTCTCCACCTCGCTCTATCGTGAACTCGACTTCCGTCAGGAGGCCGACAACATCGGGCGGATGCAGGCGGTGCTCGCAGACTATGATCGCCTTGCCGTACCCAGAGTACATCGGGATCTGTCCACGTCCCGATTATTGGTGATGGAAGAGATCCAGGGCATACCGATCAAGCAGGCGCCGGCTGGTCCAGAGCGTATCCAGGCCGCTCGCCAACTGTTGGAGAGCTACTACAAACAGATCATCGTCGATGGCTTCTTCCATGCCGATCCCCACCCAGGCAATCTGATGTGGTGGAAGGACTGCATCTATTTTCTCGATTTCGGAATGGTCGGCGAGGTAGGGGCCGATCTTCGTGAGCATCTCTTGTTAATGTTGATGGCTCTTTGGCAGGAAGATGCCGGGTTTCTCACCGATGTCACTTTGATGATGACGAGCGCCGTCAATACCAGCGATCTCGATGTGGCCAGTTTCCAGAGAGAGATTGGGGAGGTGATGGCAAAATATCGCACAGCCTCGCTTGCCGAGATGCAGATCGGGCCGCTTCTGCAAGAAATGAGCGCGGTCTCATTACGGCACGGAGTGCCGCTACCGGCTTCACTTACGCTCGCCACAAAAGCACTTGCTCAGGTACAGCTGGCGACTGCCGAGCTTGATCCAGCACTTGATCCTTACGATGTAGCAGGCAAGTACTTGATGCGCTTGATGGTCAAACGCATGGGTACCGCGCTCAATCCAAAGACATTTGTGTATCAATCGCAGAAGTTGAAAGTACGGGTCCTGCGCGTGGTCGAGGCGGTCGAAAACCTCGTCGGTGTCCGCCCTGGCGGTCCAAAGCTTGTGGTGAACTTCCGGGCCAATTCGCTGGAGGATATAGTGCGTCACACGGGACGACGGCTGACGCTCGGTCTGATCGCTGCGGCAAGTGTCCTGACCAGCGGACTCACGGCCACGTCGACGGTTGTTGCCGAGTGGGTACCGATAACATTCGGGGTCGTCGCAGGTCTGCTGACCCTTGGTTTGGTTATCGATCTGCTGCGAGGGCGTTGAAGATAAAAATGGTTTACGATGCAGGGTTGTTCGGCGCCGAAGATTTCGTGCCACTGCGCTTGATCGAACGCAACACAGCTTTCTCGATCAGGTAGGCAATGACCATCATTGCCATACCTACCAGTCGGCGTTCCATTTTTCGAGTGAAAGACCTTTTAGAGATCGTATTCGTGGAAGCGTTGTTCATCATAGGTCTATTATCGATTAAAGGATTACGATCCGCAACGAGTAAATTCTTACGCTCAACGCAGTTAATCCTACCCTTGCCGGGTCGGAATATCCACCATCGACGTTGTCTATGATGAATGATCGTATATCAGCATGGCTGGATAACCTTGGTCTCAGTATATATCGCGAGTCGTTTCAGCACAATGCGATCACCTGGGATGTCCTACCCGAGCTGAATGAGGGCGATCTGGAGGCGATGGGTGTCTTACTGGGACATCGGAAAAAGCTCTTGCGCGCGATCGCTCAATTGCCACAGAGCGCTGAAGTTATGGGCCCGGGGTCTATACCCGTTGGCGTCATTCCGGAAGAGCAGCCATTCCCTCCCGAACGAGATCAAGCAGAACGTCGCCAGTTGACGGTGATGTTTTGTGATCTTGTGGATTCGACAGCACTGTCTAGCCGGTTGGACCCTGAAGACCTCCAGGATGTGGTCCGGCGGTTTTTAGACGCCTGTAGCCAAGCAATTGGTCGGCTCAATGGCTATATCGCAAAATACATGGGGGATGGGATGTTGGTCTATTTTGGATACCCCCAGGCCCACGAACACGATGCGGAACGAGCGGTACATGCCGGACTGGCTATTCTAGATACAGTGAGGGCGTTTAATCTAGACAATCCCCATCCACAGTTTGGTATTGCTGCACGAATCGGGATCGCGACGGGTCAAGTCGTCGTTGGCGAACTAATGGGGCTGGACACCGCCAAGGAACGGTCAGTGTTCGGTGAAACCCCAAATCTCGCCGCCCGCCTCCAAGCACTGGCTAAACCCGATCAATTGATCATTGATCTGGCGACGAAACGGCTTGTCGGAAATGAATTCGAGTTCTTGGATCTTGGCGCCTCTTTGCTGAAAGGGTTCGACACACCTATCCAAGCTTGGCAGATTCTGAGTATCAGGCCGCCGGCCAGCCGGTTTGAGTCCTATCGATCCAGCCAATTAGCCAAATTCGTAGGCAGAGAACAGGAGCTCTCACTCCTGTTGGGGCGCTGGCGCGAAGCCGTCGGCGGCGAAGGACAGGTCGTGCTCCTAAGTGGTGAGGCTGGCATCGGAAAATCGAGAATCGCCCGTAGTTTGCGTGACCGCCTCGCAAATGAACGGTACCAGTCGATTCAATTTCAATGTTCACCGTACCATTCCAATACGGCGCTCTATCCGGCAACCACTTTTCTGCGGCAGGCCGCGGGGCTGGCCAGTCAGGACAGTGCCCAGGCACAACGGGAGAAGCTCGATGCCATGGCTCGCGAAAGCGGCATCGAGAACCAGGACACGGTGTCATTGCTGGCGGATCTGCTCTCGATCCAAGGCGATCACCGGGCCCCGCCGCTCACGGTGTCATCCGAAACACGCAAAGAAATGACGCTGGAAGCCCTGGTGCAGTATCTCGAACGGCTGGCCAATCGCAACCCAGTGTTGTTCATTCTGGAAGATGCCCATTGGCTGGATCCCACCACGCGGGACCTCCTGACGCGAATCATTGGACGCATCCGGCAGATGCGCGTGTTGTTGCTGATCACATTTCGCCCCGACTTCAAGCCGGTGTGGGCGGAATATAGTCACGTGACGTCCCTGACGCTCAGTCGGTTGCCACGTCGGCAGAGTGCCGAACTCGTGGTGGCAATGACAGGAGGAAAAGTGCTTCCGCCCGAGGTGCAGCAGGCGATTCTGGCCAAGGCCGATGGCATACCCCTCTATATCGAAACGTTGACGGAAAATGTACTGGAATCCGGGCTGCTGACTGAGGGAAACGATTCATTTACCTTGAAGGGCCCATTAAAGGGATTGCCCATTCCGGACAGTCTGCAAGCGTTGCTCATGGAACGGGTGGACCGATTGGGGTCGGCCAAAGAAATTGTCCAAACCGGTGCAGCAATAGGGCGTGAATTCACCTACGAGCTGCTGCGGGCCACTGTCGAAGTGCCGGACAGCGAGTTGAGGAATGCACTCGACCTGTTCGTCGCTTCCGGGCTCGTTCTTCAAGAGGGTGAGATACCTCTTGCGACCTACCACTTTAAGCATGCGCTCGTCCAGGACGCGGCCTACAGTACCCTCCCCAAGAAACCCCGGCGCATTCTCCATGCTCGCATTGCCAACACCCTGGAGAACCGGTTCGCCGAGAGGGTTGCATTGGAACCGGAACTCCTGGCCAATCACTATGAACAGGCAGGATTGACCGGTCCGGCGGTCGAGTATTGGCATCGTGCGGCTCGTCGAGATGCGGAACGATCAGCCAACGTTGAAGCGCTTCATCATTTTAACAAGGCGCTCGATGTGCTCAAGGATCTGCCGCAAGGCTCGGAGCGGAATGCCATGGAGTTGGAGCTCCTACTCGCACGCGGAGCCCCCATGCTGTCCGTCAAAGGCTATGCATCCGACGACATGGGAGAAAATTATCGAAGGGCGAAGGACTTGTTACAGGAGACCAGCGGCTCCGTGCATCAGTTTCTCGCCATTAAAGGATTATGGGTCTTTCACCTGGTCAGAGGGCAGATCGCTAAAGCTTGCAGCCTGGCCGAAAATCTCCTTTCTCTGGCTACTCAAGAGCAAATCTCAGATCTACTGATTGATGCTCACCACCTGTCGGGTTCGACCTATTTCTTCCTTGGCCGGTTTGACGAAGCAAAACATCATCTGCTCACCGCAATATCCCTGGATGATCCGAATCAACACCGCTCACTGGCCTTACGCTATGGGCAAGATCCTGGGATAACCGCGAGGATTTTGCTAGTCAGGACATTATGGATATTGGGTGAGGTGGAGCAAGCTGAAATGCTGGCGCTGGAGGCGATTGGCATGGCGAGGGAGTTGGAACACCCATACACTCTGGTTTTTACTTTAGTTTTTCTTTCCCGGATCTATTCCGCTGTCCGCAATGCGACGAGAACACTGGAGCTCACCGACGAAGCCATTGCGGTATCAACACGATACTCCTTTGCATTGGGATTGGCGTGGGCGACGTCCTCTCAAGGCTGGGCGTTGGCCGAAAATGGCCAGAAGGAAGGGCTCGGCAAGTTACTACACGGGCTTTCCGCTACTCGGGATACAGGTGGAACTCTCGATAACACGTTTACACTGGCGTTGCTGGCAGAAATCTATTTACGGAACAACCGCATTGACGAAGGGTTGGCCGCCATTGAGGAAGCGCTGAAGCTTGCTGTCACTGGGGGAGAACTGTTTTGGCACGCGGAACTGCTTCGACTGAAAGGCGAACTGCTGCTGGGACAGCCCGACGAATCAGTCCAGGAAGCAGAAGAGTGTTTGTGTGAAGCCTTAAAGATCGCGCAGGATCAGCATGCAACAATGCTTGAACTTCGAGCCGCCACGAGCCTGGCTAAACTTTGGAGAAAACTCAATAAAGTGGATAATGCCAAGCGCATCTTACATTCTATTTACTCCAGATTCAACGAACACGTCGACAACCTCGACTTGATTGAAGCGAAAACAGTCCTTGAACAGCTTAGTGTGTGAAGTCGCTGCTGTTGTAATCTGCCCCACTTAGACGAGTCCAAATCCTATTTGAGGCAGTCGATGCATTGCTGTACTGGGGGGCGCGTTTACCGGCATGTGATCCATGCACTGGCAGCAAAACCCGCTACCCGAACTGAAAGCGCTGCAAAAACGGTTTATCCGGCGTCATGCGACACAACCGGACATACCAGCAAAGCAACACACCATCGACGCGTACGACCAATTACTCAGCGGAAGCTGGATAACGCAGGAGATGGCTTATGTCTGAAGCGCTGCCACTAATGCTCAAAGAACTCAGATTGCCCACCTTCGGGCAATATTACCAGGATTATCAAGACCGGGCCTCTGAACATGCCTGGAGTTACAGCCAGTATCTTGCTGCACTTTGTGAACAAGAGATAGCTCAGCGTTTCCAAAGTAGAATCAGCAGCTGGACGCGCGAAGCCAAGCTGCCACGTGGCAAAAGTTTTGCCACACTGGCACTCAATGACTTACCCCAAGCAGTTCAGAAAAAAATTATTGCACTTCGCGACAATACCCAGTGGGCACATCAAGCGGATAATATCTTGCTGATCGGCCCTTCCGGCGTAGGCAAATCACATATTGCCGCCAGCACTGGGGCTGCATCTGATTGAACAGGGTATTAGAGTCAAATGGATGCCGGCAACGGCGCTGGTTAAGCACTTGCAACAAGCCAAAAAAGACTTGGATCTGATGACTGCTATGACCAAACTGGATAAATACCGCGTTCTGATTATTGATGATATCGGTTATGTCAAGAAAACTGACTCAGAAACACAAGCTTTGTTTGAGTTTATTGCGCACCGGTATGAGAGCGGTAGCCTGATCATTACCTCGAACCAGCCTTCAGCCAATGGGATCAAATCTTTCCTGACACCATGATGGCTGTTGCTGCGATCGACCGAATCATCCATCACGCAACTATCATTGAAATCGACAGCGAAAGCTACAGGAGGAAAAATCAGAAAAAATCATGACGTAATAAACAAACTCAACCGGCCATCATAATTGTCGCGAAATCGGCCATGGTAATTGACGCGAGACAGTGGACGCAGGGTTGTGCGGCACAACCACCTGCACAACGAAGAGTTCCGCGCCGTACCGCTCGGCGAACGAGGCGGCCCATTGAACGGCCTGCTCGGCTGTTTCGGACCGATCGGTCCCGACCATCACGCGCCGCACCGCGGCGTGCTCAAGGTGATTTTTCATAGGCTCATTTTTCTTGCTGGAGAGTGATAAGAGTCCAAGGTGAATTCGTATCATAAGTGCATAACCCGTGTTTATCAAGCTAGGATGCTTGCCAGCCGAAGCAGACAAGGGCAAGGAGTTCGCTAAGCATGAACAGGTAGCGGATACTCTTGAATGTGAAACATATTTTGCCAAGCCCTACCATTCGTGGGAGCGTGGTCAGAATGAGAACGCCAACGGGCTGTTACGCCAATACTTCCCCAAAGCGAGGGGGCTTCTGGATGTGACCACCCAGTAGGTGTTGGAGGCTGTACACAAACTTAACAACAGGCCAAAAAAGTGCCTGGGTTTTAGGGCGCCTTACGAGATATTCCACGAATTGTCGGGCACAGACGCTGAAAAATTGGTGGGTTATGCACTTATTACTTGAATTCAAGCAACACCTTATCCGGGGGTAAGATCTTTGCCCGCGCCGTTCGCAGCACCTCATAAGACGGCAGCAAAAAGATGCCACTCGCCGGGCACCCCCTTCAACACGTGGGAGCCGCGGTCTATGAATTCAATTCGCGAACCGACCACAAGATCCTTCACGGTACTGGATACCAGGATTTCGCCTGGTCCGGCCAATGCTGAAACGCGCGCCGCAATGTTTACAGCGATTCCGGCTATGTCATTTGCCATCATCTCAATCTCCCCGGTGTGCAAGCCGCTTCGGATTTCCAATCCGAGTGAACGCACGGAGTTGCGGATTGCGTCAGCGCAGCAGATGGCTCGTCCCGGACCATCGAACGTCACCAAAAAACCGTCTCCAATCGTCTTGATCTCCTTGCCGCGATAACGAGCAAGCTCCATGCGAACGTGATCATCGTGGATGGCGATCAGTTTTTTCCACTTTTCGTCTCCCAAAGCGACTGCGCGCTCGGTCGATCCGACCACATCGGTGAAAAGCACCGTCGCCAGCACCCGGTCCGTGCTGGGGCCTCGCCGCACCCCAATGAGCTCGGACAGAAAATTTTCAATTTGCTGATCTACCGCGTTCAAGTCGCCGCCAAGGGGAAAGTGATCCCCGCCTTCCAGTTCAACGTATCGCGCACCAGGGATGTGCTCGGCAATGTACCGGCCGTGTCGAACATCCACAAAGGCGTCATGGGCCCGGTGAAGAACCAGAGTGGGGACAAAAATCGTGGGTAATACATGCCGAACGTCCCCTTCAAAGCCCATGCGAAGAAGACCTACAGCTGCACCGGGACTCGCGGCCATTCGCTCGTAGCGACCCCACCAGGCGCAAAATTGCTCATCATGCGCCAAGCTCGGTGCAACGACGTTCACGGCCGCGCCATCACCCCAATGGGGTTCGAGCGAGGTCAAAGAGCTTTCGAATTCAATCGGATCAAAACCCCAATCGTAATCTGGCGCCTTGAGAGCGCGCGCCCACGAGCCATACACCACTAAGGCTGTGGTTCGTTCAGGATAGGTCGCGGCAAACAGCATGCACAGGGGCCCGCCCTCGGAAATCCCGTATAGAACGGTCCGGCTAGAGCCAACGGCGTCGAGGACTGCATGGAGGTCCTCCATGCGATCTTCAAGCGTTGGCAGGCTTTTCGACGAAACCCGGTCAGACAGGCCGGTCCCGCGCTTGTCAACCAAAATGAGGCGACTGAACGATGCCAGCCGGCGAAAGGAGTGAGCCAGCCTCGGCTGCTCCCAGGCCACTTCAAGATGGCTGATCCAGCCAGGCACCAATACGAGGTCGATCGGCCCTGCGCCGAGCACCTGGTAGGCAATATGAAATTCGCCGCTCCTGGCATAGTGAACAGATGGAATTTCCATGGCTCTGTGTTGTGGTCAAACAAAACCGGACACTTTGCTAAGTCCTTTTTCAAATTGTATTGGCGACATATCACCAATGGTTGTATGAATGCGCTGAGCGTTGTGGTAGGCGAATAGCCAGAGCAGGATGGATCAATTTTACTGAATTTTTCGGATAGATTCCCTCTGCCAGCACGACATCTTCGTGATTAAACAGGCTATCAAAAAATGATTTTTCATTTTCTTCTAAAGAGATAGTGGGAAGGCTATACAAAACTGAGAATAATTCTTTAAATGATATTTTCAGTTGTTCCTGCAATCGCAGAATATTGCCTATTGTAGTGAGAATAACCGCTGCAATATCCGAAGCAATTCCTAAGACTTTAAATTGAGAAAGCACTAAATCCAGCTCTTCAATGGCCCATTCGGTTTTTTGCCACAAACGCACAAAGCGATGCGCCCGATCAAGGACATTGTAGGTTAGGTTCCTAACCCGCTCTATGTTGTTTTGAATGCTGTCGGCATTGATTTTTTCACCCCTGATTTCAATGTTGTCAGCGCCTTCATTGGTGATGAATTTGGTCTTAAACAATCTGCCCAACTCTTTGCGATCAACTTTCATCGGCTTGAGCAGTAATTGGGCATTAAAGGGGGAGATTTTTCCCGAAGCTTCAGCAAAGTCAATTCCATATACTCGGTTGATAAACGCTGGACTGCTATCCGGCGTAATAATAAGCTCATATTCCTTGTCGGAAAGATGCAGTCTGGCTTTGGATACTTCCTCTTGCGGCTTTTTTAATAGCAGAGCTATATGTTCTCTGGTTTTTCCGAAATGGCCCAGGTAGGTGGCCACTGATTCAAGGGGATGATGATAAGGTTGGGTGAAAGCATGTACACCATTTTTCCAAGTGCCTGGCTTCTCCAGTGCAATTTCAGTTTTGTAAACAAACTCTTCAACTGCCGTTCGATCGTTAAGATCTCCGGTAAACCCTTTTTTATTGGCGATGTAGGATTCCAGAATTTCATTGATGATATCGAGATATGGTACCAGCGTAGTGGTATTGTCACAGGTAAGCGGCAAGGTCCAAAGATCAGGCCTTCTGACTTTCAGATTGAGCACATGATTGGCTTTTGATCCCACAAAATGTTTCGAAATGACATAGCGTTCTACAAACTGCATTAAATCCACGAAGTAAGCAGCAGGGGAATAAATAGATTGACAATGTTCACAATCGCAAAATGCCATATCTCCGAACAGATCCTGGTAGCCCGGAATTTTTCTGAGATAATCCTTTACATCCGGCCCCAGATTGCCCACCCATAACCAGTCAAAGCTACCTGCAAGAATATCCAGAATTGAGCCCATCATCCCTGTCGTTTTGATAATGCTCATATGAGCATTCTCGAAATACTTTGTAGCTATCGCCACATCCAACTTGGTAGCTTGTATGAACTCAGGCAGAGTGACCGAAGTGACATGAAATGAAGAATAGAAACCGGCCGCCATAATGGCTTCGGTATGCTCTATGTCATTGGTAAATGAATACACCCGCTGGTAAGACTTAACCGAATTAAGTACCATCTCTTTTTCTTCCGGCTTGAAGCCATCAAAATTTAATAGCTTTATACAGTTTCGATATCTAACAAAATTTCTTGGTCTGCTTGTTCTATGCCTGCCTTTAAATCTGCCTTTAGTGCTTTTAACTTAAACTGCTGGAAAGCAGCATACTCATGCTCAGAAATTAATACTGCAATGGGTCGACCTTTTTTCTCAATAATGACAGGGGTACGCTGTGCTGTATCAAGTAATGCCCCAAAATGCGTTTTGGCTTCTGTTGAAGCAATCGTCACCATAAATTTCTCCTAAAATGATTAATATAACTATTAGCATTGTAATGGTTATTACAATCAAATTGAATAAATCTAAAAAAAGATAAATAAATCTTACTTTTTATACCTACCCATCTAACTATTGATAAAATATGTTATCGATTTATGATTCCCGACTCCTTTATATATGTGATAATGTCCTTTATCACATATATAAATGATAGAATAAATTTTTTATTTTTTACTTTCTAGATAATAAAGAATGTCCCAGCATTTATTACCCCTGACACAAATTTCTTATCCAGAAATTGTTAGTGCGACGGGTGAACGAGCGAAAATTCGTTTTTTGGATTTTTTGCATCTTATATTCGGAATCCTCACACTCGCCGTGCATATATCCGTGCAGTCCTAGATTTTATGAGTTGGTGTAAAGCCCAAGCCAATATTGGGTCATTGGTAGAGATTGAACCTTTACATGTAGCTGCTTGGATAGAACTGCAAACCACAAGACTGTCTGCTCCAAGTGTTAAACAGCACCTGGCAGCCATTCGCCATTTATTCGATTGGCTGGTAATCGGTCAAATTGTGGCAGTTAACCCTGCTTCTTCTGTCAGAGGACCAAATCATCGAATAAAAACTGGGAAAACTCCCATTCTAGATAGTGAAGATACCAGACGATTACTGGATAGTATCGATGTCAGCAAACCTTCCGGATTAAGAGATCGAGCACTCATTGCATTGATGGTTTATTCGTTTGCACGGATTGGTGCTGCTTTGGCGATGAGAGTTGATGATGTTTATACTCAAAACAGAAGACTCTGGGTACGCTTGCACGAAAAAGGCGGAAAACGGCATGAAATGCCATGCCATCATAATTTGGAAGAATATTTAATCGCCTATATTAATGAAACAAACTTGCGTGAAGACCCAAAGGGTTTTTTATTTCGCACCATTGGCCGAGGAACTGGGCAATTAACTTCATCTCCTTTAGTACAAGCCAATGCCCATGCCATGATACAAAGGCACATTAATAAATCGGGCATAGCCACAAAAGCAGGAAATCACAGCTTTAGAGCTACAGGAATTACCGCTTATCTAAAAAATGGTGGGACTTTAGAAAAGGCAGCTATTATGGCCAATCATTCCAGCACACGCACTACACAGCTCTATGACCGGCGTCGAGATGAAATGACACTTGATGAAGTGGAAAGAATTATGATTTAGAAGATGCAAGAGTGGTTGGGCATGCCAATATCGCTACCACAAGGATTTATGATCATCGCAAAACGCGGCCACAGGATAGTCCGACGTTTAAGGTTGTGTATTGATTGCAAGATAGAATTACAGTGTAACTAGAAAGAATCAGAGTATTTGCTTCTTAATTCGCGATATCTTTCATCAGATCCACAGACAAGTACATTAATAATCTTGTGCTGCTCACGCAAATGCCCAGGCTTGTGGAATTCACGAACATAAAGCAAATAGTCTCGAAGAATGATAAAGAACTCAATGATCTTTATCATAGAAATCCTCTTTTTAGTTATAGTATAACTAGCATGAAAAATAATTTAAGCAACAATACCAGCAGAAAAATCATAAATCTCCATGGTTACAGTCTAACCGTTCTGCAAGATCATTGATGGCTTTTTCGATAACCTCACGCTTTGTGAGACCTGAGGCTCTTGATATCCGGGTTACATTATTAAATGTATACGGCTGAACAAAGGCCTGTAATCTACAAAGCGGCTCATGGCTTTCTGAAAATGATAAGTGTCTTTCACGATAAAGTTTTTGTTTTTCAGCATTAGTTAGCGGCATGATGAAATCTCCCTTAATCATTTAGTTACAGTATAACTGGCTGTAACGTAACTACAAAGGAGAATTGTTAAAAGATTTTAAAAGTTACAGTATAGCTAATACTGTCATCATGTAAGATTGTTGGTAACAACACTCTATCATTACTTCCTTCTATTTTAAGAAGGATAAGGACATTATCATTTATATTTAAGTAATTGTAATGATATTGGATATTCAGTAATTCTATTCTAGTATCAAAAAGGAGTTTATGATATATAAGCTAGACTGAGTCTAGCTTATATAGGAGAAGCTTATGAAAGAAATTGGAGCTTTTGAAGCCAAAAACAAATTTGGAACTTTACTCGACTGGGTTGAAAGTGGTGAGGAAGTATTGATAACCCGGCACGGCAAAGCTGTGGCGAGAATGATTTCCGTCGTGCCTTGTTTTAATCGTGCCAAAGCGCGACAAGCTGCTGCCAATATTGCAGCTCGAAGAATTGGTGTCACACTAGGCGGCCTGAAAATTAAGGACTTAATTAATGAAGGTCGTCCATGAGCTTGGTTCTTGACAGTTCAATGGCTCTAGCATGGCTGTTCGAGGATGAAAATTCGGACCAGGCCACGAATGTATTGGACCAAGTAACTGAGATAGGAGCGACAGTTCCGTCACTCTGGCGTTTAGAGGTCGCCAATGCGCTACTAATGGCAGTACGGCGGTCATATCAAAAAATTGAGAAAAAAATTGGCTGATTTGATTCCTGAGAAAGAAGTAATTCACTCGGTGTATGGAGCAGGTTACCGGTATGATCCACAAAATATCGATTAGGATCGATTTGGTAAAAAGAACTAACTTTCACATTTTTTTCACAATCATTGCAAATTGTTTGCGCATTTATTGGGTATAGTGATTCACTAGAGCAGCGATAATAACGCTCTACTCTATAATCACTAAATAAGGAGAATTAGCGATGAACGTTAAACTTATCTTTATGGTAGTCGCTTTAGCGCTTCCTCTTTCGGTAACAGCCTATTCAGGCGGAAAGGGAAATTACGAACACTATCGCGCCAAGAAAATCGAGCGCCTCGACAAAGAGTTGGGCCTGAGCCCTGATCAGAAGACAAAAATTGAGGCCCTTTTCAAGGAGCAAGGAGAGAAGCATAGGGCAATCTATAAAGAAACCAAATCCCAGCTTCAATCCATCTTGACACCAGAACAAAATACTAAATTGGAAGAAATGAAACAACGCCGCCATGAAAAATGGCGTGAAAAACACCAGGAAAGAAAGCAAGAAAAATCAGGTGATTCTCAGTCATAAATTTAAAAAATAGCTCAGTGTGCACGGCTGAAGAAGGCCGAAATTAACGTGGTTGATGTAGGCGGTAAAAGCTGTGCACATGGCTTGCTTTTGCGTTAATACTAAACCAACATTGCGACCATTCTGGCGCTCTCCCGTCTATATAGGGGTTTTGCCGCAGAAATATTTCTTAATTTAAACGGTAAAACGGGATGAAGCGCTATCAATTAGATTCCACCACCAGTGAGACGCTACAGCAATCATAGATTTTCATCACAAGCTGTTTACTCAATCCCATTCAAAGCAACCTGCTGACAATGCAAAATGGAGGATCGCTGATCCACATATCCTAATTTCCCGTCTCTACAAAGGACATGGTAAGGCTATCGGTATTGGTCATTTTGAGGATGCAAATAGACTTACCAGAAGAATTGATCGCTCTTGCGTGGCGTACTGATTCAGCACCGTTTTTTTCGCTAGATCTTTTGCTGGACAGTTAGCACCTATTTACCGGGAAGCCCGCATTGCAACAGATATCGGAGGTAAAACTATGATATCGGTTACTGAAATGCAAGAGACATCCGTATTGACTGTCAAAAGTCGCGTATCGCGCGCAGAGAATCAGAGAATGCTAAAAACAAAAATTGCTGGGATGCTGTCAAGCTGTAATTGCGGGGTGGTGATACCTTATCAAGGCTTTAATATTTTATTTGTAGGGTCTTTATGATAGTCCAAGCTATTGAAGAGTTGATAGATTTTATGGTGTTGATAAAATCCCCTGCTATAAATA
>NZ_QAOO01000024.1 GCF_003051105.1 Nitrosomonas nitrosa | reverse complement strand
CACTTCCTCGACACCATTAAAATCATCGCTTACCGCGCCGAGTCGGCAATGGTTAACATTGTCCGTGAATTCCTACCCAAACCCGATCAGGCTCGAGCGTTTTTGCGCGCCTTATACGCCACCGAAGCCGACCTCTTGCCCGACTACCTCAACAAAACCTTGACCGTCCGTTTGCACCACAGCGCACGTGCACATACTGATGAGGTCATCGCTAAGCTCTGCGAGGAGCTCAATGCTACTGAAACCTTCTTTCCTCGATCAGAATTTCGTCTGATCTTTAAATTGGGGTCATCTTAAAATCGCTGGGATCAGGTGGTCTGTCCTTAAACAGAATGGCCGGGCTGCGGTGGTCGTGCCGGATAACGTGTTGTTCGAGGATGGGGCGGGTGAGGCTATCCGCCGCAAACTGCTGCATGAATGCGATGTGCATACTTTGCTGCGGTTGCCGACGGGCTTGTTTTATGCTCAAGGCGTGAAGGCCAATGTGTTGTTCTTCGACAAGAAGCCCGCATCTGAAACGCCGTGGACCAAGCAGCTATGGATCTATGACCTGCGCACCAATATGCATTTTACCCTCAAAACAAACCCGTTGAAGAGAGCGAATCTGGATGAGTTCGTGAAATGCTACCAGCCTGGAACAGGCATAACCGTACATCCACATGGCACCCAGAAATGGATTCCAGCGCGGAGTCCGGAATGACGGGGAAAGGGAAGGAGAAAGGCAGCGCCCTTCACCCCAACCCTCTCCCAAATGGAGAGGGGAGAGGGGAGAGGGGATAGGCGGTCGCTGGCGTGCCTTTGATTATGAGGAACTGATCAAGCGCGACAAGATCAGCCTGGATATTTTCTGGCTGAAAGATGAATCGTTGTCGGATTCCGATAATTTGCCCGCCCCGTACGTGATAGCGCAGGAGATTGTTGACGGTCTGGAAGTAGTAGCACTGGAGTAGTTTCGTGAGCTTCTCTGCGATACTGAATATCGATCAAGTCGTAAGACATGAAGAGGGGGTAGCATAATACTTGAAGCAGGCAGAAAAATACCATTGTTCTGATAAACGATTCAAACGCTACGCTTTATCATTCTGAACGATGATTGGTGGTGTCCGTTATTATCAATGGAGGAAAGCGGCCAGGTTTGCTATTCTTCGGATAAAAAGCGGGTCATTCAATTTTTCATTTTAATCGCATACCGAATACCGCAAAGAATGATAATACATAGCCTAAAACCGTTCACAATTTCTGACCGCTTCAAGTAATCACATGCGAATACTGCACATACTGGATCATTCTATACCGTTGCATAGCGGCTACACTTTCCGGACGCTGTCTATCCTGAAGGCACAACGCGCACGCGGCTGGGAAACATTTCATCTGACGGGCGCCAAGCAGGGTGCAACGCATCAGCTCGAAGAGACGATCGATGGTTGGCATTTTTACCGGACACCAGCGGGTAGCGGCTTGTTCGGCAGGTTGCCGATATTGAATCAGCTTTCGGTTATTCAGAGCTTGTCTCGGCGGTTGAATGAAGTTATCGGCACTGTCAAGCCCGATATTTTGCATGCCCATTCACCTGTATTGAATGCAATGGCAACGTTGCAAGCCGGACGGCGCTTCAACCTGCCTGTCGTGTACGAAGTTAGAGCTTTTTGGGAAGACGCCGCGGTCGATCACGGCACCAGCCGCGAGTGGGGGTTACGCTATCGTTTGACACGGGCACTGGAAAGTTATGCTTTGCGTCGCGCCGATGCCGTGACCACGATTTGTGATGGGCTGCGCAATGACATCGTGGGCAGGGGGTTGCCTGCTGAAAAAATCACCACTATCCCGAATGCGGTCGATATCGAGACGTTTTCGGTCGGTAAAGAAGCTGATGATACGCTTAAAAATCAACTTGGACTCGGTGGCAAGCGTGTCATTGGATTCATTGGTTCATTTTATGCCTACGAAGGCCTTGAAGTTTTATTGCGCGCTTTTCCTATGATGCGAGCGAAACATCCCGATCTGTGCGTGCTATTGGTGGGAGGAGGGCCACAAGACGCATTCTTGCGGCAGCTTGCCGTTGAGCTCGGAATTCGGGACAACGTAGTTTTTACTGGCCGTGTGCCTCACGATCAGGTCAAGCGCTATTATGATCTGATCGATATATTGGTTTACCCGCGTCTTTCCATGCGATTGACCGAACTGGTCACGCCACTCAAACCACTGGAAGCAATGGCACAGGGCAGGGTATTGGTGGCATCCGATGTCGGTGGGCATTTGGAGCTGATACGCGATGGTGAAACCGGCCTATTATTCAGGGCAGGTAATACGCAGTCGCTTGCCGACAAGGTTGACGAGTTGTTGAACGCTCCCCAGCGATGGCCAGGTTTGCGGCAGGCTGGGCGTCATTTTGTGGAAACAGAACGCAATTGGCGCGTCAGTGTGGCGAGATATGAACCGATCTATAAACAACTCATCGCCGGGCGGAGAAAGTCGATTGAAGACCACTGAGCTGCGTATCGGATTAGTCGGCCCCATGCCTCCACCGTCGGGAGGAATGGCGAATCAAACCGAACAGCTTGCGCGACTGCTACGACAGGAAGGGGTCAATGTCGATCTCATCCAAGTCAACCCGCCCTATTATCCAACGTGGGCAGGCAAGATCAAGGGGGTACGCGCACTGTTCCGCCTGCTACCTTATTTATACCGTTTGTGGCGTGCAGCGAATACCGTGCAGTTATTCCATGTGATGGCCAATTCGGGCTGGTCTTGGTATCTGTTTGCCACACCGGCTATCTGGATTGCGCGCATCAAAAAGAAGCCGGTAGTCATCAACTATCGGGGCGGAGAGGCGGATACATTTTTTGAAAAATCATTTTTCTGGGTAAAACCTAGCCTGGCGATGGCCGATGCCATTGTCGTTCCTTCGGGCTTTCTTGAAGCAGTATTCAGGAAAAGAGGCATTGCCACGTTGATCGTACCCAACATCATTAATCTCGATCGATTTTCGAAGCAAGCAAATAGGCGTCAGGGTATTGAGAAAACTCCCCATGTCATTCTGACGCGCAACTTAGAACCAATCTATGATAATGCGACTGCAATACGAGCATTTGATCTGGTTAGAAAAACTATTCCAGGGGCAAGGCTGACCATTGCAGGTTCTGGGCCGGAACGCACGGCGCTTGGCAGGTTAGTCGAAGAGCTAGGGATCCAGGATGCAGTCACGTTCGCGGGTCGAATCGATAATGAAGCGATTGCCGAGCTTTATCATCGAGCAGACATCATGGTCAATCCAAGTTTAGTCGACAATATGCCCATTTCAATTCTGGAAGCGCTCGCCTGCGGTGTCCCGGTTGTGAGTACCGACGTGGGGGGTATTCCTCATCTCGTTACCCATGAGAAAACGGCATTGCTGGTGCCTCCGCAAGATCCTGTAGCAATGTCAAACGCGATGCTTTCTTTGCTCAATGATCGCGATAAAGCAAAGCAAATAGCTGAAGCAGGTATGCTAACTGTACAACAGTACACTTGGCCGAATGTCAGGAATCGGTTATTAAGTGTATATGAATACATTCTTGCAAAAAGCATGAGGTAAATAAATGGGCTCTCATACCACGCTCACGCGCAAAAAAGGGGTTTATACATCATTGGTGTCAGGTTTATTGTTTCCTATTCATGAATATCTCAAGCGGCATGGGAGCGTCTCTGTTCGGAAACAGCTGGAAAAAACACAATGGTGGTCTAGAGCGCAAATCGAGCAACTGCAGTTGGACCGGCTACAACGATTGTTGAGCCATGCGCAGGCGCATGTCCCTTATTATCGGACATTGTTTGCCGAAATAGATTTCAAACCCACCGCAATCAAAGCGATGGCTGATTTGCAAAAGCTGCCACTGCTGGATAAAGCGAAAATTCGTAACCATATCGATGCGTTGAAATCAGAAAATGCCTATAAGCTCGCCCGCTTTAATACGGGGGGCTCGAGTGGCGAGCCCTTGATATTTTACATAGGTAATGAGCGCGTCAGTCATGACGTGGCAGCCAAATGGCGGGCTACTCGCTGGTGGGGTGTAGATATCGGTGATCCGGAGATTGTCGTGTGGGGTTCACCGATCGAACTTGGCACTCAAGATAGCCTTCGTGCGCTGCGAGATCGCTTGTTTCGCAGCAAACTGCTCCCTGCATTCGAAATGTCAGAACAGAAGCTAACTCTATTTCTGCAAGAAATACGATCCCATCGCCCCAGAATACTGTTCGGGTACCCTTCTGCGTTATCCCATATCGCACATCATGCCGACAAGGTAGGCATGCGTATGGATGATTTAGGAATTCAGGTTGCGTTCGTTACCTCAGAACGGCTTTACGACGAGCAACGTCAGCAAATCAGCAAAACTTTTGGGTGCGCTGTCGCGAATGGTTATGGTGGCCGAGATGCGGGTTTTATCGCGCATGAATGCCCAGCAGGCAATATGCATATCACTGCCGAAGATATTATCGTCGAAATTGTCGATCGCGATGGTGCTGTCTTGCCGATGGGTGAATCTGGAGAAATCGTCATCACTCACCTCGCCAGCGGTGATTTCCCATTTATCCGCTATCGAACGGGTGATATCGGCAGGCTTGATAACGAATCATGTGAGTGTGGACGAGGCCTTCCTTTGCTTAAAGAGATTCAAGGGCGTACGACCGATTTTGTGGTGGCACAGGATGGGACTGTGATGCATGGCTTAGCCTTGATTTATATCCTCAGGAATTTGCCACAAATCAGTGCATTCAAAATTCTTCAAGAAAGCTTGGATCTAACCCGTGTTTGGATCGTCAGCGAGAACACCCTTGATTCAACGATCAGCGAAATGATAAAGCATGAATTTCAAGCAAGGCTAGGAAAAGCGGTGAATATCGTAATCGAACAAGTCGCCGATATTCCAGTCGAGCGGTCTGGCAAATTCCGCTATGTCGTAAGCAAAGTTACTCCAAGCTGATTGGCAAAATTAGGGTATAGATAGATCAATAATAAAGAAGAAAAATTATGATGCGAATATGCCGTGTTCCTGTCCTCGCTTCAACAAATGTTGATAGGCCATTTGCTGAGCGTTATATCGCTTATACAGATTGGGGAAGTCTGGATAATCCCCATGTCGTGATTTGTGTTCATGGATTAACCAGGAATTGTCGTGATTTCGATTTTCTTGCAGCAGCGCTTGAAGACAACTTTAGAGTTATCTGTGTTGATGTTGTTGGACGCGGGCTGAGTAGCTGGCTAACGAATGCAGAAAATTATAACCAGCATTCCCTCTATTTATCTGATGCTATGCTGCTTATACAGCATATTTGCAACCAGTATCAGAATAACGTTCATTTATACTGGGTAGGTGTTTCTATGGGCGGGCTGATCGGGATGGCTTTGGCAAGTCAGGCGGGATTACCCGCATCTATAAAAGCACTTGTCATGAGCGATATTGG
This sequence comes from Nitrosomonas nitrosa, assembly GCF_003051105.1. Taxonomy (GTDB): domain Bacteria; phylum Pseudomonadota; class Gammaproteobacteria; order Burkholderiales; family Nitrosomonadaceae; genus Nitrosomonas; species Nitrosomonas nitrosa. The sequence goes on along the minus strand of NZ_QAOO01000024.1, from coordinate 39,679 downwards.
CCCGTTTATTCCCGCTAACGCCTTTGCCCGTTTGGGTGCCTATGTAGGAAAAGATCCGCGTTTCACTGATTTTGATGAATTCAAGGCTTACTTAAAGACAATATCAGCACCCTTTGGCCCTTTAACAGAAAAAGAATGGCACCATCTAGCCATCCATAGCGCGCGTAAATTCAGTGACGGCACCTATGGTTTTAACTACGACCCAAGCGTCTCAATCAGCTTTCAAAAATATGGCGCACAAGATCTCGATCTATGGAATTACTGGGACCCATTGTGTACGCCAACTTTAGTCATCAGAGGCCTGGAATCGGATGTTCTAATGGATGATACGTCAGAGGCGATGAAAATTCGCGGCCCCAAAGCGAATATCATTGATTTACCGAATGTAGGTCATGCGCCTATGCTCATCAATCGAGAACAAATCGCAATGGTTAAAAATTTTCTTCTGGAATTAAAGTGATTAGCATAAATGCAAATCACTTTAATTCCTTAATATGTTTAATTTAATTAAAGAAATACGCCTTAAAACAGTTATTGATAGATCGATCACCCATTCAATGATTTTATTACACTGTTATTGTTCGCGTATCCGGCGGGATTGGGAACGAAAAAACGATTTCCCAGTCTATTATTTATAAATTTTATGACATTTGAAAAAAGACAGCATGAAACTTTTTAAGAAAATACCCAACCCAAGAGAGATCAGACAAAAACTCGGTCTGAATCAGCAAGATTTCTGGAGTAAAGTCGGCGTAACTCAAAGCGGCGGTTCTCGGTACGAAAGCGGCCGTGAAATGCCGAAAGCTGTTAGAGAGTTGGTCCGTCTGGTTCATATTGACCGTATCGATTTAACTAAAATCAAACGGGATGATCTGATCGTCGCGGCGATGCTAAAAGCCCAATACCCTGATTTGTATAAAAGCTTAAAAAAATCAGCAAAACTAAAATAGCTTGGTTTAGCTATTGACTACGATTGAAATTGGCGAGTTTTGAGATTATTTTAAGGGTGGATTCTCACTTCAAGACCAAGCTTCTTGATTCGGGCTGCATATGATTCCATCCATTCCATTGATACTTTGGAGAGCCGGGGTGCTTCAGGCTGTAAAGAAGGGCGTGCCAACCCATAAAGTAATATGCCGGATATCGCGATACCTTCTTGTCGCAAGCAGTCTAGAAACTTGAGATAAGCATTCGTTTCCGCCTCAGAGGGCGGCATACCATCAGTTTCAAAGACACAAGTTTGTAGCCAGGTAGGGCACAATGATACGGCAAGCTTAATATTGCTGAACACTTTCTTCAAGCTCATTCGAGTATTGTTGATACGCTTGCGGCCATCTTCCGTTACGCTATCTAATTTAAACCATACTTCTCCATTCAGATTTGCCATGAGCTTTAACCCTTTTTGAACGTAAGTTCGGTCAATCAAGCTGCCATTAGTTATGAGCACTAGCTTTAGTTCTTTGGGTAAAGAGAGATCATGCGTGATTTGCCCAATCAGCTCGATCACCTTGTCAAACTCTTTTGCGCTGGTAGGTTCACCATTACCAGACAATGCGATATCGTTGATGCGGCGTGCTTCGGCGGGTACCTTTTCTAACATGAAGCGTCCGTGAAGTAATTCATGCAGAAAGGTGCGTAATTCATGCTCAAGTAGTGCTAAATCGATAGCAGGCGCTGATCCGCGCTTAAGATCTGGAACTTGGCAATAAATACATCGCCAGTTACAAGCATTATTCGGATTCAGATTGATGCCAACAGAAACCCCCGAAGCTCGACGTGAAATGACAGGGTAAACGTAGGTCATTTTCGCGCTGTCGCGACTATGGTCTGAAGTGGATAATAGTGTAGGGATGGTTTGCAATGATATAATTCGCCAAATGTTGATCACTCGTAGATTAGAGTTCGATGCGGGGCATCGGATCTCGACTCATAATAGCCAATGCCGTCATCTGCATGGACATCGCTATGTAATAGAAATTTCCCTGTCAGGCAATATTATCTCTGACGAAGGTGTACCCGAGCAAGGTATGGTACTCGATTTCTCTGCCATTAAACGGATTGCTAAGGAAATCATAGTTGATAAATGGGATCATGCATTTTTGGTCTATGCAGGTGATAAACCCGTCGTTGATTTTCTCCAATCGATTGAAGGCCACAAAACGGTTATTTTCGATAGTCAACCTACTGCGGAGAATCTCGCAGTTAAAGCTTTCCAACTATTGGATCGAGCATTCGAAGCAGCTTATGGTAGTCGGCTTAGATTAGAACAAGTGCGGTTATATGAAACGCCTAATTGCTGGGCTGATGCAAAAAGAGAAAAAATTGACCTTACCAATAATTCATAGTTTTTTAAAGCGACTTTTTTTATGTTTGTCGATTCTCACTGTCATTTAGATTTTCCTGATTTAGCTAATAATCTTGACGAAATTTTCGAAAATATGCAGCAAAATCAAGTAACACATGCGTTATGTGTGAGTGTTAACTTGGAAGATTTTCCACGTGTGCGAACTTTAGCTGAATCACATAATAATTTGTATGCATCTGTCGGTGTACACCCCGATTATGAAAATTTGACTGAACCGAGCGCTGCACAATTAGTCAAACTGGCCGAGCCGCCAAGAGTTGTCGCTATCGGAGAGACGGGCCTAGATTACTTCCGGCTCAAAGGGGATTTAGAATGGCAGAGAGCACGTTTTCGTCAACATATTCGCGCAGCGAAGCAATGTAACAAGCCACTTATTATCCATACGCGTGAAGCAGCAGTCGATACACTGCGTATTATGGCAGAAGAGGGTGCCGATCATGTCGGAGGCGTGATGCATTGCTTTACGGAAAGCCTTGAGGTTGCGCAGCAAGCCATTGAAATGAATTTTTATATTTCATTCTCAGGCATTGTTACCTTTAAGAATGCTCACATTGTCAAAGAAGTTGCAAAAACGATTCCTCTCGACAAGATACTGATCGAAACAGATTCTCCTTATTTGGCTCCCGTACCTTTCCGTGGAAAGACCAATCAGCCTGCATTTGTACGTCATGTAGCTGAAGAAATTGCCAAATTACGCGAAATAAGCTTGGAAGAGGTGGCAACGGCAACGACACATAATTTTTTCAGACTGTTCAAAGTGGCTTGAATAAGCAGCTTAATCGCTATTCCGGTATGGTATAGGGTAATGATTGGAACCGCAAAAGCGGACCATCAAGACTTTTCCAACATATCTTATCGGTATCAACATTTGCCGTTTGAATGACAGCAAGTGCATCATAGCCTCCCTCAGGTGAGGGGGCCGCGTTGACAATCATGCCGCATGCTTGTTCAGCCAGCTCAGTGCAGATTAATTGATCACCGGGTTTAACGGGTTCAGATGAAAGGATATTGACGCGATACATGCGGCGTTTCAATTTGCCGAGGTATTGCGTACGAGCCACAATTTCTTGCCCTGGATAACAACCTTTTTGGAAGCTTACGCCGCCAATAGCGTCCAGGTTGACCATTTGGGGGATGAATTGCTCTTGTGTGTCGGGGAGTATAACGGGAATTCCAGCTCTGATTTCGAACCAATCCCAGAATGCAGCACCAGCAGGTTTTGCTTGTGAAGCGATCTGAGACCAGATTGAAGCGGCTTTGTCTGGTGGGGTGATGATTTCATAACGATCAGCTTCTCTACACAGAATACTTGCATTTTCAGTGTGAATAACCGCCAGTGGAGCAAGAGAAGATCGATCTATCTGAAATAATTCTTCAACCACTGTACATGCTTTAGAGCCCGCAACCCCAATCCGTATGAGTGCATCGCTATCATCCTGTATCTGGACTTTTGCGCGCAATATATACATTGCAAGACGTTTCGAGATGGCTGCAAGCAGAATAACCGGAAGTTGCAAAATATATTCATTAACTGAAGCGCCTTGCCAGATAATGAAACTCGCTAAAATTCTGCCTTTTGGCGTACAGTAACTTCCATGTTGCGCAGTCTGTGGGGTGACTTTTCTCAGATCACAAGTAAATTGCCCTTGCAGAAAATTAAATGCATCGTCTCCACTAAAGCGGATTAAACCCATGTTAGACAGGTCGGCAAGAATAGTTGTATCAGTCTGAATATCTTTAAATTCCCTTATGCCGCCATTGAAGTGTGTAACATAGCCATTCTCAAAAATAGCTTTCTGATTCTGTAAGAAAATCTGCCAAGTCGTATTCATAAAAGTTATCTGATATGCCTGATTTGATCATTCCACTCAAACCATCAAGACAATTCACAATATTGGTATATTCCACTCATCTTCTCGTCGGTGCTATTTTATGGATATTAAGCGAATCATTTTCCATTAAGCTTATCGGATTAGCGATATTCACACTAAGCTTATGTTTCTATTTGTGGTTTCATGCTTGGTTGCGCTCGCCTTGGTCGATCGTATCACTAAGTTTTTCTGAAGAAAATGTCTGTAGAGCGCTGACTCGATCGAATGAACAAATTGACTTTATAATCAAGGGTGATACGTTTGTTTCACCCTATTTAACCGTATTGAGTCTAAAATCGCGTGTTTCATTCTTTTCTCGCACCATTGTAATTTTCCCAGATGGAATCGATCCTGAAAAATTTCGGGAACTAAGAGTTTGGTTAAGATGGAAATGGAAACAGCCGATAGCGTAAACAATCGAATGAGATTGTTTTTTTGAGTTGAGAATCACTATAGTCAAACTACGATTGTTAAACTTCCTCTTCCGCAGGTAATTCCCTTGCTTCTTCTTCTAGCATGACGGGGATGCCATCCCGAATGGGATAAGCCAGACGATCCGCTTTACAAATCAGTTCTTGCTCACTTTTTTTATAAACTAAAGGGCCTTTGCATAAGGGGCATACTAGGATATCTAAAAGTTTGGGGTCCATAAATTTTTCTCTTAATTTTTTTAAAATGACTTCACGCAGTCCTATATCAATCGCTATCTCTTCATGTAGCACCCAAAATTGCTCACTTGCTGATTTTAGATATTTTACTGCATCCTCTTCCCTCATCAGAATGATTTCATCGCCTTGAGTTTGTAACTGTTCTTTCGGAAATTGAAAATTGTCAAGGTAGGTATGTGACTTCACATTTAATTTTAGATACCGGACTTGTTCCAGAAAGCTCTGTGCGTGAGAGAAATCCGTTATCACATGAATAGGCTTATCCTTGAATGCTGCGGTAGTGGAACGCTTGTCAGGATCGAGCAAATTGACGAAGCATTCACTTTCAGGCTTCATATGGAATGTCCTGACATGATTCTTGGTATCAATCACCAATTTACTGCTTTTTTCATTCATAACTATTCCGTCCACTTTATTGAGACGCGAAAGACTGTCCCGCAGAGGACCAGCGGGTAACACTAAGCCATTACCAAAATTATGTTTGCTGTTATCGACTACAACGATCTCTACATCCCGGTGTAACCGAAAATCTAGCAGCGCGTCGTCACAGATCAATACATTGCATTCCGGATGAGCAGCCAGGAGAGCTTGTGCTACATTTATGCGATCATAACCGATCCATATAGGACACGCGCCTTTACTTTGGTATGCCAGTAATAAAGATTTACTACCTACTTCGCTTAGCTTGCTCGAAGTCGTTACTGGAAGGGGAGGGCCATAATTCTCGGAAAACCCTTGGCTAATGATCCCGGGGTGTAACCCGTACAGTTTTAATGAATTGATTAGCCAAATTATGAGTGAAGTTTTTCCTGAATCTCCGACTGTGATACTGTCGACGATAATGACTGGGATAGGCAACCTGACTGACCGTAATATATTGCGACGGTACAATAATTGCTTGAGCGCTATTATCGCTATTAAGAATAAGCTTAATGGCCAAAGTATTACATGGAGCGGAGTAATGCGTTGCCAATATAAGTCAGACCAATTCATTTAGCGGTTCTTTTCCTTAAGGGCGGCGTGCTTCCAGGGCCATTTCAGATGTCTAACCATTCAGGAAGCAAATTTATTGGCGAATTAGAGTCGTTCATTATTCACTCTCCATGCTCAAAATAGCAAGGCATTCATGTTATCGATCAAGTTTTATCAATAGCCGCTATACAAATAGTTTCAATGCTGTTTCGCTGCCGGCGGGAATATCGTTTGCAGCCATTACCGCTTGAATATTCATAAGTTGCTGCTTGCTTTTCCGGATTCCATTATCGTTTAAGGGAACACGATTATCATCCACCATGATGCCATTTAAAGTTAACGCAAATTGCCGTGCTAGACTAACCATTTGATCGAATATTTTTTCACCATTCGCAACTCTTGGAACATCAAACAAAAAAGTGATGCCATGAGTGGTGAGTGTTCGCATACTCGCAGGCAGGAAAGGCGTTGTTTCATAATTACTTAAAGAAAATAAAACGGTATTGTTATCATCGCGGAATCTGAATGCCCCCTCCGATTCAAGTCGAAATCCGGATGCTTCGGCCAAAGCACGTATTTTTGTGCCAACAAAAGCACCTCCATCCTTACTGATAATGTTAATACCCATTACCACATCGACATCTGCGCAAAATTTATCTAACGTTACGGCTTTGGTATGCGCCTCTGCAATATCGGGGCAATCGGCAATGGCTTCTATTTGCATTGCAAAATCTTCGACCATATCTCGAAATCGCGATAAATTGACTTCGCTTACAGGGCCTGCTCTATCCGCGAGCTGCAAACACCCTTTCAAATGGATATAACCGCCTTGAGTATGTAAGGTTTCAATCGTAATTTCTTCCCAGGTATGGCCGTCCTGATTCAGCCCAAGCCAACGTACAGGCTTACCAAAGTCAAATTTTTGCTGCAACAATTCAGTCAGTTTGTCATGCGTAATCAGCTTATTTGCGCGTATGCTCGTAATGTAATTAATTTTGCTATCAAAATTAACCGCTTTTTGTTCTTCTATCGTCTCATCCTCGACGATTAAACGATTTTCAGGCTCAAAACGTGGTGGTTCTTTAGTGATCCCAAGTTCAACCGGTGATTCAGCGGAAAATTCATTAACAAATTTTGGGGGAGTTTCATTGCCGAATTTTGGCTCAATTCGCTCATTTTCCCAGCTCGATTTGCTCGTTTTCAGCAGTGCATCTTCATGTTCATGCTCAAACGCCTGCTTGATTCTACGGCGATAGCGCGCTTGTTGTAACCAGTTAAAAAATACTACACCGCCAATAACGATAATGCCAATAATGATTAAGCTGATTTGTAAATCACTCATACGCTAGGTCGCTCATCCAATTTTAGTAAGTCAATATACTGAACTTTACTCATCTTAATTTCCTTTGTCACCTCGAGTTAGTTTCAAATGGTTTCTGCCGCTTTTTCGATATTTTTTGTTTTGTCCAGATCAACCGTCACGATCCTTGAGACACCTTGCTCTTGCATGGTAACACCAATCAAATGTTCCGCCATTTGGATAGTGGTTTTATTATGGCTAATAAACAAAAACTGTGTATCGCTCGACATTCTTTTTACTAAATCACAGAAACGCATAGAATTATTATCATCTAGCGGAGCGTCGACTTCATCAAGCAAGCAAAACGGTGCCGGATTAAGACGGAACAATGAAAAAACAAGCGCCAACGCCGTCAATGCTTTTTCTCCACCTGAAAGAAGATGAATAGAGTTATTTTTCTTTCCGGGTGGCTGGGCGGTTAATAGCATTCCAGCGTCGAGAATTTCATCGCCGCTTAACACCAATTTTGCTTGCCCACCACCAAAAATCGCCGAAAACAATTCGTTCAAGTGGATATTGACTTTATCAAAAGTTTTCAGCAAACGTTCGCGTGTTTCCCGATCGATCTGCCGGATTGCACCTTCCAAAGTTTCAACAGCCTCTTTTAGATCTAGCAGCTGTTCTTCAAGATACTGCTTGCGTGTTTGTGAGGCTTGCAGTTCTTCCAATGCGGCCAAATTAACAGGACCAAGCGCAGTTATTTCTGCGGTAACTTGGTTGATTTTGGTTTTTAATCTGGGCAAGTGCACATCATTCAAAAGTGGTAATAACGCTTCTTCATTCGCGCCTGATTCCAATAATTTTTCATTGTATTGATTTTCGATCAGACGCGCCTCTTGTTCTTTAAGTCTTGTTTGATTGATCGAATCTCTGTATTGATGTGTTTTTTGCTCTGATTGAAACCGGGTTTGTTCTGTCGTTCTTAGGCTAATGATTAAATTTTCTGATGCCTGACGTGCATCAATCAAAATTTGTTCTAGTTGCTTTTTCTTTGTTTTCGCTTCGCTTAGCTGAGAACTCATAGGCTCATCATCCAAATCGGCTTGCATGTTACCTAATTTCTTCAAATTCTCGGTTAAGCTGGCCGTATTATGGTTGATCGATTGGATGTCTTTTTCAATTTGATCAATTTTGTTTTGGCAATCTTTTTCATGAAAAATGGCGTCACGCATTTCCTCTGCTAATCTCTGTACCCGCTTACGTTGCTCAACGAGAGCTTGTTCAGCTTCTTCAGAGATCAGCTTAAATTCATTAAGTTGTTCTTCCAAAATCACAATTTGATTATTATTTTCGGTGAGTTTTTCTTCTGCTCGTTGCTTGTGTGCATATTCCTGCGCAATTTGATGCGAAATTTCCATCAATTCATTTTCGATCTGCTGATGTCGCTGCGTTACACGCTCCTGCAGTTGGATGAGCCGCATAGTTTCGAGTTGATATTGATGTTCATCTTGCTTCAGTTGCATGATATCGCTACGCAACTCAGCAAGGATCATTTCTTGTTGCTGATAGGTTTCATCAATTTCGGCCAAAGCAGCTTCCAAGATTGCATGCTGTGTTTCAAGCGATTGAATGGTTTCCTCGATTTGCGCTATTTCACGTTGTCGGGCCAGGATGCCATGCAATGATGAATCGGGCGCATAATAATTCAAACTGGCGTAAGTAAATATGTGTCCCTCGGGCGTTATGAGCATTTCTCCTGGATGCAGTTTTCTTTGTTGCTCAAAACCCACCGTCATATCGTCTAGGGTGTATACGCCACTCAACCATGCTTCCATGATAGGCTGAATGACCTCTGGGTTGCGTTGGTATATCAGGAAGGTGCTGAGGGGTTTCCATTGCTTTTGCTGGGATAATTGTGTTCGGGCAGGCTGATTTTTGCTAGGATCCGTTTCAAAAATACACCATTTCCCCGAGGGAAGATTATCTCTCCAACCTATGGCGATTTCCAGTTGATCGATGGCTATTGCGTTGATTCGTTCCCGTAAAATAGCTTCTAACGCATTTTCCCAATTCTTTTCAATCTGGATGTACTGCCACAAACGTGGCAGTACATCCAGTTGCTGCTGGGATAACCAGCTATCAAGTGCATCGTTATTCTCAAGCTTGCGTTGGAGATGCTGCAAGGCAGCACTCCTCGCTTTGGCCTGAGTAATCTCTTGTTGAATAGATTGTATTTTTTGTGAAGCTTCTTTTAGATTAAATTGAGTCACCTTTAGCTGTTCGGTTACTTCAGCCAGTGCGTGCTGCTTTTCTTCAAGTTGAGCAATAACTTGGTGGTGATTTTGTTCTAAATCCTCGAGCTTTTTGTCCTCAACTAGAGGGAGTGATTTTTTTTCCTGAACCAGCCGTTCTTGGCGTACAGTTAATTGTTGTATTGCTTTGTCAGCGTGAGCTCGATCGCTCTCATGCAATTTCTCTGATTGTTGTACCAATAGCAAATTTTTTTGCAAAGCGAGCCATTGCTCTTGTTTTGAACGAAAAAAGGATTCAACTTCAGGTAATTTTTCATTTTCCGTTTGGTAAATTTGGGTGATCTCTTGAGAAGTTGATTTGGCTAGTTCGATCTCATTATGCCAGGCGGCTAAATTATCGAGCAGTTCGGACAGTTGCTGCTGGTTGTTTTCAAGCTGTGTCTCGGTTACGGTAATTTGTTTCGCAAAATAGGCTTTATTTTCCTGGAGATGCTGAAGATTTTGTTCAATTCGAGCTACTTCTGCATTGATGGTGTAAAGTTCACCCTGAATGTGTTGGAGGTGTTCGCTTGCGGCATGTTGTTGCATTCGCATCGCTTCAAGCTTTTGATCTAATTCATGCAGAAAGGCAATTTCCTTTTCTAAATCGGTCTCCAATTGCTCAATGGCTTCCTCTGCATGGGTACGCTGAACAATGGCATCATTCCTTTGCGTCATCCACAAAACATGACGGGCTGTATTCAATTGCTCTTGTAAATCATTAAAACGCTGGGCAACAGTTGCTTGTTTTTCAAGGTGCTGCAACTGCTTTTCGAGTTCTCGAAGAATATCTTCCACACGTAAGAGGTTACTGTGCGTATCAACAAGTCGAAGTTCGGTTTCATGGCGGCGGTCTCGATATTTTGAAATGCCTGCAGCTTCCTCCAGAAATACACGCAACTCCATAGGCTTAGCTTCAATAATTCGCGAGATCATACCTTGCTCGATAATCGCATAACCACGTCCACTTACCCCTGTTCCTAGAAACATATCGGTAATATCCCGGCGGCGCACATGCATATTATTGATGTAGTAGGCTGATTCGCTATCACGCTGAATAACGCGCTTAATGGAAATTTCGCTATAAGCAGACCATTGCCCAGATAATTTTCCGAGCCTATTGTCAAAGATCAGCTCGACACTGGCACGTCCTACCGGTTTACGGCTAACTGATCCGCTAAAAATCACATCTTGGATGGATTCGCCTCTTAACGCCGTGGCCCTGGATTCACCTAATACCCAACGCACTGCATCGATCACATTGGATTTCCCACATCCATTGGGCCCTGCTATCCCGACTAAATTGCCTGGTATAGGGATGACGGTTGGGTCTACAAACGATTTGAAGCCGGCGAGTTTGATTTGAGAGAGACGCAATTGAGTAATCGATTAAATTGGTATAATTAAGCGAGCTAAGTCTGATCTAATTATTTTAACTGATTTAATGATCTTAACCGAATGAGTCGGAGAGACTAATCCTATGCCGAGTAAACCCTCAAAGAAGCTGGAAACATTTGACAATCCCTTTCCCGCGCGGGACTACCGGATTCATATGGAAATACCGGAGTTTACCTGTTTATGCCCTAAAACCGGTCAACCCGATTTCGCAAGGCTGATTCTAGATTTCATTCCTGATAAAAAATGTGTCGAGTTGAAGAGTCTGAAACTCTATATTTGGTCTTTTCGTAACGAAGGTGTATTTCACGAAGCTGTCACCAATCAAATTCTCGATGATTTAGTAGCTGTTATGAAGCCACGCTATATGCGTCTTACTGCTAAATTTTATGTGCGGGGTGGTATTTTTACCAATGTTATTGTGGAGCATCGGAAAAAAGGGTGGCTACCTGATCCCCCTGTTTTTTTAGATGCCATTGATGAACAATCTAATATTACTGGTAATTAGTTGTTTCTATGCCATAAATATCAACCGGATGGAGTAGCAACAATGACCGATTTCAGAGAGGAACGCGATACAATGGGGACCATTTTGGTTCCCACTCAAGCACTGTGGGGTGCGCAAACACAGCGTTCTTTGCTAAATTTTAAAATTTCCAGTGAAAAAATGCCCAGCGCACTTATAAGCGCACTTGCATTGGTAAAACGCGCGGCGGCAACTGTAAATTTTGAATTAGGCTTGCTTGATGAAGCTATCGCACAGGCGATTATTATGGCTGCAGACGAAGTGATTGCTGGCCAGCACGCCAACGAGTTTCCGCTTGCCGTATGGCAAACGGGTTCCGGTACGCAGACTAACATGAATATGAATGAAGTGTTGGCAAATCGTGCTTCTGAGTTATTGGGAGGAGGGCGAGGCAGCGAACGAAAAGTCCACCCTAATGATGATGTGAATAAAGCGCAATCTTCAAACGATGTTTTTCCAACCGCGATGCATGTTGCTGCGGCACAGGTTATCAATGATCAATTAGTACCTGCAATTCAGACATTGCGTCAAACGCTCCATACTAAATCTCAAGAATTTACGCGTATTATCAAGATCGGCAGGACTCACTTGCAAGATGCAACACCGTTGACTTTGGGGCAGGAATTCTCTGGTTACGTCTCGCAATTAGACCATGGACTGGCGCACATAGACGCTTCATTGCCTCATCTTTACGAATTGGCACTGGGTGGAACAGCCGTAGGGACGGGTCTCAATACACATCCGGAATTCGCGGAGCGTGTAGCGGTGGAAATTGCAAGTATCACAAAACTTCCTTTTATTTCTGCACCAAATAAATTTGAAGCGCTAGCGGCTAATGATGCATTGGTGCATGCGCATGGCACTCTAAAAACATTAGCCGCTTCTTTGATGAAGATTGCTAATGATGTTCGTTGGCTTGCGTCCGGTCCTCGTTGTGGTATTGGTGAAATCAAAATACCAGAAAACGAACCGGGCAGCTCGATCATGCCTGGCAAGGTAAACCCTACCCAATCAGAAGCAATGACCATGCTCTGCTGCCAAGTGATGGGAAACGATGTTGCGATTAACATGGGAGGCGCGATGGGTAATTTTGAGCTCAATGTAATGAAGCCTCTGATAATTCATAATTTCTTACAAAGCGTTCGCCTGCTCGCCGATGGGATGATCAGTTTCAATGATCACTGTGCAGTGGGTATAACAGCCAACACCGAGCGTATCCATAAATTGATGCAGAACTCTTTAATGCTCGTAACCGCGCTTAATCCCTATATTGGTTACGAGAAGGCTGCAGAAATCGCTAAAAAAGCATATCGTGAAGAAGTGTCGTTAAAAGAAGCTGCGCTTGCCCTGGGTTATGTTTCCGCAGAAGATTTTGATACTTGGGTCAATCCTGAAATGATGATTGGAAATAGCCAAACTCGCTTAACGTAACCAGTGGCAAAAATGCGGCTGCGGTCAAAATCCATAATTACTTTCCATAGACCATGAATCCAATCTTAACAAGCATCGTGTTGCTCATTATGAGTAACGTTTTCATGACTTTTGCTTGGTATGCGCATCTCAAGGAGCTGAATACTGCACCATGGTTTATTGCAGCAATTATAAGTTGGTTGGTGGCTTTTCTTGAATATATGTTTCAGGTGCCGGCTAATCGAATTGGCTACACCGTGATGAGCATTGGTCAACTTAAGATCATACAAGAAATTATTACATTGAGTGTTTTTGTGCCTTTTGCTTTTTTCTATTTAAAAGAACCGCTAAAACTAGATTATCTCTGGGCTGGGCTATGTATGCTAGGCGCCGTTTATTTTATGTTTAGAGACAAAATTGCTTAAGGTAACCGCAAAAAATCAGAGTTTTATGCAAGATGAGGCGTGAACAAAAAATGTTGAAGCGGCATCTGATTGATAGATAAAGAAACATTTCTTGTGAACAACGCTGTATTGTGACGGAACAGGGATTTTTAGCGGCACCCTTAACTAGACAAAGCAATGCTTTGGTTTGCAATATCTTACCGGTTGAAGACAGCTTCCCCTGGTACTTGGCAGCTAGGGTTGGCTAACTTACCCATTATTCCGGAAACAATACTTCGCCAGCATTCCATTGCAATCGAATATTGCGTAATTTAAACATTCGCGAGAATACTGGTAGCAGGATGATTACAATGATGCGGCAAAAAAACTCTCAAGGGATGAGCTGATGGAAGTAAATCGTTATAAGCGTGGGGAAGAAGCCCTTTCAAAAATTCATGGGCATATTGGCGAAAGTGTTATGGATGCTCTCAAAGCAATATCACCTGATTTCGCCCGCATGATAATTGAATTTCCCTATGGGGATATTTATTCGCGCGGAGTTTTGTCCCCTAAGGAAAGACAAATAGCAACAATTGCCTCACTTGTAACACTTGGAAACGCGACAACTGAATTGAAAGCGCATATTCAAGGCGCACTCAATGTGGGATGTTCTCGGCAAGAAATTGTTGAGGTAATTATTCAGATGGCCGTATATGCGGGATTTCCTGCCGCAGTCAACGCAATATTAGTGGCTAAAGAAGTTTTTGTAGAATCTGAAAAGGAGGATCGTTAAAATAACGACCGATAAAGCAGATATTTGCCATGCATGGCAAGATGAAAATGGTTATGCGGGATTTATTTGGTCATTGTGTAGTGATAATTGATGAAATTCATAAGCATTGATTAATTTTCAAGGCCGATTTGTGTCAGCTCAGTAGTAATCGATAGTAACGTATTAATAATATTAATATAATATAAAATCTGTTTTGCTGGCAGTTGAATATTGCTATAATTCGAATAATTTTCGGTGGGCTTATGAAGCCCATTTTTTATTTGTGGCGAAGCTATGGCGTTGTATGAGTTGCTGGATTCAATTTTGGCTGGTATGGGTTATGAATTGGTAGAGGTGGAACAGTCGGCACCCGGAAAATTATTGAGAGTGTTTGTTGATAAGCAAGAGGGCGGAGTGACAATTGATGATTGTGTTGCAATCAGTAATCATCTCAATAGATTATTAACAGTAGAAGGTATAGATTATAGTCGACTTGAAATATCCTCTCCAGGATTAGATAGACCCTTGAGAAAAGAGAGCGATTTTGCTCGCTTTATGGGAAAGCGGGTAAAGGTAAAACTACGCATAGCAATGCAAGGACAAAAGAATTTTGCTGGGTTTATTAGAGAAATTAATAACGGAGTGCTAGAACTCGAAGTAGAAGGGAGAAGACTACAAGTTGAGTTAGATAATTTAGATAAAGCTCGGTTGGTTCCGGAAATATAATTTAAAGATGCATAAAAAATTGGCTGGAGGAATATGAGCCGCGAGATTTTGCTATTAGTGGATGCCTTGGCACATGAAAAGAATGTTGACAAGGTGATTGTGTTTACTGCCCTGGAAATGGCACTTGCATCCGCTACCAAAAAACACTTTCATGAAGATGTTGATGTGCAAGTCGTTATTGAGCGGGAAACCGGAAACTACCGATGTTTTCGTAGCAGATTAGTGGTGGCCGATGAATCTGTAGAAAATCCTGCAAGGCAAATACCATTGAGCGAGGCTTTACAGTATAACCCTGATATCAAATTAGGTGAGCACATAGAGGAACCGTTGCAAGCAGTGGAGTTTGACCGAATTGGCGCTCAAGCGGCAAAGCAGATTATATTTCAGAGGATACGTGATGCTGAGCGTGAGCAGAATCTGAATGATTTTTTAGCGCGCAAGGAATTTTTGGTTGCTGGCACCATTAAGCGTATGGAACGAGGTAACGCTATTATTGAGTCCGGCAGGATCGAGGCGGTGCTCCCCCGGGATCAGATGATACCAAAGGAAAATCTCAGAATTGGCGATCGGGTTCGTGCATACTTACATAGAGTAGATCGTACAGCGAGGGGTCCTCAGTTAGTATTGTCACGAACCTCACCCGATTTTTTGGTCAAACTATTTCAATTAGAGGTTCCTGAAATTGAGGAAGGACTGCTCGAAATCAGAGCGGCCGCGAGAGATCCTGGTTCACGTGCAAAAATAGCTGTTAAATCCAATGATTCACGTATCGACCCGATTGGTACCTGCGTGGGGATGCGAGGATCACGCGTTCAAGCGGTTATTGGTGAGCTTGCCGGTGAACGAGTTGATATTGTTTTGTGGGCAGAGGATCCCGCTACGTTTGTCGTAAATGCGCTAGCACCTGCCGAGATCAGCAGTATCATGGTTGATGAAGATAAGCACAGTATGGATATCGTTGTCGATGAGGATAATCTTGCACAAGCAATAGGTCGCGGCGGTCAGAACGTACGACTTGCCTCAGAGTTGACAGGTTGGGACCTCAATATCATGACAATTGAGGAATCGCAGAAAAAAAACGAAGAAGAAACTTCTATGATCTGCAATCTTTTTATTGAGAAACTTGATGTGGATGAAGAGGTAGCAAAAATTCTAGTTGAAGAGGGTTTTTCTACGCTTGAAGAAATTGCATATGTACCCCTAAATGAAATGCTTGAGATTGAAACCCTCGATAAAGAGATTATTACCGAATTACGTAATCGAGCACGCAATGCCCTTCTGACGGATGCAATTGCTAACGAAGAAAAGTTTGAGCATTTGTCCGAAGACTTGCTTTCTCTTGAGGGTATGGACGCTCAACTAGTACGAGAATTGGCTGCTAAGGGCATAAAAACACAAGAAGATCTTGCCGATCTGGCGGCGGATGATTTAGTTGAAATGACGGGTATTGATATTGATCGTGCTAATAAACTCATTATTAAAGCGCGTGAACCGTGGTTTAATTAAAGTATCTATTAGCGAAACAAAATAGCTATTTTAATTCTGAAATCTGGGTTGTATGTATCGAAAAACTAAATGCCTATTCCAGAATTGCGGTTTTGTATTGAAATGAATTTAGGGTGAACAAAAGGTTGCTGATGAATCAAATGACTGTAGAAAAATTTGCCAATGAGCTAGACATGTCGCCAGATGTATTGCTTGAACAACTTCTGGCAGCGGGCGTAAAGAAGCAGTCGGTCGAAGATATTCTGACAGAAAAAGATAAAGCGCAATTACTTGATTACCTGCGTAAGGTTCATGGGGCGATCGAGTCTAAAAAGAAAATAACATTGACCCGTCGACAGACAACTGAAATACGGCAATCGGATGGAGCAGGAAAAGCGCGCACAATTGAAGTCAAGGTTCGTAAAAAACGGGTAGTTGCAAGACCTACTGAACAAGAATATGAAAAGGAAGTAACACCTGAAATACCGACGCCGGCCATACCCTCCGCGCCATCCCCATCACCGCAAAAAACCGTTATTGACGCTGCTCAACAAGCATTGCGAGAACAGGAGGCATTAAAACAAGCTGAGTTGATTGCGCGTCAAGCTGCGGAACTCAAAGAAAAGCAAGAAAAACGAAAAGGCGTCCTTGCTGAAACGAGAAAAGAAGCGGAAAAAGAGGTAAAAACAGAAGAAACGGTATCTAAGAAAGCGGAAGAAGTTATTCCACCCGTTTCAGAGGTAGCCACCGCGCCTCCAACAGAACCTCAGCAACCCAAGCCAGTATCGGCTGAAGGTACCCTGCATAAACCGGCTGCTAAACCAGAAGAAAAATTAGATAAAAAGAAAAAGCAGACCAAACAGGAAGATGTTTGGAAGGAAGAAGTCAGCAAACGTCGTGAAACTAAAATACGTGGGGATTTATCGGGAAATCAAGGCTGGCGAGTTCGTAAAGACAAGCATCACGCTAAATCAAATTTAAGTGAAACGCAGACACAGCACGGTTTTTCTGCGCCTACAGAGCCCGTCGTACATGAGGTGCTCGTACCTGAAACAATTTCAGTTGCAGCGCTTGCGCAGAAAATGTCTGTTAAGGCTGCGGAAGTTATAAAAGTACTCATGAAAATGGGAAGTATGGTTACCATCAATCAAATGCTAGATCAAGAGACGGCTATGATCGTTGTGGAAGAGATGGGCCACGTTGCGAAATATGCAGCGCCGGATAATCCAGAATCCTTTCTTGAAGAAATAAAGGCGCCAATTTCTGAATCCGAAATGGAACCTCGTGCACCTGTCGTTACGGTTATGGGTCACGTCGATCATGGAAAAACATCTTTGCTTGATTATATTCGCAGAACGCGCGTGGCAGGTGGGGAAGCTGGTGGGATTACTCAGCATATTGGTGCTTATCATGTTGAAACGGCGCATGGCATGATTACTTTCCTTGATACGCCAGGTCACGAAGCATTTACTGCCATGCGGGCGCGTGGTGCAAAAATTACTGATATTGTGGTATTGGTTGTTGCTGCCGATGATGGCGTGATGCCTCAAACCATAGAAGCCATCCATCATGCTAAAGCTGCGAATATTCCTATCGTAGTAGCGGTCAATAAAATGGATAAGCCAGAGGCCAATTTCGAACGTATCAAGCAAGAATTGGCTAATCATGGTGTCGTATCAGAAGATTGGGGTGGGGATACGATTTTTGTTGGGGTATCTGCAAAATCCGGTCAAGGTATTGATGAGTTACTTGAAAGCATTTTATTGCAAGCGGAAGTTCTCGAGCTTAAAACCATCAGGAAAGCACCTGCAAAAGGTGTGGTGATAGAGTCGCGCCTAGATAAGGGCCGCGGACCAGTAGCTACGATCTTGGTGCAGTCTGGTACATTGAAGCGAGGCGATGTTTTACTGACGGGAGCAGTTTTTGGCCGAGTAAGAGCCATGCTGGATGAGAAGGGTGCTTCTGTTGAAGAGGCAGGAACCTCTATCCCGGTAGAAATCCAGGGATTATCCGAAGTAGCAGTCGCTGGAGAAGCCGTGATAGCACTGGATGATGAGCGTAAGGCGCGAGAAATTGCTTTATTTCGACAAGGCAAGTTCCGTGATGTGAAGTTAGATAAGCGGCAAGTAGCCAAAATGGAGGATGTTTTCGGTCAAAAAGAAGACACCAAAACACTTAATCTCATAATCAAAGCAGATGTTCAGGGGTCGTGTGAAGCGTTGTCATATGCGTTACAGAAACTTGCTACGGATGAAGTAAGAATCAATATTATCCATAGCGGTGTCGGTGCGATCATTGAATCCGATATCAATTTAGCGTTGGCATCGAAAGCTGTAGTAATTGGCTTTAATACACGAGCCGATGCTGGGGCACGGAAGTTGATTTTGACAACAGGTGTTGATGTCCGATATTACAATGTGATTTACGAAGCAGTTGATGAAATTAAAAAGGCACTTTCAGGCATGATGATGCCAGAGCGCAAAGAAAGTGTCATTGGTCTAGTGGATATACGGGAGATTTACCGGATTTCGAAAGTAGGAACCGTGGCAGGCTGCTATGTCCTTGATGGATTGGTGAGACGAGATTCATTGATACGTGTATTGCGTGATGGCGTGGTTATCCATAGTGGAACGCTGGATTCCTTGAAACGCTTTAAAGACGATGTCAAGGAAGTTAAGGCTGGCTTCGAATGTGGCCTTTCGCTTAAGAATTTCAATGATATTCAGGAAGGAGATCAGCTTGAGGTGTATGAGATCATCGAAACAGCGCGTACTTTATAAAATCGCTTTAGCATTAAATTTTTATTAATGTCTAAAGATTTTTCACGATCACAGCGTGTTGCAGACCAGATACAGCGTGAGTTAGCTGATTTGATTAAAGCAGAAGTTAAGGATCCACGGATTGGTATGATTACAATAACCGCTGTTGAGGTTACCCGAGATTACGCACATGCAAAGATTTTTTATACGACGCTCAGTAGCAAGGAAGATAATATTCTTATTGAAGAAGGGCTGAAGCATGCAAGTGGATTTTTGCGGAGCCAACTTTCAAGTCGCATGAAACTTCGAGTTATTCCACAGCTTCATTTTATTTATGATGAATCTATTGAACGTGGCTTATATTTATCTCAATTGATAGATGAAGCTATCGGTAATAAAGACTAAGCCAACACGATCAAATAGAGCATAAATTTATCCTACTTCAGATTTGTGCTCCATCTCTACATTGTATCCCAAGGAAGCCAAATTTATTAAACGAAATCTCAGTGGTGTTTTGTTACTGGACAAGCCTTTAGGACAAACATCTAATCGTTCGCTACAAATTCTAAAGCGTTTTTTTCGTGCGGCTAAAGCGGGCCATACTGGAACGCTAGATCCTATGGCAACAGGTTTGTTACCGGTTTGCTTTGGGCAAGCGACAAAATTTTCAGCTATATTGCTGAATGCAGAGAAGACTTATCAGGCAACTTTTAAACTGGGTGCTATTAGCTCTACCGGTGATGCGGAGGGGGAAATCCGTGAAATCGTCCCTGCAAAGTTGATCGATAACAATCTTAACATGGCGTCAATCGATAAGGTGCTACAAGCATTTACCGGGAAAATCAAGCAAACTCCACCTATGTTTAGCGCGTTAAAACATCAGGGAAAGCCGTTGTATGAGTATGCCCGTAATGGTCAGGAAATTGATAGAAAACCGCGTGAGATTTTCATTTACGATCTAATCTTGAATTCATGGGTGAGCAATGAAATATCCATTACCGTGCGCTGCGGAATGGGGACCTATATTCGAACATTGGTTGAAGATATAGGAAAAGCATTAGGTTGTGGTGGCGCGTATCTCATAAGTTTGCGTCGGAGTCAAATTGGCCAATTTGAGTTGCATCAAGCCTATACCATCGATAAATTCCAGGGAGAGTTTTCCACTGAACATGATAAATTCTTATATTCTGTTGATAGCCTCCTTAGTCATTTTCCCATTATTACATTAAATGAAATTGAAACCTCTGCAATATTACAGGGACGATCAATAGCCAATAGAAGCAAAGAAACTTTGCTACCGTCAAGCAAGGTTAGGTTATATAGGAGTGGCGGGTCATTCCTGGGTATGGGTGAAATAACAGAGATAGGAACTGTGATACCTAAAAGATTAATTTCTCAAAATGATAAAGCCCTATCTACTTAATAACAGGAAGTTATAGAAACCAAAATAAATTAGAGCAATACAGATGAGAAATGTGAATCTGTTAAATCCATGTCGTAATCAAGTGCTAAAGAAAGTTCAGTGCGCTATAATGCAAAAATTTAATCATTAGCCATGCTGCAAGGCAACAATTTAGAGTGTGTTCGCGGTGATCGCGTTCTATTCAGTGGCATAAACTTTTCTATCAAGCCGGGGGAGTTAATGCAAGTCCGTGGACCTAATGGCAGCGGGAAGACGAGTTTGCTCAGAATGCTATGTGGCTTAGCTGTGCCGAATTCGGGTAAAGTGAGTTGGAATGGCGCTAATATTCGATCTATTAGTGAAGAATATTGTGGTGTCATTACTTATTTAGGGCACATGAGCGGTATAAAAGATGAGTTGACTGCTATAGAAAATTTACGAATTGCCAGTGCGCTATCCGGTGTGGAAGTCGATGAAAAGAGAGCTTGTGAAGCATTGCATCAGATGGGTTTAATAGAGCGCGAGAATTTATTTACCAAACTATTATCACAAGGCCAAAAGCGGCGCGTTTCCTTGGCGCGGCTGTTATTGGTGCGAACACAACTTTGGATTTTGGATGAACCTTTAACGGCTCTGGATGTTTCAGCAATCGAATTGATGAAAAATATATTGGAACGATATCTAGCACAAGGTGGCATGGTAGTCCTGACAACACATCAAGAAATAGACGTTTCTGCAGCAGTAACGCATCAATTATATTTGTCTTAACATGTTGATATGGGTGATCAGGCGCGATTTATTGTTGGCAATGCGCCGCCAGGCTGATGTATTAACAACTTTATTTTTTTTCGTTATCGTAGTAAGTCTGTTTCCGCTAGGCATTGGGCCAGAAATGAACATACTCCGAATCATGGCGCCTGGTGTCGTATGGGTTGCAGCGTTACTGGCATCTATGCTTTCGCTCGGGCGTATGTTTTCAAATGATTATTTAGATGGGACACTAGAACAGATATTGCTCTCACCGACTTCATTGTCTGTATTAGTATTAGGGAAAATGTTTGCGCATTGGCTAATTACAGGCGTACCTTTAGTATTGATGGCGCCAGTATTAGGTATTCAATATGATCTACCCTCCAGCGCACTTATTGTGCTGGCATTATCGTTATTGATAGGCACACCCATCTTAAGTTTAATTGGTGGGATAGGTGCAGCGCTAACCTTGGGGTTAAGGGGTGGAGGCGTATTGGTGTCGTTATTAGTATTGCCTTTATATATTCCTGTTCTTATTTTTGGAGCAGGTGCGGTAGAAGCAAGTACGGCTGGTCTGGGGGTTGATGCCCATTTTTCGCTGTTGGGTGCGTTCTTGTTGGTATCCCTTGTACTTGCGCCCTGGGCAACAGCGGCTTCGCTCAGGGTCTCTATGGAGTAAAGTTCGATTAAACTTATTATCAAAAAAATTTTATATGTCCATAAATTGGTATAAATATGCTTCGCCCGCAAGCTTTTATTTTTTAGCGGGCAAGATGATTCCGTTTTTTTCTGTGGCGGCAGTGATTTTTTTAGTTGTTGGTCTTTATATTGGTTTCTTTGTGGCACCGACTGATTTTCAGCAAGGTGAAGCATACCGGATTATTTTTATTCATGTGCCTGCTGCATGGATGTCAATGTTTCTGTACTTAGTTATGGCTTTTTGGGCAGGGATAGGTCTCGCCTTCAATACTCGATTATCTTCAATGGTGGCAACCGCCATCGCGCCAACAGGTGCCATGTTTACTTTTCTGGCATTATGGACGGGAGCATGGTGGGGCAAACCTATGTGGGGGACTTGGTGGGTGTGGGATGCACGGCTTACTTCAGAATTGATTTTGTTATTTCTCTATATTGGATTCATGTCGCTGCAAGCTGCTATTGATGATCCGCGCAGGGCAGATAAGGCAGGGGCAATAATAGCCCTGGTAGGGGTTGTTAATATACCGATTATTTATTTCTCAGTTCAATGGTGGAACACCTTGCATCAGGGTGCATCGGTAAGCCTTACCCAGTCACCTAAGATGGCAACAACAATGTTGGCAGGGATGTTGATCATGTCACTCGCAGCATGGATGTATTCGATTGTTATGGTATTGATGCGTACCCGAGTCATCATATTGGAGCGGGAGCGTCATACTGCATGGGTAGCAGAATTAAAGGGAGCAACTCGATGAATTGGAATAGTTGGTCAGATTTTTTTGCAATGGGTGGCTATGGGTTTTATGTATGGGGATCTTATATAGTTTCAGTCATCTGCATAGTAGGTGAAATTTGGCTGATATTGAATCGCCGCCGAACTTTGCAAAAGTATCTTGGTCTGAAAAACGAATCAACTATAAGTATAAGTGAGAAAAAAAATGAAACCACGTCATAAAAAAATGGCGATTATTGCCTTAAGTGTCACGGCACTTACCAGTGCTGCAATTTTAGTTTTAAATGTCTTCCAAAGTAATCTAGTATTTTTCTTTAGTCCTACTCAGGTGGCAGCGAATGAAGCTCCTGTAGGGAAAAGTTTTCGTATTGGCGGAATTGTCGAAGAAGGTAGCCTAAAGCGGATAGACAATAGTACAACAATTGCGTTTGCTGTTACGGATACATCGGAAGCGATACAGGTTGTTTATACAGGCATACTTCCTGATCTGTTCAAAGAAGGAAAAGGAGTTGTAGCACAAGGAAAAATAGCCGATGACGGTATTTTTTACGCTGACGAAGTGCTAGCAAAGCATGATGAGAATTATATGCCGCCGGAAGCGGCAAGCGCACTTGAGCAAGCGGCCAAAGCACAAAAAGCTTCATTAATTCAACAAGAACAATAAATTAAAATAGGCAGCTGATTTCAAATAATTATTTTTCAGGGATAGTAAATCGATCATGATTCCAGAACTTGGTAATTTTGCCCTTATACTTGCATTATTATTAGCTTTAATTCAAGGAACACTTCCCCTTATTGGTGCGGCACGCGGCATCCCCGCATGGATTGCGCTAGCTAGGCCAGTAGTGCAGGGTCAATTCGTATTTATTGCGATAGCCTTTGGTTGCTTGGCTTACTCGTTCATCAATAATGATTTTTCAGTGATTAATGTGGTATCAAACTCTAATTCTGAGCTACCACTTCATTTCCGTTTTGCGGCTACTTGGGGTTCGCATGAGGGATCATTATTGCTCTGGGCGCTCCTATTGGCAGGTTGGTCTATTGCTGTGAGTGTATTTAGCCGTCAACTGCCAGATGACATGGTAGCTAGAGTTTTGGGTGTGCTAGGTCTGGTCAGTGTTGGATTTTTGCTATTCATGTTATTTACGTCCAATCCTTTTGATCGCCTTTTACCAGCAGCGTTAGAAGGGAGTGATTTGAATCCCCTATTGCAAGATCCTGGTATGGTCATGCATCCGCCAATGCTCTATATGGGGTATGTTGGATTTTCGGTTGCTTTCGCTTTTGCTATTGCTGCGCTTTTGAGCGGCCAATTGGATGCAGCATGGGCGCGTTGGTCGCGCCCGTGGACGACCGCTGCCTGGATTTTCTTAACCATTGGAATTATGATCGGCAGTTGGTGGGCCTACTATGAATTAGGCTGGGGAGGTTGGTGGTTCTGGGATCCCGTAGAAAACGCTTCTTTCATGCCATGGTTAGTAGGTACCGCGCTAATTCACTCACTAGCAGTTACAGAAAAACGTGGAAGTTTTAAAAGTTGGACTGTTTTGTTAGCAATAGTAACTTTTTCATTGAGTTTGTTAGGGACATTTCTAGTACGCTCTGGGGTATTAACTTCAGTTCATGCTTTTGCGACTGACCCCGCTAGAGGTATATTTATTCTAGTGTTTCTTGTCGTCGTCATAGGGTTTTCATTGACGCTTTTTGCTTGGCGTGCGCCAAAAGTAGGGCTGGGTGGCGATTTCCAACTTGTTTCTAGAGAAACAATGTTACTTGCAAATAACGTATTATTATTGGTTGCTGCGGGAAGCGTTATGCTAGGTACGCTTTACCCGTTGTTAATTGATGCTTTGAATCTCGGAAAAATATCAGTTGGCCCTCCCTATTTTGAAGCAGTCTTTGTTCCATTGATGGCACCCGCCATTTTTCTGATCGGCTTGGGGCCTATCGCGCGCTGGAAGCAAGCAAATCTTCCGTCTCTAATTGTTCGTTTACGGTGGGCGTTTGCTGTTAGTCTTGTCAGCG
Organism: Nitrosomonas nitrosa; assembly: GCF_003051105.1. Classification (GTDB taxonomy): domain Bacteria; phylum Pseudomonadota; class Gammaproteobacteria; order Burkholderiales; family Nitrosomonadaceae; genus Nitrosomonas; species Nitrosomonas nitrosa. Next base: position 15,147 of record NZ_QAOO01000024.1, on the reverse strand, counting down.
CTTTAATTGCTCCGTTTTTTATGAGCGAATGGAAACCATTCGTTAGTTTTGGCTTGTTGCTAGCTTTCTGGATTATTGCGAGCATATTTGTGAATATTAAGCATCGATTACAAAGTAGTGGCCAGGGTGGATTATTTGAAAAATTAGCAAAACAATCTCGAAGCTATTACGGCATGCATTGTGCTCATTTTGGAATAGCGGTTTTTATTATTGGTGTTGCTTTAGTGAACGGCTACGAAACAGAAAAAGATGTTCGTATGGAAATTGGTAGCCATGTTTCTATTAATGATTATATATTTCGTTTCAATGGTACCTCGGATGTTATCGGTCCGAATTACAAGGCGGTTAGAGGTGAAATAGAAGTTCTAAAGAATGATAAAAAAGTACGAGACTTGTACCCAGAGAAGAGAACATACAACGCTTCAGGAATGGTTATGACTGAAGCTGCGATCGATACGGGCTTGTTTCGTGATTTGTATGTAGCATTGGGCGAGCCATTAGATAATGAAGCGTGGGTTGTTCGTGTTTATCATAAGCCATTTGTTGATTGGATATGGTTTGGCTGTATTTTAATGGCGCTTGGCGGTGCTTTAGCCATCTCTGATAGACGCTATCGCTTATCGGTTCGTAAGAAAAGAGAGACCAGCGAAACCATAGAAGAAAAACCAGCTAGCGCTGCTGTTGATACGAGTACTACTAGCATCGATGCGAATGCATCGATTGTTCCGGAGGGAAGAAAAGCATGATGCGCTTTCTACTGCCGCTGATTGCTTTTCTTGTTTTAGTTGTTTTTCTCGGGATTGGCTTGACGTTGAATCCACGTCAAGTCCCGTCACCGCTTATTGATAAGCCGGCGCCAGTTTTTGAGTTATATCAGTTACATAACCCAGAAAAAGTTTTGGTATCACAAGATAATCTTGGGAAAGTTTGGTTGTTAAATGTATGGGCTTCTTGGTGTGTGGCGTGTCGCGATGAACACCCATTACTGGTGCAGCTATCTCAATTAGGCATCGTGCCCATCTATGGGCTTAATTATAAAGATGAGCGAGACACTGCAATACAGTGGCTTAAACAATATGGCGATCCTTATACGGTCAGTGTCGTTGATCATGATGGCAGGGTAGGGATTGATTACGGTGTTTATGGTGTTCCAGAAACATATGTTATTGATAAACAGGGAATTATTCGCCACAAACATATTGGGCCTGTAACTGTTAAATCATTAGAAGAAAAAATTCTTCCTTTGATTAAAGAATTGCAGGGGTAAGTTTTATGTACAAAATTGATTTAATGCCATTTGCCAATTACTCTTGCAAATTAATTGGTTACATCAGATTTCTGTTTTTTATCGCATCGATTTTATTTACACTTAGTAGTTTTGCTAAAGAAGCGCAACCTACGGCGGAAGATCCTGAGCTTGAAAAACGTTTGATTTCATTGTCGGAGAATCTCCGCTGCTTAGTTTGTCAGAATGAAACTATTGCGGAATCACGTGCCGATTTTTCGAATGACATGCGGCGCGAAATTCGAGAACAAATGAAGGCAAATAAAAGCGATGCAGAGATTATAGAATTTCTAGTCGCACGCTACGGTGATTTTGTTCTTTATGATCCTCCTTTCAAATCTACGACATTTCTTCTATGGTTCGGCCCGCTCATCTTATTTATAAGTGGTGTGGCTGCGTTAATGTTTTATTTACGGCGACGGCGTACGCAAATTGAAGAAGATTCATTATCTGATAGTGAGCGCTTGCAAGCTGAGACTTTAATAAAAGCGATTGATAAGGAAAAAGTATGACTTCATTTTGGGTGGTCGCAGGTATTTTTATTGTTATAGCATTAATGTTTGTATTACCAACTCTGCTTAGAAACAGATCTATTAAAGCTAAGTTGACAGAACGAGAAGAGGCCAATCTAGCCATTTATCGTGATCAACTAGCTGAATTGGATAGTGATTTGCGTAATGACATCTTATCGAAAGATCAGTATGAGAAAAGTAAGCAAGAATTACAAAAGAGGATGCTGCAGGATGTTCAATCATCAAAAATGTCTATGAAAACACCTGCGAGAAAAACGTCCGGAATTGCTACAACGGCGATTGTTGTTTTAGCTGTTCCGATTGCTGCTGTATCGTTATATATGGTTTTAGGTGATACACGTGGCTTGCTTCCACAAGCTCAATTGGCAAATGCAACACAATTTCACTCGCCGGAAATGATGGCTATGCCGCCTGGGCACGCTGAAATTAGATCTGTTGTCGGTAATTTGATCGCGCGTTTGAATGAAAATCCTGACGATATAGAAGGATGGATGATGCTCGGACGGACCTATGCGATTATGGGGGAATTTGAGGAAGCGGCTGCGACATACGCTAGACTGGTAGCAATGATCCCCGATAGCGCACAACTGCTTAGCGACTATGCAGATGTACTAGCGATGACGAACAACGGCAGTTTAATAGGTAAGCCTGCAGAATTAATTAATCAAGCGCTCAAAGCTGACCCTGACTATCCCAAAGCACTTGCATTAGCGGGAACAGTTGAGTTTGAAAAAGAAAACTATGATCAAGCGGCTATTCATTGGGAAAAACTATTGAGTGTTATTCCTTCTGAATCTCAACTCGCTAAATCTGTAAGTGATAGCATTGCGCAAGCTAAATCCTTAGCAAAGGATGATGGAGATAAATCCGCGCCTGTACAATTTGCGCAAAACTCCAATATCAGTAGTGATTTGCCCGGCGACGCACGACAAAAAAATGTGGAAGATAACCGAAATGATCCCAGCGCTGTCGATATCAAAGGAACAGTATCACTAAGCCCTGATTTAGCAAATAAAGTATCACCTGGGGATACGGTGTTTGTATTTGCACGAGCTGAGACTGGACCTAAAATGCCACTGGCTATCTTAAGATTGACGGCACGAGAGTTACCAGCATCTTTCACTCTGGATGATAATATGGCGATGACGCCTGCGATGAAGATGTCTAGCTTTCCTAAGGTGGTCATTGGCGCCAGGATAACTAAATCAGGACAGGCAGTACCGGCTAGTGGAGATCTAGAAGGATTCAGCCAGCCTGTTAAACTAGGTGATCGTGAAGTCTCCGTAACAATTGATCAGGTAATACCTTGATTTGATTAACTTCTTAATAAAAAAATCTATTTCTCGTTATGCTTAATGCTGCGCCCGATTTTGAGCTTGAATCAACAGGAAATAAAAAATTCCGTTTAGCTACCTTGGGGAAAAATCTAGTCATTTACTTTTACCCAAAAGATGATACGCCAGGATGCACCGATGAAAGCCTACAATTTCGCGATCTTTATGCTGAATTTAGTAAAATTGGTTGTGAGATTATAGGAATTTCACGTGATAGTATTAAATCTCATGAGAAATTTAAAGAAAAACTATCATTGCCATTCGATTTGCTCAGCGACAGCGAAGAAACTGTATGCGAACTCTATAACGTTATCAAAATGAAAAATATGTATGGCAAACAGGTGCGTGGCATTGAGCGTAGTACGTTTGTGGTGGATAAAGAAGGAAACTTACGTAAAGAGTGGCGGGGTGTTAAAGTACCTAATCATGCTGCAGAGGTACTCTCCTTTGTTAAGGAGCTTTAAGCATTATAAATTATCTATTTTCATTGCCTTGGTAATAAATGTTTAATTGCGTTTTTCTCCTCTAAAAGCTCTTGATAGGTTGCAAACATTTTTAATTTAGCAATATTGTTAATTTCCAATCCCTGAACAATATGATAGGTACCTGCTTGGCAAGTAGCAGGGAACCCATAAATTACGCCTTCTGGAATATCATAGCTGCCATCTGACGGAATGCCCATCGTAACCCAATCATCTTTCTTTGTATCAAAACACCAGTCCTGAATATGGTTAATAATTGCATTTGCAGCACTAGCCGCACTGGAAGAACCTCTCGCTTCAATGATTGCTGTACCCCGATTCTGAACAGTGGGAATAAAGTACGCCTCTACCCATGATTGATCTTCTATAAGCGATAAAATCTTTTTTCCGTCTATTTCAGCATGACTCAGATCAGGAAACTGAGTAGACGAATGATTACCCCAGATAATCATTTTTTTGATTTTTGAAACTGGCTGGCCTAGTTTCAATGCGATTTGGGAAAGCGCACGATTATGATCCAATCTGAGCATAGCAGAAAAGCATTTAATGGGTAAATCTGGCGCATTTTTCAGGGTAATGTAAGCATTAGTATTAGCTGGATTACCTACCACAAGCACTTTTACATTACGATTCGCAGCCTGATTGAGTGCTTTGCCCTGTATGCTGAATATTTCAGCGTTAGCAGAAAGTAGATCTTTACGCTCCATTCCTTTCGCTCTCGGACGCGCGCCGACCAGTATAGCAATATCAATGTCAGTAAAAGCGATTAGAGGATCGTCAGTTGTGACAATATCCATCAATAGTGGAAATGCGCAATCATGTAATTCCATGACGACGCCATTAAGGATATGTTGTGCTGCAGCAATATCTAAAAGATGCAAAATGATAGGCTGATCATTTCCAAGCATATCGCCAGCAGCAATTCGAAAAAGCAGGTTGTAGCCAATTTGACCGGCTGCACCCGTTATCGCAACGCGAACAGGAGGTTTCATACTTCAGTTCAACAGAAGAGGTTTGCAACTCATCATATAAAAATGCATAAATTAAGTAATGTAATTATACTCGGAGTACGCCATACTTTCTCTTGGATTTTTGGAATAATCAAAAATACATGTAATATTAGATACTTATAACCAAAAACGAAGCCAGTGTGAAGTTGTGTAGAGGGATAAAAAAATGATGTAAACTATTTTTTGTGTCGGAATCACTGTACGGACAGTGGCTCATAGACACCATAAAATGGTAAAATTAGTAGAGATCGCTTTCTGTTCATGTTACTAAAACCGATTAAACTGAGTATTTCTTTGCGAAACAACGGGTATTAGCAAGTATAGCTATTGCTAGCTAAGCTATTTTTTACCTTGCATGAGTCTATGTTGACCAATCGCTTCGAAGCTAGCCAATGATTTAAGTCACGGTTTATTGGATATCAAGATCAAGGTGTCGATAAATTGATTTCATCTTCAATATATAAACATAGGAAAGGCATGTTGTCACATCTAGAGCGTTTGATCATGATGGGTACGTCAATCCTGATTAAACTGATCGGTCAAATTAGAGTATTTTCTCTTCAAATCAAACTGCTATTGTTTAGATTGTTTCCAACAAATTCTGCCACCTATTGGCATTTGAATCGTACGCTATTGCTCCTGCCGAGCTTGTTGATTACGTCTTGCGCAATGGGGCCCGATTATTTAAGGCCTACTATCGATAATTCAGAGAAATTTCGAATGAATGAGGTTGAAGGGCAGTCCATTGCCAATCTCACATGGTGGGAGCTTCTTCACGATGAGGAATTACAGCGACTCATTAACCAAGCTTTACTTGAAAATAAAAATCTCAAGCAAGCTATAGCTAGCGTTGAGGAGCTACGTGCACGACTCAGTGCCGCGCGTATGGATTTCCTACCTCAAATGGAAATAAATGCTAATGCGCCCGTCGCTGGAAAGCTTGGTGGGTTTTCTGTGCCAGGCTTTCCAACGCCTTATAATTATTATGGACAGACACTTCTCAACTGGGAAATAGATATCTGGGGACGAATCCGGCGCGCCAATGAAGCTGCACAAGCTGATTTACTTGCGCGTGAGGAAAACCGTCGAGCAATTGTATTATCGTTAGTTAGTGATGTAGCACAATCTTATTTCGATTTACTGCAATTCGATATGCAATTGGAAATTGCGCGGCGTGCATTGTTATCATGGGAGGAATCGGTTGCCATTTCTCAGGCGCAATTAACAGGGGGTATCATTTCTCGTCTTGATTTAGATCAATTCGAGGCGGAGCGGGCGAATGCGGCTGCACGCGTAGCTGAACTCGAACGATTATTAGTTCAAAAAGAGAACGAGCTTAGCGTCTTGATAGGAAGAAACCCTGCTCCGATTGTACGCGGGCGTTCATTGACCGATCAGCTTATGCCGCCTGAAGTGCCAGCAGGTCTACCTTCGGAGTTGTTGCAGCGTCGTCCAGATGTGCTTCAGGCTGAACAAATATTGATAGCCGCAACTGCGCGAATTGGGGTGACTAAAGCGGCGCGGTTTCCCAAATTTTCACTGACGGGTTTTCTAGGCGTGGCCAGTCCATCCCTGTCTAATTTATTACTTTCAGATAGCAAATTTGGTGTCGGTGGAATCGGGCTGGCAGGGCCCTTGCTGAATGCACAAAGTTTGGGCTTTGAGCAAAAAGCAGCCGAAGCGCAAGCGAGACAAGCATTAGCACAATATGAGCAAACGGTGTTGGTCGCATTCAAGGAAGTAGAAGATGCGCTCGTAGCGATTCGTACTGCTAATGAACAGCGTAAAGAACGATATGCTCAAGTTAAGGCACTACGATCCGCGCTAAATATCGCCGACCTCCGTTATGAAGGCGGAATTACCAGTTATGTTGACGTGCTTCTCGCTAAACGGAATCTATTCGATGCAGAATTTGAACTCATGGCAACCCATCGACTTCATCTCGCTTCAGTTGTTCAACTTTATAAAGCATTAGGAGGAGGGTGGATACCATAATTATTAAAACTTGCTATTTTTAAAGAGAATAGCGGGTCTAGTAGAGTAGATAAAGGGGGGCAGGTTTTCTTGAATAATCTTCGTAACATATCTTAGCCTTCATTTAAATGTTCATTTTTATAATTATAAAGAGTCAAATCTATGCACCGACCCATTCAATGGTTAACTTCATTATCTTCTATTGCCGGTTGTACAGGCATTGGGCTTTTAATCCTTTTATTAATTGGATGTGTTCAGAATTCCCCGGACGATACGCCAACTCCTGCTCCTCAAGTAGAAGTCATTACCGTTACTACCCAAACCATTGAAGATGAACCAGAGTTCATTGGCCAGACTGAAGCGTTCAGACCGGTTGAGATACGATCCCAAGTAAGCGGGATTATCAAAGAAGTATATTTTGTGGAAGGCCGCAACGTTAAGAAAGGCGATAAACTATACCTCATTGATCCTGTACCTTTTAACGCTATTTATCTTAGTAGTAAGGCAAAGGTTGCTCAAGCACAGGCTCGCTTGAACCAAGCTAAGCAAGATCTTGCGCGTGTACGGCCGCTCCTGGCAAAACAAGCCGTAAGTAAAAAGAATGTGGATGATGCAGAAGCAGAAGTATTGGCAGCTAAAGCAGCCTTGGAAGCCGCACAAAATGATTTGGTCAAGGCAAAATTTGATCTTGATAATACCTTGATAACCGCCCCAGTCGATGGACGTATAGGCCGGAGCCATTTTTATGAGGGGCGTTTGATTTCTGCTCAAACAACGTTATTAGCAACCATCGATCAACTCGATCCGATGTATGTCAATGTGAGCGTTCCAGAAAGCTATCTCTTACGTCGCCGCCGCGAGCTTGCCGAACACAAAATTGAAAGGCCTGATATTTTTAAGCTCCGGGGAGTAATGACATTTTCTGACGGGAGTGTTTATCCCGAGGAAGGTGTTTTAGATTTTGCGGATGTAGCGATACGTCCCGAAACGGGCACACTCCAAGGGCGCTTTAAATTTCCTAACCCTGAAGGACGAGAATCTCCAGGACAATCCTATTTTTATCCTGGGCAATTCGTCAGGATTCGTCTTAAAGGTTATATTCGAACGAATGCAGTTCTCGTGCCCCAACGCGCTGTTCAGCAAGGACCAACAGGTTCCTTTGTTTACGTCATTGACAAAGGAGGACGGGCAGAGCTTAGACCGGTACAGGTCAGCGCATGGCATGGTAAAGAATGGCTAATCGAGAAAGGCTTACAAGCGGGTGAACGTGTGGTTGTAGAAGGGTTTCACCGCATTTTGCCGGGCATTGAAGTAAATGCTGTTCAACATCAAAAAACACAATCGTTATCAAACGACCTTACTGAGAAAGTAAGCGAGCATAAATAGTATGAACTCTCATTTTTTTATTGATCGACCTATATTTGCGTCGGTTCTTTCAATTATTATCGTCGTGATCGGGTTGATCGCGTTACATTCCTTGCCTATCGCACAATTTCCGCAAATCACCCCACCAGTCGTACAAATCGAGGCTGATTACCCAGGTGCAAGTGCTGAAGTGGTTGCTGAGGCGGTAGCCCGTCCCATCGAAATTCAGTTACCCGGTATCGATAATCTTCTTTATTACGAATCGACGAGTACGAACGATGGCCATATGACGATGAAGCTCACATTCGAGATCGGAACCGATATCGATATCGCTCAGGTACAAACACAAAATCGGCAACGTTTAGCTGAACCCCAATTACCAGATAAAGTCATTCGTCAGGGCGTAACCGTAAAAAAAGTATCGCCAGACATACTCGCAGTCATTGCGTTAAGCTCGACCGATCCCCGGCATGATAATGTTTTTATTTCAAATTACGCTTTGCTCCGAATCCTGGATAATATTAAGCGACTGCCTGGGGTAGGTGATACGGTTGTTTTCGGAGGACAGAATTATTCCATGCGGCTGATTCTCGATCCAGTCCGCATGGCTCAGCTCAATCTTACGCCGACCGATATTGCTTCTGTTGTACGAGAACAAAATCGTGATTTTCCTGCTGGTAGGATAGGGCGTGAACCAATGCCCAATGCAACAGAACTGACTATACCGGTCATTACTCGTGGCCGCATGAGCGAAGTCAAGGATTTCGAGGATATGATCATTCGCGCATACCCTGACGGCTCCATGGTGCGGATGCAAGACGTTGCACGTGTTGAACTGGGTGCGCAATCCTATGATCTCGAAGGACGATGGAATGGCCAACCGAGCACTTTTTTGCTGACCTTCCTTGCTCCAGGTGCGAATGCACTCGATACGGTTCAACGGGTACGGCAAGAAATGGAACAACTCGCCCATAATTTCCCTGCGGGTATGTCATATGATATCCCTTATGACACTACACAATTCATCGAAGTATCCATTAAAGAGGTTGTAAAAACACTCGGTGAAGCGACTTTACTCGTCATTCTGGTCGTTTTCCTTTTTCTGCAAAGTTGGCGTGCAACGCTGATTCCAATTGTCGCGGTCCCAATTTCATTAATTGGAACGTTTGCTGGTATGTCGGCATTGGGTTTTTCAATCAATACGCTGACCCTTTTTGGGATGGTCCTTGCGATCGGTATTGTTGTAGATGACGCCATTCTGGTGGTGGAAAATGTGGAACGACATATCACAAAAGGAGGCCTATTGCCGCGTGACGCCGCGAAAAAAGCAATGGACGAAGTAACAAATCCAGTTATTGCCAGCGTACTAGTTTTAGCGGCTGTATTTGTACCTGTCGCGTTCCTCGGCGGAATCACGGGCGAGTTGTATAAGCAATTCGCGATTACCATTGCACTGTCCGTCACCATTTCCGGTATTGTGGCGCTGACGTTGAGTCCTGCCCTCTGTGCTCTGGTGCTGAAACCCAGTCATGGAGCACCCAAGGGATTTTGGAAGCTATTTAATCACTCGTTTGATTGGCTGCAAGCACGCTATGTCGGAACGGTCGGCATCCTCTTAAAACGATCGGTGATGGCGCTGCTGATCTTCTTAACTTTAATCGTGATCGGGCTGGGGTTATTCAGGACGATCCCGGGAAGCTTTCTTCCAGAAGAAGATCAGGGATATTTTATTACCGTCGTCCAGTTACCGGATGGTGCTTCCCTTGCTCGAACAATCGAAGTTCTCGGCAAGATAGAGAATTATTTTCTATCGATTCCAGCAGTGCATTCGACTGATGCATTGACTGGCCAGAATTTTGTATTCGGTACGCGTGGGACAAATCAAGCTACGATGTTTGTTCCCTTGCAGCATTGGGACACACGCGAGCATCCTGAAGAACAGGTGCAAGGTCTGGTTGCATCAGCTTATCAAGAATTTGCCAAAATACCCGAAGCGTTGATTCTTGCTTTTAATGCGCCTTCAATCAGCGGATTTGGCGCTACCGGGGGATTCTCAGTCCAGCTTCAAGATCCTGGTGGAGGAGATTTTGCTGAATTTGCTGCTGTTGCCCAGGATTTTGTGACTAAAGCCATGGCACACCCGGCCATAGCGGTTGCCAGCACCAATTTCCGCCTGAGTGCGCCACGCTTATATGCCCATGTGGATCGTGAGCGGGCTAAAGCGTTGGGTGTCCCGATATCCGAAGTATTCGATACCATGCAAGCTTACTTTGGAAATTTATATATCAATGATTTTGTTAAATTTGGGCGCATCTACCGCGTGCAAACTGAAGCATTGCCAGAGTATCGATCTAATCCAGATGATATCAGCAAAATTTATGTTAGGGCTCAAAGTGGTGATACGTCAACCATGATCCCTCTGGATTCGGTCGTGACTACTGAATTTAACAGTGGGCCCGATCCGGTAACACATTTTAATGGGTTCAACTCTGCGATGGTTCTCGGAGCTGCAGCACCAGGATACAGCTCCGGACAAGCGCTTGATGCACTTGAGCAAGTTGCCGCCGAAGTTTTGACACCCAAAGGTTACACCATTGATTGGAGCGGTATATCTTTCCAAGAAAAGAAGGCCGGCGGTCAATCAGTATTGGTGTTTTTGTTTGCGTTGCTCATGGTTTTTCTGGTATTGGCCGCTTTATACGAGAGCTGGTCCATTCCTTTCGCTGTCATTCTTGCCATTCCGTTTGGTGTGGTAGGAGCACTACTAGCTATCTGGTTTCGAGAACTGACGAACGACATTTATTTTCAAATCGGTTTGGTGACTTTGATTGGGCTGGCAGCCAAGAACGCCATTCTAATTGTCGAATTCGCCAACCAACGTTATGCAGCAGGTGTAACGCTGACTGCAGCGGCGCTCGAAGCAGCACGGCTTCGATTTCGGCCTATTATTATGACTTCCATGGCTTTTATTCTCGGTGTTCTGCCACTCGTGATTGCAACCGGTGCAGGTGCAGCAAGTCGGCATTCAATTGGTACAGGCGTATTTGGCGGAATGCTGGCAGCAACATTTCTTGCCATCTTTTTTGTGCCTTTATTTTTTGTACTCATTGGTAAGATCAAGCGCCCAGAAAAGCCGCAAATACCCGAAAAGAAACAAAGTGTGGAAGATGAAGAGCCTGTGCGCAGAGAGTTACCCTAGAAATAACACGCCTGGCCGGGCAACAAGAATGTCGTTATTACTGCAGCTAATCTATAAACCGATGGTTACACTGTAACTATCATCAATAAGTTACGGTGTAACATTTAATTGGTTTTCTCATGTATTTTTAACCACTCTTTTAACGCTTCATCCATACGAGTTTGCCAGCCAGCACCTGAAGCACGGAATGAATCTACTACCTCTCGGGATAAACGAATAGTGATCCGTTTCTTTGTCGTAGCAGCCAGTGGCCTGCCAACGCGTTTTAACTGCTTAAATTCAGAATCGGATAGCTCATAAGTATCAGGATCGGAAACGATACCAGCGCTTATTGCAGCTTCTTCTTCCGGTGTGGGTAGTTTCACTTTCCGTCCGGATTTAGATTTAAGAAACATAATACTTTACCTCTCTTTGATTTGCTTTTCTTAGGCTTATGATACGCCGCTCATTACCTCGATCAGTAAAAACCACACAGTACAACCGATCGCCAAGAAGTGCATAACCTATCATGCGCTTTTCTCCATAATCTTTGCGATCATCCATCTTGGCTAGCAACGTATCCCATTCGATCATAAGCGCCAAGCTCAACGGCACACCATGTTTAGCTAAATTTATGCTGTCCTTGGTCAAATATAATCTTCATATTAAATATTGTATGTACAATAATTAATGAAGTCAATGAGGCAATAGTTACACTGTAACTTAATCGCCATAGTTACAATCTAACTTAGCCGCAAGCTCATTGATTGCCTGCTCGATGAGTTCTCTTTTAGTCTTACCTGTTTTCTTGACCAATCTACGTAAATTAGCCGCTGTATGTGGTTCTAATAGAACCTAAACACGAGACAAATTAGTACCATAAACATCTTTCAAAGCACGCTCACGATAAGCGCATTGTCTTTCTGCGTTGCTCAATGCCATTTCAATATCTCCAAAACGTTATACTGTAACGAAAAAAATAACACTGTTACGCTGTAACGCCAAGAAATAATTATGCCGTAACGAGAAACAATTGAATTAATTTTCCTGAAACCTTCCACTGCTGTAAATGACGTCAAGGGCGCGCGTAGCGCGTGCATTTCACCCTTGACGGGGCACGCGCTCACAATACGCTCATGCAACGGGGTAGGGTTTGAGAACCCGCCCCCGATGCCTAGCGGCGAGTGAGTGCTCGTTCTGAATTAAACCGCAAGGTATACGGTATCGCACCCTATGTGCCAGCCACTCAGGTCATTACACACCATTGCGGTATTGAGTATCTGTATTTATTAAACTACACTACTTCATAATGATTGAAATAAAGCAAACGGAAGTGTTCCGAAAATGGCGACAGCATTTAAAGGATGGGCGCGCGCTTGCTATGATTGCTTCGCGCTTAGACCGCCTTGCGTTTGGTCATTTTGGAGATGTAGAACCCATAGGCCAAGGGATTAGCGAGTTGCGCATTCATTATGGCCCAGGATATCGAATCTATTTTCAGAAACGGGGCGACTTGATTATTGTCTTACTTTGTGGCGGAGACAAAAGGACTCAAGTAAAAGATATTATGACGGCGAAGCGGCTAGCTGATGAATGGAGTAAACAAAATGGTTGAAAAACTAACTACCTATGATCCTGCTGAAGATTTAACTTCTGATGAAGCGATTGCCATTTTCATGGCAGAAGCATTTCAAACTAATGACACTGGTTATATTGCGCATGCCCTTGGCGTCGTCGCCCGCGCTAAAGGCATGACACAAATAGCGGAAAAAACTGGCCTTTCTCGCGAACAACTATACCGTTCCTTCAGCGAAAACGGCAATCCCACCCTTAAAACAACTCTGGCGGTCATGAAAGCTCTAGGAATTGAACTTACTGCCAAAATTCCAAGTACTGAAAATAAAGCGGTTGTATAAGCTTCATAGTCATTACTAGCTTTATCATCATAAAGGGCGTCAAGATCGCTCGTGGCGCTTGCATTTCACTTTTGACGGGGTACGCGCGCTCATGTAACGGGTGGGAATTGAAAACCCGCCCCCGATGCCCAGCGGCGAGCTAAATTGGCGATTAAATAAATGCGTTGAAAGAGATGAACCAATTTACGCTCATGATTTAAAGTCAATTCCGTATTTGTATTTAAGTAATAGAAAATTTTAAATTCTTGAACTTAGTTTCCGATAATTCTTTTATCGAAAATAAAAGAATTAATGCTATGAATATTATTGGTGGAAGAACAACCTGTGGTGAGTATGCAAAAGTATTTTTTGGGATTATGTTGTCTGCGGTTGTCTTTTCAGCATTGTTAACTCCACTTAATCTTCAAGCTAATGAAATTAAATATAAGGAAATTAATGTCAAGGAATGCAAGAGGTACATAAATTCCATGTTTGACGAAAACCCGAATACTCCTGAAAACAAGTATTTTAATAGGGAAATTGCAGTAAAAGATTGCATTAATGAAATGGATGATAACTATAAAAAGGGACTTCCTAGTTATGCAACCCATACACCTCGCGATATAGAGATTTACAGAGAAGAAAAGCAAAAAAAGAGTACTTTAAAATTTCGTGCAAAAAATAAGGATACGCTTAACAGAATAAAAAATAGTTGTGCAGAACCAATTTTTCATATGTATGTAGGCATGTACACAGAAAAGACAAAGGGAGCATCTAAGAAAGATCAGGTAAAAACATTACGGTCGTTATTGCATTCAATTGAACCAAACTCAATTCTTGAATCGATAATAGCGCATATTTCATACGTAATGCTAGATGAAATTTATTCCAGCATAGGACCAACTAGTGATACTGAGATCCCAAAACGGGTAATCTCATTTTATGAAAAATGTACTGAAATATATGAGCAAGCTTTATTTCTACGTTAGAGTTCTCAAAATAATTAAATATATAAGTTACAGTAGCACAGCGAGCAGAGTATCTGTCGTGAGTATAGCCATTTCGTATTTAACTTTAGAGTTATTTCAACAATATTAACTTCTTGCCATTCTAATTTTCTTCCGTTTTCCTTAATCTGTTTCTCGATCTTGCTTATCATCATTGCAAGATGCCTGCATATGAGCATTGCGTTGCGTATTGATGCAATGTGTTTCAGTAGGTCTGCTTTTTCTTGAATTCTCTCTTGCCATTTAGTTGCCGCGCTAGTGCCAGCATAAGCACCAGCAAACGCCGAAAAAAGTGAAATTACTACGTTAGTTAAGCAATAGGTTATCGAAATAGATTGTCATTATTAACTTTATAAGATATATCTTGAAAGATTAAACTAGCAGTCAATTTAGTAGGCTCCATGTATTTCGTATGACTTATTGTTCTAGAATTATAAAAAAAAAACTCCTCTACAGCATCATCCCAAACCGACTTTCAAGAATCAATTGCCGCTTGTAAAAATCAGCCCTTATTTCTAACTCTTTAATCTCAGTTATTCTTTCTTCCAGTTGCCGCTTTAACATCCTGATTTCACTTTCCAGGGCGGCCACTTGTTGACACCTAAAGAACATCGATCGGATATGATGCGCCGTGAACCCGTTCCGCCATTCAGGAACAAACAATAAATTTTTCCTGAAGTAGAACCCTTGCCAGTCTTTGCCCAATAAAGCACTAACGTCACCCTCGACATATAACTTTAAAAGACGGATAGCAGATTCAGGAACCTTCGTAATACCGCGCTTCCAGTGTCTGACCTTATCAGGACTTTCACCTGTAACTTCTTCGATTAGCTGACTATTAGTATATTTTGTTATGTCATCCATCTCGTTTGCCTCCTTTAGGCAATATCATTGCAAAACATAAAAGAAAGTAAATCAAATAGCCTCGTCAGAAAAATTCGTGGGTAGTTTTAGGCACAGGTAGTTCGCCAAGGGTATGATACAGAGCAATTTCAGTAGCATGAAAGGTTCGAAAGCCATAGGCTTTTCTCGTAATCAGTTTTGCTTTGGTATTGAAACCCTCGACAATTCCGCTGGAAAACTG
>NZ_QAOO01000023.1 GCF_003051105.1 Nitrosomonas nitrosa | reverse complement strand
CAGTTTTCCAGCGGAATTGTCGAGGGTTTCAATACCAAAGCAAAACTGATTACGAGAAAAGCCTATGGCTTTCGAACCTTTCATGCTACTGAAATTGCTCTGTATCATACCCTTGGCGAACTACCTGTGCCTAAAACTACCCACGAATTTTTCTGACGAGGCAAAAATTTTTGAGATTGCTCAAATCAGGAATTTTTGATCTTATAGCAAATTGCTCTCTTGTGTAGGCTAAAATTGAATCTTTGCGCTGTTTTTTATCACCGACTACGGGGCTGTGTGAATGTAATCATTGAAACAGGTACAACTTAAACACTTTATACGAAACGCTCATATTGAAGCTGTGAGCGTTTCGTTTCTCATTACTTGATTATTGATAAAATCTTTGTCTGCGGCTTGCAAAAGTCAAGCCAATTAGACCAATACCGAGCAGGGCGATTATGGATGGCTCTGGAATTTCTGTGTTGCCCCGTATGTTAGCGGTTCCTTGGAAGCACCAATCGCCACTTTGTGGTGTGGCGCTTCCGCAGCTACCGGTAAGTCCGGCTGAAATGTCATTCGGATTTAATATTAAGTTGTTAGCTGATGAGGTGATCGCAACATCGGCAAAGCCACCGAGTGAATCTGCAATGGTATTAGCATTTAAAAAGTCAGCAACACCTGGCAATCCTGATCCTCCAACTACATCTAGCAAGCCGCTACCAAGAAAAGAAAGGCTTGCTCCAGCGAATGTACCAAAAGCATTCAACACTGCATTGGCACTTGCAGGGTCTCCAAGGCCGGCATGTCCTGTGAAGCTTACCCATGGAGTTAAGTCATCTATAAAATCGATATTATTGGGGGAGTTATCAAACGTCAATAAATTTACTTGAGGTTGGTTACTGTAATAAAGATCTACCGTGGCCCCCGTAAACTCCACATAGCCACTAGAAAAATTCTGGGAGCCAGTAAAATTTGCAACATAGTAAAGGGAGCAAGAGCTATCGCCTGCAGCACCGCAATAATTAGAAGATCCGTTTACAGTACTAATGACGCCATAGGCAAGTGAACTTTGACCATCTCCAGTAACAATTTGCTGTGCAAGCGTTGCTGTTTCCAGGTGGATTCTGGATGGATCGCCGCCTAATGCACCAAAATTAATGCCACCTATAACTACAGCTGATGCGGGCGTAACTATAGCTATACCCATAGCTGCAAGCAGTGATGCAAGCATGTTAGATTTTTTCATGATTCTCTCCATAAAAGATGTTTTTTTACAACATAAAAGGCAATATTTTTACCCCATTAATAAATAAGCAAGATACGTGCCGAAATGTGTATTAGGTATTTGTTAAGTTATAATATATTGATTATTAATGATAATACCGTAAATATTGTGAGCTTCTAGTTTTTGGCTATTCATTATATTTTTGTGAATGTAAAATTTTTCGACAATTCCTTTTGTTGAAATTTGTGTGCATTAAGCTTGATAGCCTTGAGCCTATCTATTTTTCTTTGGCTGGATATCCTACTAAAAAAGTTACAGGCAACCCTTTATGGCGGTATTTTCCTGTTTTCCAGATATAGTGTTTAGCATTTGTTTGGTGGGCCATATTCATGAGCTCCTCTGGGGTATAACAGCGTAATATCGAAACTAAGCTGTCCCATGATACTACTATTGGGGCGATAGGAATCAAGTAAGTCAATATTAGTCTTGTGATCGATCTGGGCTGAACCCATGGGGTTAGTAGTAATAAATTTATGGGTGTTAGCATAAAATAAAAAAAATCAAACCATGTCCGCTGAAGAATTTCAAAAACTACGATTGGCTGATCATTTTTTACCGCATCATTAATTATGTCAAATGCATAATCTGGCGGAAAATGATGAAACCCGTTAAATAAAGTTCGAATACCTTTTAGATCACTCGGTACAGCAAGAGCATCAACAGAGTAAGGGAAGTAATTTAAGCCAGAAATAGGATTTAATTTTTTTGCTCTTTCACTATTGGGGTATTTGTCGGTAAGCAGAATTGAAATATTCTCTCCAGAAATCTTTTGGAGATCTTTTATTAAGCTTAACCATGGGCCGCCACTACCAGAGCATAAATCAACAAATCGAGTTTGTTTGGTTTCCTTCATTACTTCCGTCAATAATGATATCTTTGGCGAAAAAGGCTGCGTTACTTTCATCAATAGTTCTAAAAAATCAGTAAGCAAACTTCTTAAAACTTCTGGCCACCATGGCAAGTCTGTAAACTCAAATATTTGCATTCTTTTCATCATTTTGATCTCTATAAATAAACGAGGTAATCCCAGGCTTTGTCAGGGACTATTAAAGGTTTAACCATGTGAGGGACTTGCAAAATTCAAGAATTAAGCTGAATTAATAGTCCGGATGGCCAAAAAAAGAGGGAGTAGCCTATCCATAAGTGATAAAGTTGAATTGTCAAAGACTCGAAAATCGTCAACAAATGAAAAGGCTACGAGAAACTTTATCATAAACTTGGTTGAGTATACAAAGTTCGTTATTTCCCTGGTTATCTGAAGAATTAGGTCCACTAACGGCGAAGCAACAGGAACTGGTGACTGCGTTGGAATGAGTTCGTATAGAAGAATTCATCATGACGTATCGCGGTTATCCAGGACATCCGGCACAGGATCGCGCAGCGATTGCAAGAGCATTTGTGGCGAAGATGATTTATAACCTGCCCACGACGCGGGCATTACTGGAGCGGTTGGCAACAGACAAATCATTACGTCGTCTTTGCGGTTGGGAGAATAAGCATGAAGTTCCAGATGAATGGACGTTTTCACGTGCATTTTCAGAGTTTGCCAAATCACGTTTACCGGAACGCGTGCATGAAGCATTGATCCGGAAGAATTATGCCGAAGTATTAGTGGGACACCTTTCTCGTGATTCCACGGCGATAGAAGCGAGAGAGAAACCTGTCAAAAAACCTGTGACTGAGTCAGCACCTACCAGGCGGGGGCGCCCCAAACAAGGTGAAGATCGGGTTAAGCAACAAACTCGTATTGAAAGGCAGGTGAGCGGCATGACACTGTCCGATATGATTGCGGATCTACCAACGGCTTGTGATGTCGGTACTAAACAGAATAGTAAAGGCTATAAAGAGAGTTGGATAGGTTACAAGCGACATCTTGATGTAGCAGACGGCGGCATACCCATGAGTGGAGTATTAACATCGGCGTCGACTCATGATAGCCAGGTAGCGATCCCTTTGGCGTACATGACGCATGAGCGGGCTGTTAATCTGTATGACCTGATGGACTCGGCCTATGATGTACCGCAGATTCGTGAGATAGGCCCGCAACTGGGCCACGTACCGCTGATTGATGTGAATCCGCGCCGGAATCAGGCGTTGAAAGAAGAAATTATGGCTGAGAACAAACGTAGCCGTTTAGTTGACCACAAACCAGCTGATGACTTTAGTCACGTAAAAGTGCTTTGACTAATTTTTTGCCATCAATCTTAACGGTTGATGGGATAAGTATGCCCAAATTTTGAAAGAAACGATGACATAGCCTCGTAACAACACAAAAAGCAAAACGATCACTCAAAAAATTTTGCTTTAATTAGCAGATACTGAACTTTTTTCGGCTAGCTCGTGATAATTTTGCAAGAGGTTCATAAGTTAATGTTTTCTACAATCCATGGCTAATAAAGAGCGCAGCCTGCTTATGCTGTTCAAATAGTGTTGGATGGTGCAGCTCATGCTGGGTGGAGAGTAAGGCTATGTTATCGATTATATAGGTAGGCACAATATGTTTACGCTGCGCATTTAGTACCCCGATCTTTTTGGGTGAATCGTTACATATTTACTTTTTACGTTAAATCTAGGAGGAAAATATGGAAATCAACCAACTACTGAGATTAGTCATTGTTGTCCTGTGTTTACTGGTTTCTAGTGTTTTCGCGGATGGATGGCAGAGAATAGAAGTGCCAAATGCTCTGTCAACAGTGGTCGATGATGATGGTCTGCATAGAGAAATCAAGCCGGGTTGCGCTTTTAGTTATTTGCCGGATGATGCAGGAGTGTCCAATCAGGCCTTTCATTTCTATTACAGAAAAGGTAAGAAAAAAGATAAAACCCTTATTTATTTTAATGGGGGGGGTGCTTGTTGGAATGGTTCAACCTGCCTGACTTCGTTGATGGTAGGTGATCGCCCTGCTTATAATCCAGCTATTGAAGTAGAGAATAACCCGAGCCAGGTTGGCGGCATTCTAGACTTGTCACATAGTGATAACCCTTTTAGGGAATGGAGTATTATATTTATACCTTATTGCACCGGTGACGTGCATATTGGCTCGAAGGATACGTTGTACAGTGATCCACTGGGACTCGTTAATGAAGGTAATCCTGTGATAGTGCAGCATCGTGGATTTGATAATTTCATGGCTGTTCGGGAATGGATAAAAATCAACATTGACAGGAAAGATGCGGAGAAGGTTCTGGTGGCTGGGTCTAGTGCGGGGTCTTATGGTGCTATTCTCAATTTTTCGAGATTACATAGTTTGTATCCAAATAAAACAGTTATTGCTTTATTAACAGATGCGGGTGTGGGAGTGTTTACGCAGCCATTTATCGAGCTGTTTTTTAAATCCGACGACGGTGGGCCGTGGGGGGTAGAAAGCACGCTGGCAACCTGGATTCCAGGTATCGATCATTTAGGAGCATATGGTGCTGAGACGTTTTACCAAGATCTGGTAACGAATATGGCTGGTTATTTTAAAAAAAATCGATTCGCTCAATATACTACCGCATGGGATAGTGTCCAGGTGTACTTTTTAAACGTTATGCAACAAACTGATGGTGGATCTGTCGATCCACGTGAATGGAGTATTACAGAAACGTGGCCGTGGTTGGAATGGCATGCCAGAATGCTAGCTACGCTAGATATGGTTTCTTTGAATAAGAATGCCTATTTTTATATAGGCTCGGGGATATATCATACTGGTTTGACAGATTTGTTCAAACCTATTCCACCAATCGGCTATTTTTACCTGGAACATAGTGCAGAAAATACTTTTTTGGTAGATTGGGTGCGCCAACTTGTCACGGATGATAAGGAAACTGAACTACGTAACCTAAGCTGTGACAGCGATTGCGGTGCTCCATAAGTTAAGCTGGCGCGAGCGATAAATATGGTTCGATTCTTTTGGGGAGACTATGTGAGTTCATGTTTGTTTGCCTAGGCTGAATGCGTTGAATAACTCGTTGTTCCTCATGAAAAGGGAGAAATAGGGGGTATATACTTCTTTCTTTCTGCCTGGGGAGTTGCCCTGCCATGGTAGTGATTTGAGCTCCCATGAATGCTAAACCTAAATGGAGTAATACAGCCGGAGCGTTTACGCGAGGGCAGATTTGTTGCTGACCTATCTGGCGAAAACCGAGCATGCGTTGATAGAAGAGTGCATGACGGGGGTTGACCTCGATGAATGCATCTTGGGTACTATGCAAATCGTTTGCGTACAGATAGGCTAAATGAAATAGTGCTGCTAGAATTTCCTTGGAGCTGCTCTTGGGAATAAAGGCAAGTTTTGATACTTCGCAAAGTCTGTGGCCCTGTTGTCGAAAATGATCTAGTTCTTTTTTGTAAAGGGTATCGGCAAGTAATCCTTTGTTTGTGTCAATGGTTAATGTCAGTGTGCCGATCGGTCGTTGTGCTTGACGTGCTTCAAAGGTATATTGATGCAAATTTGTTGAGAAAGCGTCAGTGCTTTCGGTCAGATAGCCACGGGAAGCATACATGCGCTTGATAAGTTCGCTTACTTTAACTCGTTGTGTAAATGAGTTAATCAGATAAATGCTATAGCCATTTCGTTCTAAAAGCATGCTGTCTGTTTTTTTATTCCCATTTTGCTTTTTCTCTGAGGGAATTATTTTGTTATTTTCATTTTTTTCTGGAGTAGCTGCATAAAATTGATCTCTTTTTAGCAAAAACCTCTCAGAGTTAATTGGGGACGGGCTAGGATGATGTTTGTTAGCGTGGTGAGTTGTGGAAAGTGGCGTGTTGATTATTGATTCTGCGTTTGAAATAGCTGTTTGATCCACATTTTGCATTGATTTGCCTCAAATAAAAGTAAGTCTACGATTTTGCCGTAATTACGAAATTGTCTTGTGTCCTTGCTGGTTGTTTTAAGAAAGAAACAGAGATATTCCTGTCAGGATCATTTGTCTTAAATAAAGCAATATTTGTGCCAATATATAGTCTATTCATATAATCAACAGGTTGTGATGATGTGTGACTAGAGAGTTGAGTGGTTTTTGTCGCTGATATTCAGCTGTATTTTTTTGTTTATTTGTAATTTATTGATTCTAAAGTTATTTGTTTGTCTCAATTTAAAGACAATTTATAATGAAAGATAGGGATCTTGCTTAGGGTGCGGAGGGGCAATCTTAATTTCTTGGAAATCCAATCGCGGAATAAGGGAAATGAAATCTTTCAAGAAACAAATATAAGTAATTGATTATATAAAACATAAAAATATAATATTCCGATTGCATTAGTATATTTCTTCCAAACGCCTTGTAGTCAAAAACCGATTATTACGCTAAAAATAGAGATATTCTTCCAAATCTGTGGAATACTGAGCGTTCAACACTTTCCGAAGTATTGCAATGTCAACAGCGGAGCATAATAAACAGTTTTCTGGGAAGAGTAGGCGGATTGCTATCGATCCTGTGACGCGTGTGGAAGGGCATGGCAAGATCACTTTGTTGCTCGATCAGGATAATCATATCCAGGAGGCGCGTTTTCATATCGTTGAATTCCGTGGCTTCGAGAAATTTATCCAAGGTCGGCCCTATTGGGAAGTTCCTTTTATCGTTCAGCGTTTATGTGGCATTTGCCCAATCAGTCATCAATTGGCGGCAGCCAAAGCGGTCGATCAATTGGTGGGGGTCGATCAGCTTACGCCGGCTGCCACCAAGTTGCGCCGCCTGCTGCATTTTGGTCAAATTCTTCAGTCACACGCACTGCATTTTTTTCATCTGTCATCCCCTGATCTGCTGTTTGGTTTTGGTGGCGACCCCTCGCAACGGAATATCGTTGGTATACTGGAAAAGTATCCTGAAATCGGATTGAAGGGCGTCAAACTACGTAAATTTGGTCAGCAAATTATTCAGGCTATTACAGGCAAACGTGTTCATGGTGCGGCAACGGTGCCGGGTGGAATGAATAAACCGCTCACCCTCAATGAACGCGATAGCTTGCTTGCCGATATCGACGCAATCCTGGCTTGGAGTCAGGACGCGGTCGCGCTCAATGAAGAGATCCATGTCGCTAATCCAACACATCGCGATTTTGCTACGCTTTATACCCCTTTCCTGAGCATGGTTGGCTCAAGGGGTGAGCTCGAATTCTATCATGGGGGGCTACGGGCGAGCTTAGCGGCAGGCAGTAAGATTTTTGATCAGTTCGACTATCGACACTACCATCAAATCATTCATGAAGAAGTGCGTTCCTGGAGTTATCTGAAATTTCCGTTTCTGACTGAGCTTGGCTCAGTCGAGGGTTGGTACCGTGTGGGGCCATTGGCGAGAATCAATAGCTGTGACGCGATTGCTACACCGCTTGCTGAAGCGGCACGCAAACGCTTCAGGGATTACGCCCAAGGGGATTTTGTGCACGACACACTTGCGTATCATTGGGCTCGGATGATCGAGTTGCTGCATTGCGCTGAATCGATACATGCATTACTGCTGGACGCGGACGTCATTGGGACTGATTTGATCGTTTCCAAGGGGCAGAAAAAAGAAGAGGGAATCGGCGTGATTGAAGCGCCACGCGGCACGCTTTTTCATCACTATCGGGTGAATGAGGAAGGGTTGGTTACCCAGGCAAACCTTATTGTTTCGACGACAAGCAATAATCAGGCAATGAACGAATCTGTTCGGACCGTTGCAAATGACTACCTTGAAGGACAGGAAATTACCGAGGCGCTGCTTAACCATCTCGAAGTAGCCATACGTGCCTATGATCCTTGTCTTTCTTGTGCAACCCATGCGCTGGGTAAAATGCCGTTACAAATCGAATTGATCGATAGTAAGGGCGTGCAGATCGACCGCTTTCGTTCTGGTCAAAGCCGGTTTCGGTAAACAAGCTTGAAGCCTGTTCAATGACGTAAGTTTTGAGGTTCGGTGCGTACTTCTATCTGCTTGTTCGGAATCCAGCCCAATTGCCCATCGTTTGTTTGTACGCGTAGCCAGTTACCTTGATAAGCGTTGGCCGATAATGCTGTATGCTTATTGAGCATACTAAGCACGGCAGCTTTATCGCTAGGCTCCCTATACAGTTGGCTATCATCTGTGGTGCGGAGCAGCACCAGGCTGCGCAGACTGACTACCGCTTGCTGCGAATCGGGTAACTTACGGTTGGGGTTTGCAATCATCTCGATGAGTGCTTGTGATTGCGCGGCATGATTCATTGCGTTGGCGTAATTATTGCGCTCAAAAGCGGCTGTTGCCATACTCAATAAGCGTTGCGCTTCCTTGATTAATTGCCGATCCGATTCAGCAGATTCGCCTTGTTTTAAACTTGCAAGCGCGACTTCTACCTCGGCTATTTTCGATGCGGCGCCCGGTTGCGTCGCCAGTCGATGAAGTTTTGTTTGGGTTCGACTCACTTCGGTGGCAGTTTCACTTAAAACTTGCGTCAAATCTTGTTGGCGCGTCTCATACATCTGGATCAGCTTATCTTTTTCAGCTAACAGTTTTCTTAGATGTGAAATTTCTGCTTGATGCTGCTTAACACACGGCAATTTTTCAGGGATGGGTATGTTGGTTGTCGGTTCATCGGGGATTAAAGCTATTGTCTCAGGTTGTTCTTGTGATTCTGATTGCTGTTTCAGATGTGCGCATCCAGCCATACTGAGGCCAACTGCCAGTATGGCCAGCCAGCGGAGCATAGTGTTTTTTTTACTCTGAAATGGGTGGAAACTACACATCTTATCTAAGTTCTGATTTAAGTTTGTTTTACTAGATATGATGATCGATTGCGCGTGGTTTAGTTCCTAAAATAACCGACCCCGGGAGAGGGGGCATAGCGCATCATCTTTCATTGCTAAAAGTACCGAGTATGTTACGAAGGTTTGAAAAGATCCAAACTTAGAATTAAGGGGTTTTTATCGGCTAATTTAGCATGATCGAATCGAATTTATATTAACGATCCAATATTATTTCAAGTACAAATTTACTTCCGATGTAGGCAAGTAATAAAATGGTGAAACCGGTTAATGTCCATCGAATCGCAGTGCGTCCTCTCCAGCCGTAAAACTGTCTGCCAATGAGCAATGCCGCGAATACGCCCCAGGATATAAAACCAAACAGTGTCTTATGTGAGAAGGTGACTGACTGCCCAAAAAGCTCTTGTGAGAAAATGATGCCGCTCAGGAGCGTCAAGGTCAGCAACATAAAGCCTGACCAAATAATGCGAAACAGGATTTTCTCCATGACAAGAAGCGGGGGCAGATTCATGAGCACGGGTGACAGAGTGGGATGATGCAGCCGATATTCTACAATCGTCATCAAAATTGCATGTAACGCGGCGATTGTCAATAAGCTATAGGCAAGCAAGGCAACGAGTAAGTGTGCCTTGAATGCGGGTAATTCGGTATTTTCGAGAGGGCGCAGCGAGGGCAGCATTAAAGGCAGTAACACGGCAATGGCTGCTACAATAGCAATGGGTGCAATTAAATTCTGTAACTCTTTCAATTGTGAGAAAAAGCCAGAGAACCAGTAAATCAGTGCGGTAAGCCATACGATGGACGAAATGGCGTTGCCTACACCAAAACTGAGTCCCGCATCGATGAATATCGATTGGTAAAGTATGTAGCTATGGAGGATAAGGGGCGCAAGCATGGCAAGATGTTCCCATTTGGCAATCATCGTTGCGTTCATGCCACTCATGTGAGAGATGGGCTGGTTTTTCCAGCGTGTGCGCCAAAAATGCCATCCAACTAATACATAAAGTAAAAAAGCGAGAATATAAACTAGAATGCTGAGCATTAATGTAACAGGTCCAATAAGCTGATTTGTTCAGTCTACATTGCGCTTGTGTAAATTCAAAGTGCTATTAATAGAATTCAGGAAATTATAATTTAAAGCTGCTAAACGAGATTGGTCTTAAATTTTTGAGGAATAAGAATGTTTGATAATCTGACTCAACGACTTTCAGGTGTCATTAAAACCCTCCGTGGGGAAGCAAGATTGACTGAAAGCAACATGCAAGAGGCATTGCGTGAGGTACGCATGGCGCTGCTCGAAGCGGATGTTGCCTTGCCTGTCATCAAGGAATTTATCGAGCGCGTCAAACAAAAGGCAATTGGTCGGGAGGTGATGAATAGCCTTTCTCCTGGCCAAGCGTTGGTTGGCGTTGTGCATGAAGAACTCATTGCCATTATGGGTGGCGAGAGAGCGGAGATCAACCTCAGCACAGCGCCTCCCGCCATTATTCTTATGGCCGGCTTGCAAGGTGCAGGAAAGACGACAAGCAGCGGAAAGTTGGCGAAATGGCTTATAGACAACAAGAAAAAAAAGGTGCTGCTGGTTTCTTGTGATATTTACCGTCCTGCCGCTATCGAACAATTAAAACTACTGGCGGGTCAAGTAGGCGCTGATTTTTTCCCAGTACAAGCCGGCCAGCGGCCAGCGGAAATCAGTGCTGCCGCATTAGATTATTCCCGCAAGCATCATCATGACGTCATGATTGTCGATACTGCTGGCCGTTTGGGTATTGATGAAGTCATGATGAAAGAAATCAGCGAACTCGAATCCTTGCTTAAACCGATCGAAACACTTTTCGTGGTCGATGCGATGCAGGGACAAGACGCTGTAAATACTGCGAAAGCCTTTGCCGATGCCCTGCCCCTGACAGGCGTCATTCTGACCAAACTCGATGGCGATGCACGCGGCGGGGCCGCTTTATCAGTCAGGCATGTGACAGGCAAGCCGATCAAGTTTGCGGGGGTTGCTGAGAAATTGACAGGTCTTGAGCCCTTTTATCCCGATCGTATGGCTTCTCGAATCTTGGGCATGGGGGATGTGCTGGGACTGATCGAAGAAGCACAGCGCAGCGCTGATCAAAAAGAAGCCGAGCAACTCATGAAAAAAATGAAATCAGGCAAGGGTTTTGACCTTGATGATTTCAAAATGCAATTTCAGCAAATGAAAAAAATGGGTGGGATGAGCGCGATGCTGGAAAAGCTTCCCCACCAGTTGACGCAAGCTGCCCAGAATATGAAGGTGGACGACAAAGTCATCAGCCGTACCGAGGGCATAATCAACGCAATGACGCAACAGGAGCGTACCAAACCGGAAATTATCAAAGCGTCACGTAAGCGCCGGATTGCTGCAGGTTCAGGTGTTTCTGTCCAGGAAGTGAATCGTCTGCTCGCGCAATTCGAGCAAGCGCGTAAGATGATGAAGATGGTGAATAAAGGAGGCGGATTGGCCAAGATGATGCGCGCTGTAAAAGGGATGCTGCCACAAATGCGTTAGAGCGGGTTTTATCAGCGTGAGACTGCCGTGGATGCCCATCAGCCTGATGGCTGTCAATAGGCATGGGCATCTGTCTTTTTTGGCGCTTCAGTACAGCCAAGTGGAGGGCGCATGCGGCAGCCGCCAGGCGCAATCTTATTCAGCTACCGGGGCCTGATCCAGTCCATGTGCCTGGTGACCCACTGTGATTCCTTTCTCTGCAAACCAGCCAAGATTCATTTCAAGCGCATATTTTGCTGGTTTGGCTGAATAGTGGGGAAGAGTCGAAAAGGGTGCCATATTGGCGATATTGAGAATGATGCCTTGTTCATCCAGAAAAGCCACACTGAGCGGGATCCCTGTATTGAGCATCCACATGCCGTAAATATCCACTGTGGGGAATATGAACAGCATGCCCCTGTTCTGCTCGAGTGCTGAGCGATGCATTAAACCTTTTTCACGAGCAGCTGGGGTATGGGCGATTTCTGCGGTAAGCGTATGATCGAGAATTCTTAGCGTTATGACGGGGGGGGGTGCTGGGGTATCCGCGCATGCCTGGGCTGGCAGTAGCAAGACGAAGATCACGATCGATAGCGACCTCAGCATTGGCCTGTACTTCCGAAACCACCTTCCCCGCGATCGCTTGGAGCGAAATCTTCCACGATATTGAATTGGGCTTGTACGACTGGAACAATCACCAATTGCGCAATCCGTTCTAGCGGATTGAGTAGGAAGTTCGCTTGTCCACGATTCCAGCAGGAAACCAGTATTTGCCCTTGATAATCCGAGTCGATCAGCCCTACCAGATTGCCTAAGACAATGCCATGTTTGTGTCCCAAGCCAGAACGGGGCAATACCATGGCAGCTAATCCGGGGTCGTTCAAGTGAATCGCGATCCCCGTTGGAATTAATTGGGTTTCGCCGGGCTGGACTTGTATAGGGTGTTCCGTGCAGGCACGCAGATCGAGGCCTGCTGATCCGGGGGTGGCATAGGCGGGTAATTGATTTTTTAAACGCGAGTCGAGTATTTTGATATCGATTTTGATCATGGACTTTATCAATTTATGTTCTATAGGCTTGATACAGTGAAGCAATGTGCTCGATTAAACGGCGCGCTTGCGTAATTTTCGGTGCTCTGGGGAGCGTATGTTTACCATGATCATCGAACAGTATCAACGTATTCTCATCTGCACCAATCGCTTCTTGAGCGAGATTGGCAACGAGTAAAGGAAGATTCTTCTTGCGGCGTTTGGCCGTTGCGTGCTTATCGATATCGTTCGTTTCGGCAGCAAAACCCACGCAAAAAGGGGGATTAGGCAAATTGGCCACGTATTGCAGGATATCCGGATTAGGAACGAGTGCCAGCGTCCAATGATCATCGGACTTTTTGAGCTTTTGAGTGTGGCTGATGGCAGGGCGATAATCTGCTACGGCGGCTACACTGATAAAAATATCGCAATGTTTGCTTTCATTTTCTACTGCGGCCAGCATTTCAGTTGCGCTTGTGATCCTGATTAGCTTTTTAACCGGGGGAGGCGCTAAGCAAACCGGCCCCGAGATCAATGTTACTTCAGCGCCTGCCTCACTTGCTGCTTTAGCGATGGCGAATCCCATTTTTCCGGAACTTAAATTGGTGATGCCGCGTACCGCATCGATTGCCTCAAAAGTGGGGCCCGCCGTGATCAGAACGCGCTGATCCTGTAACCGTCCAGGCTGGAAGAAATGCTGTATGGCTTTAAACAATTCATCCGCTTCCAGCATACGTCCAGGCCCAGTTTCGCCGCAAGCTTGCGTGCCATGAGCCGGGCCAAGAATCGTCACGTCATCTTGCTGCAGGGTGGCTAGATTGCGTTGTGTGGCAGGGTTTTCCAGCATTTGCCTATTCATGGCGGGGGCGACTATCAAAGGACAATTACGAGCAAGGCATAAGGTTGAGAGCAGATCGTCGGCCAACCCATGTGCAATTTTGGCTATAAAATCTGCGCTTGCGGGCGCCACCAGGATCACATCAGTTGCCCGTGATAAATCGATATGCGCCATGCTGTTGCTGACGCTTTCATCCCACAGTTGCGTATACACAGGCTTGCCAGTCAATGCTTGTAATGTGGTCGGCCCAATGAAATGGCAAGCAGATTCAGTCATTACCGCTTGAACTTCAATATTGTCCTGTATCAGCAAGCGAGCAAGCTCTGCCGCTTTATATGCTGCAATGCCGCCTGTAATGCCCAGTAACAAACGTTTCTTATTCAGGGGATGATTACTTGTCATGTCGCAGTTTCAGCTGTCGAGAAGAAGATAGCATGCGCAAAAAATGAAGATACTAATGAACATAAACGAATTACTGAATTGTTGCAAAAATTAGCCGTTTAATCTGCTTATTATTTTTTTCATGATTGATTAAACGATGGCTATACCCGATTGGCCTGAATTGGAACGTCCGCGCGAGAAGCTCCTAAAACAAGGCGCTAAAAGTCTTTCAGATGCTGAATTATTGGCAATATTTTTGCGTACAGGCATTGCCGGCAAAAGTGCGGTTGATCTTGCGCGAGAATCGTTGAAGCATTTTGGCAGTTTAACGGCATTATTTCTTGCTGATCAGCACGCTTTTTGTCAATTACCCGGTATGGGCTTGGCTAAGTATACACAGCTGCAGGCCGTCCTGGAAATGGCTCAGCGGGCACTCAAAGAGGAGATGAAAAGCAGGGATGTCATGGATTCGCCTCAATCGGTTCGCAACTATTTATACTTGAACCTCGTGGGAAAAGAGCGCGAAGTCTTTGTTGGGATTTTTCTGGATGCGAGAAACCGGATTATTGCCGCCGAGGAGCTGTTTGTCGGCACGTTGACACAAGCAAGCGTTTATCCGCGCGAGGTGGTCAAGCGCGCGCTGCATCACAATGCTGCGGCAATGATTTTTGCCCATAACCATCCGTCGGGTATCGCTGAGCCTAGCAAGGCCGACGAAATCCTGACTCAATCTTTAAAACAAGCACTTGCACTGGTCGATATCAAAGTACTTGATCATTTCATCATCGGCGAGGGGGATACGCTTTCATTTGCAGAACGCGGTCTGATTTGAATTGAAGGAATAGCCCGAGTCAGGATATAATGCAACGTTTTGAACATTTAGGAGTATGCTAACATGGCGCGAGTATGTGAAGTTACTGGTAAAAGGCCGATGACGGGCCACCATGTTTCCCACGCAAACAATAAAACGAAGCGGCGCTTTCTTCCCAATTTACAACACCGCCGATTCTGGGTTGAAAGCGAGCAACGCTGGATAAGATTGCGTTTGACCAATGCGGCATTGCGCACGATCGATAAAAATGGAATCGATGCAGTGCTTGCCAAGATGCGTGCACGTGGCGTGGCTGTCTAGCTTAGGAAAACATCAAGGCTTAATAAATTAGAATGAGGAGATATCTCGATGCGTGAAAAAATTAAACTCGAATCTTCAGCAGGAACGGGTCACTTTTATACGACGACAAAAAATAAACGCGCTAACCCTGAAAAGCTTGAGATCATGAAATTTGACCCAGTCGTACGAAAGCATGTCAAATACAAGGAAACAAAACTGAAATAGCAGGGGAGATGGCTTGCACGCACTTTAATTGGTATCTAACTTTTCTCTTCAGTGATGCAGAAGCATATAAACGGCTCTGCCTAATTCCGCATAGTAATATTTCTCTACTATACCGATCGGTAAAGTAAGCGCAGTTTCCTTGTCCAAACAGTCGACGCTAAGCGCTGTCTCGCGCACCTTATTCTACTTGAGCGAGTTCAGTACGGGTGGGAACGGTGTTGTTAGCAAAATAGCGCTTGATGCCGACAGTAATGGCATCGGCCATTTTGTCTTGATAAGACTGGCTTCTGAGTTTTTCTTCTTCGTTTGGATTGCTAATGAAGGCGGTTTCCACCAGAATGGAAGGGATGTCGGGTGACTTGAGAACGGCGAATCCCGCCTGTTCTACATTCCTTTTGTGTAAGTGATTGATATTGCCAATAGATGAGAGCACGTTGCTCGCGAGCTTGATGCTATCGTTAATCGTGGCGTTTAACGATAAATCGATCAACGTTTTCCGAAGGTAATGATCTTTATCGTCAAGTTTGACGCCGCCAATCAGATCAGATTCATTTTCTTTTTTAGCCAGCCAGCTCGCAGTCGTGGAAGTGGCGCCATTTTCAGATAAGGCATAGACAGAAGAGCCATGTGCTTGGAGTCTAGGCACGGCGTCGGCATGGACCGAAATAAACAGATCGGCGTTGGCTTGGCGGGCTTTGGTACGCCGGTTTGTCAGGGGTATGAAGTAATCGCCATCGCGAATCAAAACAGCTCTCATGTTGGGTTCTTTATCGATTCTCGCTTTTAGTTTTCTGGCAATGGCAAGGGTGACATCCTTTTCACGCGTTCCTTTGGGACCAATGGCGCCCGGATCTTTTCCACCGTGCCCCGCATCGATCGCAATAATGTAGTTTCTTGAGGAACTGGGTTTACGGTCAAAGTTGGTCAGGATCGTGCCAGACGGCGTGGGCTTTCGTTGATGCTGCATTGCTCGCCTGCTTTCGAATTCTGAAACCAGTGCCATGAGCGGGTCATCTTTTTTGGGCGTGCTTCCAGACTGAGTGGAAGGATAGATGTCCAGCACGAGGCGATGACCGAACCCCTCCATGGGTTCTAGCGTAAATAGCTTGGGGGTGACATTGACTTTTAGACCGAGTACCAGTTGCAGCTTATGTGACTGGGACCGCTCGATGCGTGCTGAACGAATAAAGGGATCTTTCGCGTCGACCTTGTTCTTCAAGCTTTCCAGCGCAGGCGTCAGGGATACGCCCTCAAGTGCCATGACGATTTTCTTCGCGCTGCCATTCTCACTAAGGCTATATTTGATGGGCGAATTGGATTCGATGGTCAGCCGCGTGTATTCCGGTCCTGCCCAGAGGCGGGTAGAGGTGACCTGTGGACTGGCAAATGCCTGATCGCTGATCAATACAATCAAGACAGAAAGATATGAAAAAATTGCCAGCAAGAGAACCCGATAGCGTTTCCACTTAGAGATGTCTAGGGAGGTTCCAGAATTTACCAGTGTTGTAAGCATTGTTTTCCTGTCTCCGTTCCAGCTTGAATACAAATTTCCCGACCAAGTTGAGTAAATTGAAAAGAAATCGTGATATCCGCCTCTGGTATTAGTTTGCCGGCTTTTTCTGGCCATTCGATGATGCAAATCGTGTCCGCGTTAAAATAATCGCGGAAACCCGCTTCTTCCCACTCTAAAGGGTCATCGAAACGATAAAAATCAAAGTGATACAAGTATAACCTAGAAAATTTATAGATTTCAACCAAATTATAGGTTGGACTCTTCACTTTTCCTGGGTGCCCCATGGCTCGCAAAATACCGCGCGTTAATGTGGTTTTCCCGGCTCCCAGGTCGCCTCGCAAGAAAATGACGAGGCCCGGGCGTAGAATTTTTGCAATTTTTTCACCGAGCGCAAGCGTTGCTGTTTCATCGGCAAGCGGTAGAATGAGCGGTTGTGATTTGTTGGAATGAGAATGAAAGGAACTATGCACGAGAAAACCTCCATGAATTCATCGCGAGATATGGTCTCGTTAAAACAATCGATTAAAAGCTGGGGAATGCAGCTTGGCTTTCAAGATATCCGAATCGCGGATGCGCATGCCGATATGACATCGGCGGAAGAGGGTATGTTTGCATGGCTGGAGCAGGGTTTTCATGGGGGTATGGATTATATGGCAAAACACGGCACAAAGCGTAGCCGCCCGTCCGAGCTTGTTCCAGGCGTGCTGCGCGTGATCTCGGTCCGCATGAATTATAAGCCACCTGCGGCCAAAGAGAGCTGGGAAGTTATCCATGATGGCGATAAAGCATTTATTTCACGCTATGCGGTGGGGCGAGACTATCATAAAGTAATGCGCGCGCGGCTACAAAAGCTGGCAGATCATATCACCAACGAAATCGGTCATTTCAATTATCGCGTATTTTCCGATAGCGCACCGGTGATGGAGGTGGAGTGGGCAAAAAAGGCCGGCTTGGGCTGGCGGGGAAAGCATACTTTATTGCTGTCAAGAGAAGGGGGCTCCTACTTTTTTCTGGGCGAAATGTATACCGATCTGCCATTGCCTGTAGATGAGCCGATTGGCGATTATTGCGGGAGCTGTACGCGCTGCATCGATATCTGTCCTACTCAAGCTATCATAGGTCCTTACCGCCTTGACGCCAGGCGTTGTATTTCCTATCTGACAATTGAGCTGAAAGGCAGCATCCCGGAAGACTTGCGCCCCTTGATCGGCAATCGAGTTTATGGATGCGACGATTGCCAATTGGTCTGCCCTTGGAATAAGTTCGCTAAAGTGACGCAAGAAGCAGATTTTGCCGTGCGCCATGGGCTAGACGATGTGTCATTGATCGAGCTTTTTAACTGGAGTGAGCAAGAATTCGAATCGAAGCTTGCAGGTAGCCCCATTCGGAGAATTGGTTATGAACAATGGCTGCGCAACCTCGCCGTTGGGTTAGGTAACGCGCCGACATCGCCTGCCGTTATTGAAGCACTGCAGGCACGCAGCCTTGATCCTTCCCCCTTGGTGCGAGAGCACGTGCAGTGGGCATTACGGCAACATGGTGAATAGCCGCTCGGGCAGGATTGCGGCTATTCATTATGAGAGTAAAGATTAGCGAATTTTTTCCAGAATCTTCCTGGAAGGGCGATTCTGGAAAAATTATGATGACGACTAACGCATTTGCCAAGTCTGGTATGTCGTTTCTCTATCGAAATCATCCCAGACATACGCTGGATTTATGATCGGTGTGGTCGGGACGAGAAAAGTGGCGATATCCAGTGCTCCGGTCAGGGATCTTCCTATCGTGTGGACAATTCCAATAAAAAATCCAGCAGTCATACCATAGGTGGCGCCTTTCTTTCTGCCGGTGATCATCATGGTTTTAGGTATTTCAACTACGCCCGTCACTGCATTGGCCACACCATTAGCCAGTTTCTCACCAACTTTTATAGGGTAATTATTGGCCATCGCCATGTTCGGTAACAAGAAAAAGAATGCGAAAACCATAAACAACGAAGCAACTGCTTTTTTCATTGAGCTCTCCTAGTTATCAATATTGTTAATTGCACCCGTTTGCCGCTGGGTGCGCCTTGAAGTAACACTCGCGAATACGACGATATCACAATTTGCTGTATTGGCTCGCAAATTAGTATGAATTACCTGATTGATTGAGCCTAACCACCAACTGCCGAGTATCATCTATGCGCCCTTCGTTATTTTTCCCCACGTGTCACGCAAAGTCACTGCCCGATTGAATACCGGTTTCCCGGGCTGAGTTTCAACGCGATCCGCCACGAAATAGCCGTGGCGCTCAAACTGAAAACGTTGTTCGGCTTCTGCTTCAAGAAGAGAAGGCTCCACGTGAGCGGTTGTCATTTGCTTGGAATGGGGGTTCAAATAGGCCTTGAAGTCTTTATCGCCAGTATCCGGATAGGGATGATTGAAGAGGCGGTCGTAGATTCTCACTTCTACCGATTGCGCATGTTTGGTGGATAGCCAGTGTATATTTCCCTTGACCTTGCGGGTATCGGCACCGGCTGTCCCGCTTTTGGTTTCGGGATCGTAAGTGCAGTGAATTTCTTCAATTTCACCTTGGTCATTCTTGACAACCGAAACACATTTTATGATGTAGGCGTAGCGTAAGCGCACTTCTGCCCCGGGCGACAGCCGGAAATAACCTTTACTAGGGACTTCCATGAAATCGTCCCGCTCGATATAAACGGTTTTGGTAAGCGGCAGTACGCGTTTACCCCACTCTGGTTTTTGGGGGTGATTGGGCGCATAGCATTCTTCTTCCAAATCTTCCGGAAAATTGTCAATGACCAGCTTGAGTGGTTTTAATACCGCGATACGCCGTAATGCGTGCTCGTTGAGATCTTCTCTCAGGCAATCTTCTAAAATCGTCATGTCGATCCACGAATCTGCTTTGCTGATGCCAATGCGTTCGGCAAACAAGCGAATCGACTCAGGCGTAAATCCGCGGCGACGCACACCTGCCAAAGTATTCATGCGGGGGTCGTCCCATCCGTCGACAAAACGACCTTCAACGAGCTCGATCAATTTGCGTTTGCTCATCACGCAGAAGGTGAGGTTCAAACGGGCAAACTCGATTTGCTGGGGATGGCACGGTACTTGGCCTTCCAGTTGATTCAGCACCCAATCATACAAGGGACGATGGTCTTCGAACTCCAGTGTGCAGAGCGAGTGTGTAATGCACTCCAACGCATCCGAAATACAATGCGTGTAATCGTACATCGGATAGATACACCACTTGTCGCCTGTGCGCTGGTGATGGATACGGCGAATACGGTATATGACCGGATCACGCATATTGATGTTGGGTGAAGTCATGTCGATCTTGGCGCGTAGAACATGGGCGCCATCGGGAAATTCTCCGGCACGCATACGCCGGAACAAATCGAGATTTTCTTCGACGGTGCGATCACGGTAGGGGCTATTTTTGCCGGGTTGATTGAGCGTGCCACGGAATTCCCGAATTTCCTCCGCGGATAGGCTATCGACGTACGCTTTGCCCTTTTTAATCAGATATTCGGCAAACTCATACAGTTTCTCGAAGTAATCCGATGCATAGTAAATGTGCGATCCCCAATCAAAACCCAGCCACCTGACTGAGTCACAGATAGCGTCTACGTATTCTTGCGCTTCTTTCTCCGGATTGGTATCGTCGAAACGGAGATGGCAGGTTCCGCCATAATCCCGAGCCAATCCAAAATTGAGGCAAATGCTTTTGGCGTGGCCGATATGCAGGTAGCCATTCGGTTCTGGCGGGAAACGTGTTTCGACGCGTCCGCCCCATTTGCCGGTGCGGTTATCCTCGTCGATGATGTTGCGAATGAAATGGGTAGAAGTGGGTAGTGTGCTCACAAATTTATCTTTCTAAATGGTTTGGGAATGCAATCGTCAAAAGAACTATAATACACGCCATATTATAAAGGGCGTTTGCCCAGGGAAGACGAGAATTAAATCCGTGAAGAAAATGCACGTGCGCTACTACAGCGTAGAACCAATCTGAATACAATATTAATAAAGCCAATTTTTATGACTCAAGAGACTTCACCCGCCATTTCCCAAGACGAGAACCACATCATTGCCGAGCGGCGCGGCAAGCTGACTGAAATGCGCCAGAGCGGCAATGCTTTCCCAAATGATTTCCGCCGTGATAGCCTCGCTGCTGAATTACATCAACGCTATAACGCGTACAGCAAAGAAGCCTTGGAGCAAGCGGAGATCATTGTCAAGGTTGCAGGGCGCATGATGTTCAAGCGCGTCATGGGCAAGGCAAGCTTTGCCGCATTGCAAGACATGAGCGGGCGAATCCAGCTCTATGTTTCCAATGATCACACGGGTCAGGCAGCGCACGAAGCTTTCAAGCATTACGATTTAGGCGATATTATGGGTGCCGAGGGCGTATTGTTCAAAACCAAGACAGATGAATTGTCTGTGCGCGTTACCCATTTGCGATTGCTGACGAAATCTCTGCGGCCCCTGCCTGAGAAATTCCACGGATTGGCCGATCAAGAGCAAAAATACCGGCAGCGTTATCTCGACCTGATGACCAATGAAGAAGCCCGTAGGGTGTTTACTGTCCGCTCCAAGGTGATTCAGGCCATTCGCGAGTTTTTTGTCGCGCGGCAGTATCTCGAAGTAGAAACACCTATGATGCATGTCATTCCAGGGGGAGCAGCAGCCAGACCTTTTACCACGCACCATAACGCACTGGACATGGCGCTTTATTTGCGCATTGCGCCGGAGCTCTATCTGAAGCGGCTCGTCGTGGGCGGGATGGAGAAGGTTTTCGAGATCAACCGGAATTTTAGAAATGAAGGCATCTCGACCCGGCATAACCCTGAATTCACTATGCTGGAATTCTACGAAGCCTATCAAGACTATCGCTATCTGATGGATTTGACGGAGTCGATGCTGCGCGAAGTCGCGACAACAGTGCTCGGTACCAGCAAAATGACCTATCAGGAACGGGAAATCGATTTGTCGCAGCCCTTTGCGCGTTTGACCATCACGCAGGCTATCCAAAAGCATCACCCCGAATATACGACCGAGCAGCTCAGTGATCGCAATTTTCTTATCAATAAACTGCAAACGCTCGGCATTGCCTATAACGCGCACGATGGTGTTGGGGGATTACAACTTTCCTTGTTCGACGATACTACCGAGCATCTTTTATTTGAACCGACATTCATCATCGATTATCCGGCAGAGGTGTCTCCTTTGGCGCGCCGCAATGACCACAACCCGGACATCACCGATCGTTTCGAGCTTTATATTGCGGGGCGTGAAATTGCCAACGGTTTTTCGGAATTGAACGATCCGGAAGATCAGGCCGCGCGTTTTCTCGAGCAAGCCAAGGCCAAAGAAGCGGGGGACGCCGAAGCCATGCATTACGATGCCGACTACATTCGTGCGCTGGAATATGGTTTGCCACCGACTGCAGGAGAAGGAATCGGCATCGATCGGTTGATTATGCTGCTGACGGACAGTCCCAGTATTCGAGATGTTATTTTGTTTCCACAATTGCGCAGGGAAGATTGAGCAGCGGCTTCCATCATAATCAAGCCGATATGATGGATTAGCCCATGCTTCTCGATCGTAAGCTTGCGCCCCTGCAAAGAACGGCAAGAATCGAGGTCGTAGCAAAATTCACCGGCCAGTTACTGGGGGTATTGGGTTGGTTGATACTGATCCCGACTTTGGTTTCTCTTTATTTTCACGACTTTGAGATTACCCTCCGTTATCTGATCGTTGAGCTGATTCTGTTTGCTTGTGGATTTGTTTTTTCCCGTCTGGATACGCCAACGGATATTCAGATCAATGAAGGCTTGGTGATTACCAGTCTGATTTTTATCCTCACCCCGCTCATGATGACCATTCCATTTACCGGGGAAGGATTGGGTTTTGTGGACGCGTTATTTGAAGCGATTTCAGCCGTGACCACCACGGGGCTGACTACTGTTTCAGCGCTCGAGTCGATGTCTGCAACCTTTATTTTTTCCCGCGCTTATTTGCAGTGGATTGGCGGGCTGGGGATCGTTGTGCTGACGGTCGCTCTGCTGCTACGACCGGGCATGGCTGCCAAACGCTTGATTCATCTGGATGAAAGCGAAGATTTGGTGAGTTCCACGCAGGCCTATGCGCAAACTATTTTAAAAATCTATCTTATCCTGACCGCATGCATAACAGCACTGATATGGGCGACGCAAGGCAATTTCTTTGTCGCGATCACGCATGCGTTTGCTGCCGTTTCTACCGGCGGGTTTTCCGGCTATAACGATAGCTTGGCTGGCTTTAACAATACGGTTGGCATGGTTGCCGTCATGGTAGGCTGTGTATTTGGCGCGCTACCGCTTCTTCTCTACCAGCATGTGCGGCGGCTTGATTGGCGGAGCTTTATGGCCGACCCCCAGCTTCGCGCCTTGCTGATATTGGTTTCAATCGCCAGCTTTGTGCTGGGTATGCTGTTTACTTTGCAGCTCAACATGCCATGGTCTGAAGCGTTGCTGCATGCCCCATTGCTGGCCATTTCTGCGCAAAGCACAGCTGGTTTTGCTAGCTTGCCCCTGGCTGAATTGGGGGGAGGTGTGTTGCTGATATTGATACTTTTGATGTTTACTGGTGGCTCGCTGGGTTCGACGGCAGGCGGAATTAAATTGTTGCGTATGCTCATCTTTTTAAGCTTAATGAAGCTAAGCATGCAGCGCATTGCCGTGGTGCAG
The DNA here is from genome assembly GCF_003051105.1 of Nitrosomonas nitrosa. GTDB lineage: Bacteria > Pseudomonadota > Gammaproteobacteria > Burkholderiales > Nitrosomonadaceae > Nitrosomonas > Nitrosomonas nitrosa. The sequence goes on along the minus strand of NZ_QAOO01000023.1, from coordinate 22,029 downwards.
CATGCGGTCATCGAATCAAAATTGGGTAAAGAGCCCCTCGGAGAGGACGAAATCATCCGAGCATTGTTACTCATTCTGCTGTTTATCGCGGTCATTTTTTTATCTTGGCTCGCATTTGTGATCGCAGGGTATGATCCATTGGGCGCCTTGTTCGAAGTGGTATCCGCAGTAGGCACGGTTGGTTTGTCGAGTGGCATCACAGATTCCGATTTACCCGCTTTTCTCAAAGCGGTACTTTGTGTGGATATGCTGCTTGGGCGGCTTGAGATTATTGCGCTTTTGGTATTACTCTACCCTGCAACCTGGATCAAATTAAGGAGCGTCTGATGAAACTGGCCTTTATAGGTGCAAGCGCGACAGCTGTGGCCACAGCCCGGCAACTGGCGCAGCGAGGACACGATGTCATCGTTATAGACAAAGACAAGGATCGCATCGACAGTCTTACCGATCAGCTTGATTGCGGCTTCGTATTGGGAGATGGCACGCGGCCGGATATTTTGCGCGAAATAGACGCCTCGACCACACACGCTATTTTTTGCATGACATCGAATGATCAGGCGAATATTCTGGCAAGCTTAGTAGCGCGTTCACTTGGCTGCCCTAGAGTCATCACGAAAATCGAGGACCCCGAGTTCGAACATATTGCCATTGAGTTAGGGCTGGAAAATATTATCGTGCCCGCGCGCACCATTGGCCGTTTTCTGGCGGACATGGTAGAAGGTCAAGATATCCTCGAGTTGTCGTCCATTATAAAAGGCGAGGCCAGGGTATTTTCCTTCGTCGTGAATGAAAACCAGGCAGGGCCGGTTTCCGCTTTGGAACTGCCAGACGATACCCGTTTAATGTGTATTTATCGAGGCGGCAATTTCATTCTCCCCGATGAAGACATGAAAGTAAAAAATGACGACGAAGTCGTGCTGATTACCCATAGCAAACAAATTCCGGGTTTGCGCGAACGGTTTATCGATGCCGTCAAGATAAAGTAGCCAATATGACCACCTGCAAGTCGTCTCTATTGGCGACCTACTTCAGCGCCGTGAGCCGTAATCTCAGGGCATTGCCGATGACGCTGACCGACGAGAGCGACATGGCTGCAGCAGCAAAAATCGGGGAAAGCAGGATGCCGTAAAACGGGTAGAGTGCCCCTGCAGCCACGGGTACGCCCGCCGCATTGTAGACGAATGCGAAAAACAGGTTTTGCCGGATATTGCGCATCGTTGCCACAGACAACTTGCGGGCACGAACGATACCTGTCAGATCACCCTTGAGCAGGGTGATTCCTGCGCTTTCCATCGCTACATCCGTGCCAGTCCCCATGGCGATACCCACATCCGCTGCTGCTAATGCCGGTGCATCGTTGGTGCCGTCACCGGCCATGGCGACGACGCGGCCTGCTTCGCGCAGTTTTTTAACGATTTTGCCTTTGTCTTCTGGAAGTATCTCCGCTTCGACCTCCGTGATCGAGAGTTTTTTGGCAACGGCCTCGGCAGTTCGTTGATTGTCACCGGTCAACATTACGATATGAATACCCTGCCGCTGCAACGCTTCGATGGCTTGGGGTGTCGTTGCCTTGATCGGGTCGGCGATAGCCAACAGTCCGGCAGGCCTATTGTCCACCGCAATGAATATGACGGTTGCTCCTTCGCTGCGCAGTGTATCGGCTTTATCCATGAGCGATGAAACATCGATGGATCGTTCATCCATTAGCATGGTGTTGCCCAACGCGACAGGCTGTCCTGCTATTTTTCCGATCACCCCTTTACCCGTCGGTGAGTCAAAATCTTCAGCCGGTGAGAGCGCGAGCGCCTTCTCTTTCGCTGCTGTGACGATGGCATGGGCCAGCGGGTGCTCGCTCCCCAGTTCCAGCGAGGCGGCGAGCGTCAGCAGTGCCTCTTCGGTATATCCTTCCACTGCGACAATCTGGGTGACAGTCGGCTTGCCTTCGGTGAGCGTGCCGGTCTTGTCGATAACCAAGGTATCAACTTTCTCCATGTGCTCCAGCGCTTCGGCATTTTTGATGAGCACGCCAGCTTGAGCCCCTTTGCCGACCCCCACCATGATCGACATGGGTGTGGCCAGACCCAAGGCACAGGGGCAGGCGATGATCAGAACGCTGACCGCAGCAACCAGCGCGTAGCTGAGAGGAGGTTCCGGTCCAATGAGGGCCCAGACAATGAAAGCCAGCAAGGCTACAAGTATCACCGTGGGTACGAACCAAGCGGAAACGATATCCGCCAGCCTTTGAATCGGTGCACGGCTGCGTTGCGCTTCGGCCACCATATGCACGATTTGCGAAAGCATGGTGTCCTTGCCGACACGCTCGGCTTTCATCACGAAGCTGCCGGTTTGGTTCATGGTGCCGCCAATCACCTTGCTGTCGGGTTCTTTTTTAACAGGCATCGATTCACCTGTGACCATCGATTCGTCCACTGCGCTGCGGCCCTCGGTCACGACTCCATCGAGGGGAATTTTTTCACCTGGCCGAACGCGCAATAGATCTCCCACATGAATGTTCTCCAGCGGAACATCTTCTTCACCCTGTTCGCTGATCCGGCGTGCTGTTTTTGGCGCGAGCTCGAGCAAGGCACGGATTGCGCCCCCCGTCTGTTCGCGCGCTTTGAGTTCGAGCACCTGCCCCAATAGAACGAGCACCGTAATGACCGCGGCGGCCTCGAAATAGACGGCTACCGTGCCGTCCGCATGCTGCAAAGCGGCGGGAAAGATACCTGGCGCAAGTGCAGCCACCATACTGTATAGCCATGCTACCCCTGTGCCCATGGCAATCAGAGTAAACATATTCAGCCTGCGTGTTTTCAACGAAAGCCAGCCCCGCTCGAAAAAGGGTTTTCCCGCCCAAAGCACCACGGGTGTGGCCAAAACCAGTTGTATCCAATTGGATAGGGTGTGACTGAGATAGCGGCTCAGATCGATGAAATGAGCGCCCATCTCCAATACGAAAACGGGCAGCGTCAAAACCAACCCGACCCAAAACCGCTTACGCATATCAGTCAGCTCAGGATTCTCTTCCTCCTCGACTGTTGCGGTTTCGGGTTCCAGCGCCATCCCGCAAATGGGGCAGTTCCCGGGCCCATTCTGCCGGACTTCGGGATGCATGGGGCAGGTGTAGATTCTATCGCTGTCCGCTGAGGGTACGGATGATGCTTCATGTTCATTGAGTTTGTGCTCATGATGACCGTCGTGCTTAGCCATATAACCTCCTTGGTAGTGAGCTTTCTGCATGTGCATCCGAGCTCGAAGCGGTTTTAGAACGTAGCCTGCCCATAAAGAATATCCTGGCTGGCTCATAAAGTAATCACGCCACAATAGGTATCACTGGCAGCTCTCTCTATTAAAGATGCATTACCCACAAAAATCAACCTGAAGATGGCTGAGGAGTCTGTGTTGGCGAATGAGATTTGTTGCCGTGCTGGAAGATCTATTCAGTCTTAAATGATAAAAAACAGAGAAATTTTTCTGTGGTTAGTTATCGAAAAAAATAAACCTTTACGATACTTAAATATTCGCGCATCATTTGTAATGTTACATAAGTTATATTACATAGAGGATTAGATGAGTATCGGAGCAAGTGGTCGCGTGGTAATCGAGATGGATCCAACACTGAAGAAAGCTTTATATTCTGCTTTAAGACAGAACGGGCTTACCTTAAAAGACTGGTTTGTTCAATCCGCTGAAAATTACCTAACGAATACGACTCAACTGGCACTAAATTTTGAAGAACGCCAAGCGAGGGAAACTGAAGATGAAACCACTAAATAAAGTATCCGTGTCTTTTGGTCGACACGAAACCTTTGCTCTCCGATTTGGTTGGTTAACAAAAGGGTTTCATGAATGGAATCGAAATAAGAATGTATTTGAGAGTGATGATGCGACAGTTATTCTGGGCGTGGGCAAGAATATGGTTCATGCTATACGTTATTGGCTGATAGCAAGCCAAATTTTAGAGGTTGATGAAAATTCTCTAAAACCCTCAGAAGTAGGGGAGCTAATATTTAATAAAAAAAATGGTTATGATCCTTATTTAGAAGACGATGCGACCATCTGGCTGGTACACTGGTTAATTGCTTCAAATGCAAGTAACGCAACTTCCTTTTTTTGGTTTTTTAATCATTTTCATAAACCCGAATTTACACAGAAAGAGTTGTGCGATGCGTTACATGAATTTGTAAGCGAACAATTAGGTGCTAGAACTTCGACTAATACGTTAAAAAGTGACATTGCTTTGTTATTACGGATGTATGAGCCTACGATTGACTATAGAACAACTCCAATTGAAGAAGGCCTGGACTCTCCGCTCTCAATGCTTGGATTGATTAATGAAATCAGTGATACGAAATATCATGAATCCAAGCTAGAAAATCGTTGGAATCTTCCAATTGCACCTTTTAGTTATTCAGTCCTGGAGATTTTTGGAGCTACTCAAATATCCAGTCTGCGCGTTGAGCAGCTAATGATGAGTGATGGTATTCATGCAGCGCCTGGAGCCGTATTTAGGTTAAATGACGAAGGGTTGATAGCTAAATTAGAAGAGATGATTGCATGGTTGCCTGGCTATTTCGAACTAAGAGAAACAGCGGGAATACATCAGCTTTATAAACTTAAAGATATACAATTTGTGGATGTATTAGCTAAATACTATAACGAAAATCGTAACTCTCGACTGGGGGAGGTTGTTGCATGAAACTTGCAGATTTTATAAAAATTAATACCAATTACATGCGGTCGATCAATCTTGAACGGGACTCTGATAGCAACAATGTTCATCCTTATATTCCAACAAGTCGTGCTATTCAAACGCTAGCGCGTATTGCTGAGACAATTAATAAAAACGAAACTCCTCGTTCTTGGGCATTAATCGGACCTTACGGCTCTGGTAAATCTGCTTTTGGATTATTTCTTGATCAGTTATTAAGTGAACCTGGTACAGCGAGCTCAAAACACGCAAGAGAAGTGTTAAGGAATGCAGATTTAAATCTAGCTCAGAAATTTGATAAAACTCTTAATAATACCCGAGGCTATTGCTGCATAAATTTAACTGGCAGCCCTGAGTCGTTAGGGAAAAGACTCATAAAAGCAACGCTCGCAGGTGCTCGAATTTTTCTTGGCAGTAGACGCGGTCCAGTACCTAATGTGGTTAAAGGATTAGAAGCCTTATTACAATCTGAATTTATTACAACCTCAGACATTATCGAACACATTGCTGAGCTTCAACGATCTGTTCATCGCGCAGGTGGAGCAGGTATTCTTATTATCATTGATGAGCTAGGTAAATTCCTAGAATTTAATGCTAGACATTACAATACTAGCGACATCTTTTTGCTACAAGCTATTGCAGAATCTGCACACAAACCAAATCCAATCCCATTGCATTTTATAGTTTTGTTACACCAGGCTTTTGACCAGCATTTTAAAGGGCTGGGTGAACAGCTTAAGAATGAGTGGAAAAAAGTACAAGGTAGATTTGAAAGTGTTGCATTTCTAGAATCAACAGAACAGATCCTGCGTATTCTTTCTGCAACACTCACCCCAAATTTTATGGATGAGGTGAATGCTGATAAAACTGCAGAATGTAATCGCATTGTGACTTCATTAGTAGAAGCAAATGCGCTACCTGCTGGAATGAATGCAACCATTGCGAATGATTTATTTAGCAAATGCTATCCTTTACATCCGTTGACTGCTTTACTATTACCTACTTTATGCCAGAAAGTAGCACAAAATGAACGTACTTTATTTACTTATTTAGGTAGTCAAGAACCTCATGGATTTAATGAGGCCCTAAGTAACCTTGAAATCATTCAGAACAGAGAGCTCCCTTGGATTATGCCTTGGGATATTTATGAGTATTTCATTCTAAATCAACCTGGATTGACTACGGATCACGCGACTCACCGTCGTTGGGCGGAAGTAGTGACTGCGCTAGAACGTCTAGGAGATGCAACTACTCAGGAGATTCAATTACTTAAAACAATCGGTCTCTTCAATATTGTAGGGGCACAAGGTGGCTTAAAGGCCTCAAAGGAAATCATTTCTCTATGTGGAAAAGGTGATGAACATGCTTTTAAGCATGCGCTTGAGTCATTGCAAAAAAAATCTATTATCACTTATCGAAAATACAGTGGAGAGTATCGCGTCTGGCAAGGCAGCGACTTCGATCTTGAAGCCTCTGTGCAAGAACAAAAGAACCAAATGGCTAACATTCAGCTTGCAGAATTACTCAACGATAGAAAGCCATTACAGCCAGTGGTCGCAAGGCGGTACAGTATTGAAACCGGAACCTTGCGATACTTTAAGCCCATATTTATTGATAGATTAAATTTAGGGCAGCTAAAACTGACTAGCGAGCCCATTATGTATCTTTGCCTGTCAGAAACAGGAGAAGATAAAGTAATTTTCCAACAGCATCTGAGCAACCTTGGACATTCGCTCGTAGTTGGGGCCATCATTGATTCGGCCACCACAATGCGGGAATTATTACTTGAGGTAATTGCGCTACAAAAAATACAACGAAGTAGTCCCGAACTAGCATCTGATCCAATTGCACAACGTGAGCTTAAAGATCGGCTGAGTGCTGCGATTAGAAATGAACGGCAAGCAATTTCAAGGGTTCTGGAAGAGCCTAATCGCTCTGCTTGGTACTGGAATGCAAAATACCACCAACTCGATAATAAGCGTGAATTACAAGAATTGTTATCCTCGATTTTAAAAAGTAATTATACAAAAACACCTTATCTTCATAATGAGTTAATTAATCGTGAGAAACCTTCTGCAAGTGCAATGGCAGGTCGAAAAAAATTGCTACTAGCTATGCTGGAAAACGAAGGTGCTGAAGATCTTGGGATTGAAAAATTTCCACCAGAAAAAGCTATCTATCGTTCTATTTTGCGATCAACAGGTCTTCATACTCAAACAGATCAAGGCTGGCGGTTCGTAGCACCTAGATCGAACGATGCAGCCGAGGGAGACGTACAACTGCTTTGGCAGGTGATTGAGGATTTTCTGAATCGGACAGAACAAGTTCCATTGACAGTTGCACAATTTTATGACGAACTCATGAACCCACCTTATGGTATTAAGGCTGGCGTGCTTCCAGTATTTTTTCTTGCGGCTTGCTTGATTTATAAAGACGAAATTGCAATCTATGAGAATGGTTATTATTCACCATTCCTCACGCAAGAATTGTTAGAAAAAATCCTAAAATCACCTGAGTTGTTCTCCATTCAGCGCTTTAGAATTGATCATCTAAGAAATCAACTTTTCAAGAAATACGCTCAAGCTATTACGCTTGATGAACCTGAAACAGTCAACATGATGGCGGTAGTCAAGCCATTATCTCGATTTATGGTTAATTTACCAGACTATACTAAACGTACTAAACGTGTCTCAGAAAAAGCACAGAAAGTAAGAGAACACTTCTTCTCAGCAAAATCCCCGACGAAACTGCTATTTCAAGATTTACCGATTGCTTGTGGCTTTGAGCCAATTAATTCGGGCACAACAGCCGAATTTCTTGATGAATTCTCAAAAGAATTAAAAACAGTATTCGCTGAATTTCGTGTTGCTTACCATAAACTGCTAGCAGAGTTTCAGTCTTTACTGAAGCGTACATTTTGTGAAAATGAGAAGACATCGCTTTCAGAACTAAGAGAACGACTTCGCGGCCGTTATGGACTACTTCAAACTTATACGATAGATACACATGGACTAAAAGCCTTTTTGGGGCGCTTAGCTGATCCTTATGGTGATGATGGACATTGGTTAAATAGCTTAGCAACTTTCATCGCTCGCAAGCCCCCTGAAAAATGGATAGATGAAGACATCAATATTGTTGATTACCGGCTTGTTGAGTTTTCAAAACGCTTACGGGATCTGGAGCGGCTTCGCCTTCATTATGAAGATAAGGCAATCTCCTCAAATAATCAGATAGAAGTTGTCATGCTGCGCACAGTGCGACAGGGTGGCAATGATCATGATGTCATTGTTACTCTAGATGAATCTAAGAAAAAAGCTATCAGTGAGAAACTAGCAACTGTTCACCAAATATTGAGAGATTTGCCATCTGAAGAGCTTCGCTTAGCACTTCTGGCTCAACTTTTTGAAGAGCATGTCGTTATTCAGAAAAATATTGAAGCTGAGTCACAAGCTATAACTGAAAAAGGGAGGAATTCATGAGCGACAAACGAATACGTCATGTACTCGGTCTTTCAGGCGGTAAGGATAGTTCAGCGCTGGCAATTTTTATGCGAGATAAAGTACCAGATATGGAATATTTTTTTACCGATACCGGTGCTGAGCTTCCTGAAACCTATGAATACCTGGATAAATTGGAAGCCTATCTAGGCAAACCCATTGCCCGAATCAACGCGACGCGTACTTTTGATCACCTTCTTAAAACTCAGTATAACAACTTTCTTCCTTCACCCAATACCCGGTGGTGCACACGCGAACTTAAGATTAGACCATTTGAAGAGTTTGTAGGGAATGATGAAGTGATTAGTTACGTGGGAATTCGGGCTGATGAAGATCGAGAAGGGTATATTAGTACTAAGCCCAACATTAAAGCGGTATTCCCTTTTAAAGAGGAAGGCCTTGTCTATGCCGATATTATGCGTATTTTGAATGACTCAGGTCTTGGCATTCCCGCTTATTATGAATGGCGTAGTCGATCTGGCTGTTATTTTTGCTTTTTTCAACGTAAATCCGAATGGGTTGGCCTTAAGGAGCGTCATCCTGAGTTATTTAAAGAAGCTAAAAAATATGAAAAATTTGATCCTGAGACAGGTACGCGTTATACCTGGTCTCAGGGTGAAAGCTTAGACGAACTAGAAGCTCGATCCGAAGCCATTAAGCAGAGTGCAAAACAAAAGATGAAATCAATTTCTTCAAAAAGTTGGCAGGACAAGCTCGCTGCAGTAGCTGAAGAAGAAACTGATGAATCTTGTTTGATTTGTTCCTTGTAATCTTTGCAAACAAATTTAGTTTATTTCTCAAATAGATATAATTCGATAGTATGTCTCATACTAACAATTTAATTTCTTTCTTACGACATTACGGGCCAATCCCCGCAGGGGACAACATGTACGACGAGCTAATCCAGTCCGAGATCGAACGGCATGGGATTGACCCTGCAATTCATATTACTCCTGCCAGATTACAGAAGGTCCAGGAGAATTTTGAGTCATCTGAACCTCGCAACGTGATCCTGACGGGGACGGCTGGCGATGGTAAAACATACCACTGTCGACGAATCTGGACGGACCTCGGTGGCGATCCTGAGCAATGGAAAGTGGGCAAGAAGATTGTCTCGCTTACACTTCCTGCTTCCGGAAAAATGCTTACGATTGTTAAAGATTTGAGCGAATTGACAGTAAGCGAGAAAAACAACTTATTCGCCAATCTGGCCATTGCTGTGGTTGGCGGAAGCGCAAACAATGTTTATCTTGTGGCGGCCAATGACGGTCAACTTCTCGCAAGCTGGCGTGATTGGTCGGATTCCCAAGGGAAAGAAGAGCATAAGGTTTTCAAAATTGTAGAGGATATGCTGGTTGATGAACGAACAAGTGACGATGCTCTTAATTTGAATCTTTTCAATCTTAGCCGTCTCGATGCATCTGAGCATTTTCAGGAACTCGTCGAACAACTTGTCGAACATCCTCAATGGTCACAATGCGAAGGCTGTGACTTGCTCAATAAAGATGGATCAACGATTTGCCCAATTCGTATAAATCGGGAACGACTCCGCAATGGAAGTAACGGGTCGGTATTTCGAAAGCGTCTCGGGGAATTGATGAAACTTGCGCGCGCCAACCACATGCACATACCTATCCGAGACCTTCTTCTTCTTGGCGTGAACATACTTTTGGGCGACCGGCAGGAGAGACAAATTTTGTTGACTTGTCGAACAGCGAAGAATCGGGCAGAAAAACAAGATTATCGACTGACAAACCCATACGCAAACGTGTTCGGAGCAAACTTGCCTGAACGTCAGCGGCAACAATATCAGGTTTTCAATACACTTGAAGCTTTCGGCATCGGTCGCGAAACAGATAATAAATTTGATAATTTACTTATTTACGGGATATACGATGGTTCGAAACTCTACAAAGAATTAGTGTCGATGGACACTCATTACGGAGCATCGGCCTATGAGGCGTATCTACGTGATTATCTTGAAGGGGAAAGGGAAAGTATAGACGAGTTTATGAGCGCTCTGTCCCGGCAAAGGCAGCGTCTTTTCTTCTCATTACCGACGGAAAGTGCATTGGATCCCTGGCGACTAACCGTTTATCAAGCATCAGGCAGGTTTTTAACATTTGTAGACGGATTAGCAAATAGAAGTGATGTGTCACGCGTGACCGAACTTTTGGTTCGAGGGCTCAACAGAACGTTTTGCGGCATGATGATTGATGATGGTGCGAAGCTATACCTTGCCTCCTCTGGCGGTGATGGACGTGGTCGGATAGCATCTCTTCTCAATTATGACCTGCCGACAACTAGACATCGAAGAGACCCCTACCTCAACTTTGCAATAGGATCGGACGGCGCGACGCCATGTTTGCAAATTATTGATCCTGCGAGCCAAGGCGATGGCATCGTCGACAGTCTCACTCTTCAGCTCACTCACTTTGAGTATCTTGTGCGCGTGGCAAGTGGTAGCCTGCCAGCTAGCTTCTCGCGTCAGTGTAATGAGGATTTCCTCGATTTCAAATTGCGGCTCATTAAAAGGCTTGATGACCTTGACCTGATCGGTGAAGAGTCTTCTGGTGATGAAATCAGTTTACAAGCGCTAACAGTGGATGAGCGTGGGCGAGCGCATACCGACAACATTCGTATCAGGTTAAGCTCATGAATAAACGTCTCGAGGCTCCTGCCAAATACAGAAATGATGTTAATGTTTGGGTTGATGAGGCTATTTGGGGACACCGCCTATACAACGACCAGACGCCATGGCTTGTATTTCTAGAATTTCTTGCAATCTTTCAGTCAAGATATGCCGAGGGCAAAGCGCTGCATGAGGGTGAACGCGACGGAGCGCATGAATCATTTACCTACTATATTCCACGTCTAATTCCACTACGGCAGCTGGTTTTCAATAATCCGCATATTCGTTATGTTGAGGATAACCATCAATCTGACCAGGAACGGTGGCGTACCTGGTTAAAGGCATTTTCTTCTGACGAAGACTTAGGGTATCTGCAAGAGCGCTTTGGCTCGTTTGCAAGGCTTGGCCGTGTGGTGGAATTCTTCCAGACGTCTGCAATTGAACCACATCGTCAGCGCCGATGGAGTTCCCGTTTTCTATTTCCATACGGCCCAAATTGTCTCTATGCAGATTTGCCCGCAAATATAAATGGGAGCCCAGACCGACGCTTCTTCGCACGAAGCGGTGAATTGCTCTACCTCATGCTTAATCGCAGTGGCAAGGGCGTAGAAATAGCGAAGATGATTTCAGAGAAGCTGCTACGGCAAGACGAAACATGGAATCGTGTGGTTTGTGCATTGTTGCCGAAGGGTTACCGAGTAGATTCAAATCCAGTTTCAAGCACAATTGGCTATCTTCCTTTTGCCGAGCGTCCTGAATATGAAGAACTTGCGGAAACATGGACTCAGCTTCTCGACTTAGATCTAACTGGCGAGGTCCTGCTCGACCCATTGATGCGTCTTTCAGCTTTGCATATGCTGCTTTATATACTGCGACGTGCCAATGAGGAGGTTGGTGACTCAAGCGAACCCAAATTTGTATTGGAAATTGCTTCACCACGAAGAACAACGTTGTTCGAGCTATCGAAGGAAAATTTCGGAGCAAATCGAATGTTATCAACGCGCGCGGTTCGCGCGTATATAGAATCTGCCAAAGAAGACGAGCGGTGGCGTGCCGCGCTGCAAGCAAGGGCGCCATCCGAGGCTGTGAGGGAATACCTTGAAGAACGCTACGAATGGCAACCGGATGATGGCCCGCCTTCCGGTGATCCCGAGACAATATTTGAGACCCTCAGAGGCTACGCAGAGAAGCGCCACCAACAACACGTTGCAAAAGTACATATGGAATGGGCGAGGCAAATTGGGTTGGCGGTATCACGCCGAGGTGCAGGAACATGGTACTCGCCTGACGATTCGCTGCTCAAAGCGCTTGTCATGTGTACTGTTGACGAAGGTCGCGAAGAGTATCACCGGTTCCTTGCAAAGCTGTATGACCGTTTCCGACTGGTTATTGGCGCTAGCGAGGCAGAACGTGCCTTTGGGGCTCTTCCAACGGATCAGAACGCTTTTATGCAGAATACACAACGCTTGGAGCAGCGCTTAAGGACTTTGGGGCTGCTGCGCCGTCTTTCTGATGATTGTGCCTACGTCGAAAATCCGTTCAGGAGCAATGCATGACAAGAAATGAACTCATTGCGGCGGTGGCGCTAGACTTTATCAAGAGACATCTAAATCAGGAACCCGAAGGCTCTTTACGCTTTTGTATGCTTGGGTTAGAGGCATCTCTTGTGTGCTCAATTGCGAAGGCAGTCTTGGCGGATTCAGATGCTGGGGCTATCGTTTCAGTCAAAGTCTCCTCCTTATTTGATCCAGAAAGCACTCTGCCCTCGGATGCAAGAAGCGACCAATCCATTACACACTGGCGTCACTGTCGCTTGGTAGACGGCACACGTGCGGTACTCTTTGCTGCATCGCAAGAAGAGCTACAACGTAATGACAAGAGTGTTGAAAAGATCACAAAGATTGAAACCGACACCTTGAGAACATGCTATAACTTTTGGATTGATAAGGTTGGATTGACATCAACCTACCTTGATGAAAATAAGCAAGATCATCTACTCACCGCTCTACAATCTGCGAACTTTACACATGCAGCACGAACTATTGAGACCTTTGCAGATTTTGTGCTAGCCATCTCGGACGGAATTATTCTAAAAGGGCTTCCTTTACAAAAGGCCATAGACAATGCTCTTCCGAGCCTCAGGCTTCCTCGCTATTCAGGGTATTTTGATCGCATACCCGAGAAAAAGCGTCGAGTACTCGGTGAATGGAACAAGATATTCAAGAGCCTCCAAAGTAAAGTTAGACCGCTTCTTGTTCGAGAAACAGAAAGAGGTGAACCTATTCCCCGTGACCAACTTCTGGCAAATTTCGAAGATATCTCAGGTCGGCTGACCGATTCAGAAAACCAGGCTATACAGAGCTTTCTTGATGCTGATTTGCGTATTGATAATTGGTCTGATGCCCAAAAAGGGTTAGTGGACCTGGATTGGAGGTCAATCTCTGACCTGTTCGAAGGCATTATAAGAACAGCTTCCTTGTCTTTGGGAGAACAAACGATCAAGTTCTTTGACGATGAATTTGATGATTTGCTGGAAGATGAAGAGCGTGAACTACTTTCAAGAGATTTTCCTAAGGAGCCATCAGACGATCTCCAGGAATTCTTTGAAACCCACCGTGAACACCTTGCACGCGACAAAAAACTGTCTGGAAAATGGGAGCGTTATATCTATTGTAACCCACAAGCCTATCAAGATTTCCTTGTGGGATTGCTGGAAACTCTGGATAGTTTGCGCCGCCGTGTAAGTGACGAGGAGCTGAAAGAAAATAAACTGGCAATACGTATTCCTAATGCCAGAGAGAAAAGTTTTTGGCGCGGAAAGAACGCAAAAGTTGCGCGATATCTTGCCTTCCGTTACCGAGGACTTCAAACAATCCTAGGCAAAAATGTCGAATTGGATTTTGGAAAGTTGTTGGAGTTTTATTATCCAAAAGTCGAAGATGATCTTGCGAAGAATACGTCTGGTTCAAAAGAGGCTCGGTCTATCAAATTCGAGGCTACTCTAGATCCTGAAGGTGCAAAGACTAAGCTTATATTCCACTGGGAAATGCCGGTCGATGCTATTGCGACAGCCTTGCCTGATGATTTGTTGAATATCGCTAACCAAGATAAAGAGTACGCCTTATTACCGACAGCAGATATCGCAAGGCAGTCTGTCAGTGCCAAGGGTAGTATTCAGCGCATAGCGCTCAATGATGTTAATACCATCCGGGACGTCACCAATACAAATGATGGAAGGCTGGTTGCCCCTAACAAAGATAGCGGAGACAGAAGTACACCGTTCTTGTCTGCACTCGATGAAATGTCTATCGTATTGGGAGCACACAGCACAAAAAGCATACGTGAAGCGTTTGAGCGATTCCTAAATTTGTACACAAAGGCTATACGAGATTGGGTCACGCCAGAAGGCTCCGGAATTGCATCAGATGCTCTTATAGAGCAAGCTATAGCCTACGGTGAACTTCTTGACGCTCTTCTAGAACATGCAAATAACGATCTCTCACGAGAAAGACTTTGGCAGGAGATTTTGCGTTTTGGTGTCGCAAATGTTGGCGCTGGTACTCCTGCTGCAATTGTTACGCCGTGGCATCCGATGCGACTCGCTGAAATAAGTATTAAGGCACACCAATCTGCGAAGCTGATCAATGATGTTCTCAATGCTAAAGAAGATGATATTTTCCGTGCTGACTTGCTGTTTGGCCAGGTACAGACTGAACTCATTTCGAATTATTATCCAGAAATCTGTATTGGTTTTGATCAAGATCAACCGATACTCCTTGCAGCAGCTGACACAGTATATGATTACACTCTTGCAGAGCCGCCGCTGCGTGGAGCACGCCCGAATGGGGATGAGGCGCTTGACATTGAGCCAGGTATAGCAGCCAAAGCCTTTGGAAATGTCGGAGAACAGTATCTTAAGCTCCTCCCTCACGAACGCAGTAATTTCTCAATAGTGCTTTATAACGCTGAGTCTAAAGCTTTACCGAGTGCTCTAGCTTCCGAGCTATCAAGCAAAGTCGAGCAAGAAAATGATCTGCAATGTGATCTATTGTTAACACATTCGGAACCCAAGCGTATTAGGCGGATTTATGAACAACAAAATGTTACCGTTAACGAGGAATCCGGATCGGTCATGGCCAGCGAAGCCGCAAGGAACTTCCTCTCTAGGCTGCGCGTTGGCTTTCTCGACGCCGCTAATATCCCTGATAATGATACTGACCGGGCTGCTGACCTTGTGGCGCTTCAGGATGTAGTTGCACGGAATGCAAAGCTGGTCTGGAAACGGGCACCTGGTGAAAGACATCCTGAATTGCTTGATCATGTTCCGGCGCGCTGGTCTAGACGCCGCCCCATAGGTTTGGCTGATACAGCAACAGCAGTCTATCTAGCTTGCCCTGTTCAGCCTCATGTGGGCCAGTGCCACCTCAACCTCGTACAGGGTTTCCTCGAAGGTGGCAATGCTATGCCGAACAATGTCATCCCTGCGCGTGAAGTCAATTTCCGCGATGGCGATATTGCGGATGTATTTCGTCAGACACACAAGATCGGTGAATGGGTTGTTAACTTCGATCAATTGGTTGACCGTCGTCTCTTGAGCAACAATGGAGTTCGTGTTATCCGTCATATTCATGACCGTCATGTAGATCGCAATATTGTTGTATCGACAACATCTAAGCCCAGACTCCTTCGTGTACTTCTAAAGGAGCGATTGGAACAGCTTGATCCAGCAATTATCGATGGAAATGAAACCGTTATTGATAGACTCATCGAGCAGGCCAATGCGCTGTCCGGTCAAGTCGTGATGCGTGCAGCGCGTTACGGCCACTATGCGAATGAATTACTAGGCATTGTATTATCCATGGAACAAATCCGCACAGGACTTGGAGATACAAATTTACCGCTTGGTTGGTTTTTTCTGGATGATTTTGCCACTTGGTTCGGCCAGCGGGAAGAGCAGATGGCCGATATCATGGCGATTGCTCCTCGTATTGTGAATGGTATGCCCGTTCTAAAGGTTGCAATTTCTGAGGCCAAATTTGTAAGCTCGCGTGGTTATAGAACTCAGGCAAAGAAATCTGCAAAACAGCTTGAAGAAACTGTTGCTCGTCTTGGCCGTGCGATTGATCCAAAACACAAACGAATAGACCGTGAAATCTGGCTACATCGATTAGGGGATTTCATGATAGAAGGCATGGAGCCGTTTGATCCGGATTTAATGAACGGTTGGGACCTACACAAATGGTCTGATGAAGTCAGGCAAGATAAAGTTCCAATTCAGCTAGCTGGATTCTCACATATCTTCATTCATGACAATGAAGAATACGTAGATGCTGGAGATGCGATACCTTTAAAAGGAATGCCTCATTGTGCACAGCAAGTCTTTGACAAGAAAAGTGTTTCCAGGTTTTTCTGGTCTTTCGCTCAGCAGAATTCAATTTCTGCTATGCAGGCAGTGCCTGAAGGCGAAGTGTGGGCTGAAGCGCTTGTTTCTAAAGGGACAGCCTTTGAAAACTTGCAAACTGATACCCGGCTTAGTAGCAACCATATGTCACAAGGGACAGTTTCAGTACCCATATCGAACGACAAGATCGATAGATTAAAACCACTCGAAGAACCAAAACAAACTGATTTCTTAACAGCAGGAGAAAAGACAGAATCTCAAATGGAATCAGTGACTGAAGATACTAAAGATGCTATCCCAAATAAATTGTTAAAAATGTGGCCATCAAGCCAACTCACGGATTGGGTGAAACAAATCTTTGACAAATCTAGTGTTGTCCGGTCTTTTCGGTCTTCTGCTAAGCACAAACTAGTTTCAACCAAGCAGGCAGTGTCTGAAGACGAAGAGTGGACCGACACACTTGTTTCTAAGGAATCAGCATCTGACAACGCGCAAGCTAATACCCAGCCTAGTAGCAACCAAATGCCGCAAGCAATGGATTCATTACCTGTATCGAACGACCAGGTCGATAGCCAAGAATCACCCGAAGAAACAAAATATATTAATTCACTAACAGCAGAAGAAGAAAATGTATCATCTCAACCAGAACCTGAGATGGGAAATAACGAAGATGCTATACCAAATGAGTTGCTAAAAATGTGGCCATCACGCCAACTCGCAGAATGGGTGAGTTCAGGCACTGTCTCAGATGAAGAAGATGAAGATACCAAAGCCTGGCTAGATACAACGGTCAAATCATTGCAGAGAGCATTGCGCGGTTATGAAATGACCGCAGAACTCATCGGAGCACGATTAACACCCAATGCGGCACTCGTGCGCTTTCGGGGGTCGGACGATTTGACTGTGATAAAGGTCGAAAAGAAGCGACAGGAGTTGCTGACGTCCCATGCTGTTGATGTCATCAATATTTTGGCCGCCCCGATGGAAATTATCATCATGGTAAAACGACCACATCGGGCAATATTGCATTTGCGGGACCTTTGGCAACGACGCGATCTTCCTTCAACCGCGCCTGAGTCAAATAACAGTCTGCTGCTTGGCGCAAAAGAATCGAATGGTGAGTTGCTATATCTGAATGTCGGCAATGAGTTTGGAGGGCATCAGTCTCATGGTCCTCACACACTGATTGCTGGGGAAACAGGAAGCGGCAAAGGCGTCTTGGTACAGTCCCTCCTGCTAGATATTTGTGCAACAAATTCTCCGAAAAGAGCACGCATACGTATGATTGATCCTAAGGCAGGGATTGATTTTCCGTGGCTTCGACACATGCCGCACCTCGATGGTGAATTAATTACTGAGCAGGGTCAGGCTATTCATGCTTTAGAAGAATTGGTTACTGAAATGGAGCGAAGGAACCGATTACTGGCTGAGGCAGGTGTTACTAAGCTCGATAACTATAATTGCAAAGTTTCTTCTTCCGAACAGCTTCCACGCATATGGTTGTTTCATGATGAATTGGCAGACTGGATGATGATGAATGAATATCGGGATGCCGTGGATCTGAATGCAAGCCGTTTGGGGGTAAAAGCACGTGCAGCAGGAATTAACCTCGTTTTGATTACGCAACGACCTGACAAAGATGCACTGCCAATGCAACTTCGTGCAAACTTGACGAATCGCCTAGTCTTAAAAGTTGCTGACAAGAAAAATTCGATTCTAGTCCTTGATGAACCAGGTGCTGAGCGGCTCTTGGGAAAGGGGCATTTGGCTGCGCGTCTTTCTGGTGAAGGAAAAGTCATACTGGCACAGGTTCCATTTGCAAGTGAGGAGGAAATTGTAGAGTTAGCGAGCATCATCAGACGGTCGTGGCAGAATCCGCAGATATCTCTCTAATAAATACTTAAATGAGTAAAAAGTTTAATTTACACAGTTTGGTCGTCAATTCATATGTGGTGTATTGAAGATATTTTGACAGAGCCACCAATATTTGCAGATCCAAAACTATTGGAAAGCGCGATGTTCAAGATATTCGTGACACATTGGAGCATTATGAGGCTAGTGGTTTTTTATTAATAGCTCTCCCAAGAATAAGTTCTTCTTTGTTTGACCATTTAGAAAAACTTAGAAATAGTACAAATCAATTAACAGAGTGGTGGGATTCTGGTGACGTGGAGCGAAAACTAAAGCGACATCCAGATATCGCTAGGCGCTACCCTGATATCTTAAACATTAAAATTTAAAAAGTGATGGGGCATGTTGTAATCTTAACTATTTCTTTGATGTGCAGGGGATAATTCTTCCATTGCCTATTAATTTTATCTTTGTAAATTGCCTAGATGGTAAACTAGAAAAACTCACATGAATAGGACGATCATTCCCATAAAAATATATCCTATCAAAATTAATATTCTCACTTATCCATTGAACCACCTCCTCCATATCTTCGTTTTCAACAATAAAATCACAAGCTGCACCTAATCGTTCACAAATAAATTTACCATTGCGTTTCTTTTCATGAGCAGCGTGCTGGTCTAGATGTAGTGCGATACGACCAGGGATATGCTTAGCTAATTCTGGAGTGCAAAATCCATAAGTCAGCTTGATCATCCCGAAATAGTCAATCACCGGGTCTAGGATATTCGTTGCAAGTTCGTATAGGGCTGTATAGGAATCTGCTTCTTTCGGTAAATTGGGTAATCCTGTTCTGGCTTGTGTTTCACCACATTCGATAAAATCACGGTACGTAAAATACTTACCACATGGGTCATCAAGATCAGGAATAGAACGGCTTCGAATTAAACGCATTCCGTCAATTTCCCAGCGGGCAAGATTTAGAGTGTGATCAAATTCTTTTGGGTTGGGACCATAACCCGAGAGATCAAAAATATTCAATAATTCTAGCTGGTTATCGAATGCATTTTGTTCTGTATAACTCTCCATTTCTTCATTCATGAATCGTGATTTCAGGTAAAGATAAGGTGGTTCAAACTCTCCCTGATACTCAAATAGCTGGAATTCTTGGCGATGGAAGAGTATTTTTACTCGAAGAGTCATTCTGGGAAGGGGTTTTCCAAGAAAATCATCAAACTGCATGAGGGTTAGTTTTCCAGAACGAATGTGAATTTTGACTAGACCGGCAGATGTGATATCGCCGTATAAGGCAGCACCACAACCAATATAAACTCGAAGAACTGGTGGAAGACGTTCGACTAGGCCTGAATGGAGCTGTAACGATTCTCCTTCTACGTACCAACCGAGTCCTTCTGAGGTTGCTCTACGACAAGCTGCATCGATTAGTTCGGGGTGTGAAATTTGGAACAGCAGTTCTCTCGCAGCGAGTTGTGCGGTTTCATAATCAGCAAAGAACGCCTTGATATCACGCTGTAGATGCGATTCAAGATGGCGATATGGCTTGCGCTTCTCAAACATTGCAAGGGCAAAGTAGACTAATAGATCGTCTTGTCGCAGCTTGCGCGCAGTCTCCAATATGGCTTCGTCTTTCTGGCTGCGTAAGAAACGAAGTGCCTTTGGCAGGCTACCGAAAGCTTCAAGTATCTGAGGTAAATTTGATACTTCACTTTTATCGGGCTCACGTCCCAACTCCAACCATTGCTGCCAAAGTGTATCAAGTAGTATTTGATTTTCAGCGTAGCGAGCAGAATCTTTTTCAGCTCTTGTTGGTTGAGGGGTACGTCGCGCCTGGCTTGCAGCACGTAACAGATTAGAACGTGAACGGCTTCTATTAACTAGAAAACGTTGCTCAGTATCTTTATCTTTAAAAACAAAAAATATCCCTGGAGCTACTGGTATAGATTCTTCATTCAAATGCTGTTCAATGAAAATCTTAAGTTCATTGGGGGTGTAGTACTTCTGGAAAGTGCCGCGAGATGTCAACATACCATCACGAAAAGGTTTTCCTCTGGCTGAATACTGATTTGCCAACATTACCGATACTACGAGTAGCTCTTTAGCTAACGTATAAGCACCCTGAAGTGCTTCAACTCGCTCATTGATATCTTCAATGACATTAATTACAAATCCAAGATTAACAATATTGGCTGATTGTTTTTGATTATCTGGCGCATAGTATGGATCCCAACCAGATACTTGAATGTTGTTCTCCTGTAAGCCGCGTATATCATCTCCTCGCCCACATCCGTAATCAAATATACTTCGTGAGCTATCGAGAAAGCCAAATTTTGCGAGCATTTGAATCGGCGCAGAAAATCCATAGCGCACCAGTGCTGTTAGATGGCGCTGTATTTCATCAGATGAAGAAATTACAATATTTTCATTAGTTTCTGAGAGGTCATTTCCAAAAGGAACAAATTCATGGTCAATTAGACGATAACCTTTTTCAGTTATAAGTCGTTCCCACTGTTTTCGAAATCCAATCTTGGAGGGATCATCAAAAAGACCTATTGCTTCAGCCGCTTGGGTGAGCGCTTGAAATTTAGGGATCTCTTTATGCTCGGGTGGGAGTAAGAGTTCTTTGCGGTGAAGAATAGGAGGATTGAGTGAATCAGCGTAGGAGCGATTTCGAATAGATTGCTCTCCTGCGAGCTCAACGCGCCAACTTGCAATGAGCTCAGGAAATGGTTGTTCAAAAAAACTCGGATAGTGGAGAAAAGAAATTGAATTCTTGTCTGTAGCAATGCGTACAACGTTGTAATCGACCCCCCGGCTTATCTTTGCGAGACCTTCAGCAAGTGTTATTGTTTCTAAATCAGTTTCATTCAATAAATGAAACATTTCAATATGTAAGTATCGAGACGAATAAACTGTTTTTCCGGTGATTTCTGGAAGCATTCTTCTAGTGTTTATCAGTTAAACGTAAATTATAGACTCGGTGGTTTTTAAATTAATTTGAGAATGGGGATAGGTGTCAAGAAGGTTGGCTCTATTGAATATAGTTATATTTTAATAAATTGAAAACAAAGAAACAAAATTACCGTTTTGTACGACGTAATTTTTATAGCATGCGGGGAATTACGATCTTTCACTGAATGAGTAAAGCGGTCAAAATCGATTTTGTTGCATGATAAGGTGCGCTTTGCTCCATGATGCTGATGTGTGGTGGATGGCTTGCACATTTATCATCGACAATTTCGATATATTGGGTTTTCTGCCTGGGTCTGCAAGTAGGCAGGCAATACTCGGTCATTTCGCCAGCAATAGCAACCTCTTCAGCCGTCGGCAACGAGTGTGGGGGGAGAGTGTGGTTGTGGTCATAACAGCCACTTAATAGATCCAAACAGTTTCATGAGAGCAGGTATAAACAAAATAAACGAATATTCAAAATGTCCGAAACAGAATATTTCAAGTGTAGCTTAAGACTGAGACACTCAAAATGAATTTGGCGGTCGCATGGTGCGTGTGCGTGGACATGCCAAGGTTATGTGTCATTTGATGTTTGGCATTCTTGTGCTGACAGCAAATCAGCTGATGACTTTAGTCATGTGAAAGTGCTTTGACTAATTTTTAGCCATCAATCTTAACGGTTGAGGGGATAGGTATGTCCAAATTTTGAAAGAAATGGTGATATAGCCTCGTAACGACACAAAAGCAAAACGATCACTCAAAAAATTTTGCTTTAATTCAGACAACCTGATCCCGAAACGATCCTTATTATTAAGGGATTCTAAAGAATAGATATAAATCAATCTATTACATGAGTTAGCAGAGGGAGTGGAAAAATTAGCAGCCAAACAGTCTGGATTTTGCGAAGATACGACTTTTTGAGATGGGCTTTACACAGAAATTGTTTTCGAGGGATTCCTGATGCCAC
>NZ_QAOO01000022.1 GCF_003051105.1 Nitrosomonas nitrosa | reverse complement strand
AGTAAATTGACTGGATAGGAAGAGCCGTATGAATCGAGAGGTTCACGTACGGTTCTGTGAGCACCTGAGGGGGAAGTTCCTTCGGGTGACTCGACCCCCGGTGGCTCAGCTCGACCCCGGCAATGGCAAGACTCGCAAGGCTTATTTATGGGCCTATCGCAGCAATGATCTGGAACCGGGGCCGCGCATCATCATCTTCGACTATCAAGCCGGCCGCAGCGGTCGGCATGCACAAAACTTCTTGCAAGACTGGCAAGGTCATCTGTTAGTTGATGATTATGGAGGATACAAACCCTTATTCTCATCCACTTCGCCCTGTACTGAGCTAGGCTGCTGGGCTCATGCGCGCCGTAAATTCTTCGATCTGCATCAGGCCAACAACAGTCCCATGGCCATGGAAGCATTACAACGCATCGGCATGCTGTATGCCATTGAAGCCGAAGGCAAACACCTGACGATCGAAGATCGCCAGCAACTACGTGCAGAAAAAAGCTTGCCCGCCCTCAACGCACTGCATGACTGGCTGATACAAACCCGTTTACAAACGGCCAACGGCGGGGGCTCTGCCAAAGCGTTGGACTATACTCTCAAACGCTGGCCAAGTCTGATCCGTTACGCACACACCGGCCACCTGCCTATCGACAACAACCCGATTGAAAATGCGATCCGCCCCATTGCATTGGGCAAAAAGAATTGGCTGTTTACCGGATCAGAGCGTGCCGGCCAGCGCGCAGCCGCTATCCAAACCCTCTTCGGTACCGCTCAACTCAATGGACTAGATCCATCCGCATGGCTCAAAGATACGCTCATTAAGCTCCCTACCTGGCCCAATAATCGTATCGATGAACTGTTACCCCTGGCACCGGAGTTCATTAAATCACTACAGCAGTAACAATGACAGGTGGCAGCGTTGGACGCATACGTTGGAAGAATCAAAATTTTTAAATTAATGAATTTTTTTAGTTAAAGACTGATCGCTGATAATTATCACATTTGTCACATTATTATCAAGACTTAAGTTTCGGGGTTCATTTTTCTCTTAAAGCTTGAAATATCGTATTGCTTCATTGAAGCAGAACCGCAAAAACGAGCAAGTGGCCCAACTCCGATAATGCTAATTGAAGAAAGCAATGAGGATGAATAGCGTCCCAACTATTCGCCAGTATAGAAACCTATTGTTATCTCGTGCCATGAATTGAGAAGCATATAAACAACAATGCAATTTATGATCGAGATGACGCTAACTTTCAATTCTCTTTTCGATTTCATCCAAATGCTGCACTATGAAATCCAGAATATTCCGGGATTCAGTTTCATTGATCAAATCCAGAGCATAATGACTAACGATATAGCATAAGGAATGAAGTGGCTCCCCTGAACTGAACAACCTGAGAGAAAGTTAAGCTCTGTCATGTGATGTTATCAAGCTCAGGCGGCTTGTTGTCTCGATAATTTCTGATAATACACTTCATCGGGTGTCTGATTGTTGAGTCCCTGATGGAAGTGTTCTTGATTGTACCAGTCAAACCAGCAAGTTAAACTGCTTCTTACCTCCTTTAAGTTGTTGAATGCTTGAGCATAGAGATGTTCATACTTGACAGTGCGCCAGAAACAATGAAAGCTGGCAGCGTTAGACGCATACAGATCACCGTCGCTTTCGGCTAACGCATTAGAAAATTCCTCGTCATACACATCGGAAATGTGCCTGAAGAACAGCAAGGGAAAGATGTATTGCTTATAATCCCCGGCATCAATGGTGCCACGTAAGGCCGTGGCTGCGCCCCAGAGGTATTTCTCTAGTTCCTGCTGTGTCATTCTTCAGTCATTACCATCAGATCAGCGCCTGTAACATCCAGCATTTGTATGAGCTGCTTTTTAAGGGTTTGTCTCCGGTTTGACACAAAGTCTAAAAAATCCTCAAAAGCTAAAGACGCATCGGGTTTAATATGGTGTTGCATTAAAAAGCTTTGTTGCTCAGCAATACTTGGAAAGCTTTGTTTTAACCATTCCACAAAATGTTTGTCACTTTTTTCGATATTTTGATTAGCTTGAAGTAACTGCAAATTAGCTAACGAGTTACAATTTTTATTGTATGAATCTAATTGGTCATCATTCATACCAAGTTTTTTTAGCTTAGTCTTGGTAAAGAATGATTTGGGGTGAATATGATCCTGATGGTATTTAAAATTATAGTTCAGTGATGGATATAACAGTGATAATGCACAATAAGTTTTTGCCTTGCCATATTCCAAGTCTAGGATATTTTCAATATCGTCTTCTGTAAAAGAGATTGATTTTCTTTTCCCTTTATAATAAGCAATGATTTCTTTTAATGGGAACTCCCCTAAGTTACTGTTAATTAGGTTTCGCATTATTGGGTATATAGAATCCGGTTGACCACCAAAAGTACCTTTCAGCAGAACTCTGGCTAACCATTCTTTGATAGCTCTTCTATCGTCTTCTCGCCTAGCCGCATGGATGATATCGTTATCAAAACCATTTTTATAAATGAAATATGCAATAGGGATAATGGTATTGGTAGCAATAAGATTATCTCTGTTATAACCTAGTTTTGATGCTAGTTGAATTGCTGACTGAACAGCCGATGAGACCTTGTCCCAATTCTTTTCAATCTTAGCCATATTGTCTTTTGTGAAATTGTCTACATGGAATTTCACATCATTGAAATCGGCCAGCACTAAACAAGCTTTCAGTACAAAATCTTTATTAAATGCAAAGCCATCGCCAATTTGATTGATATCGTCAACAAAATCATGAATGACTTCTCTTGCATCTCTCTCTCTCCACTGAGCAGTGGCGATTGATAATAAGAGATCTGAATAACTTAATTTAGTGCCACCACTGTTTATCCGAATGAATATTTGAAGAACCTTATCGAGTGCTTCGCCTTCTTCTAGATAGTAACTAATAGTGCCTTTTTGATGAACAGCATTAAAGAATTGATTAAGCGTGTTTATTGCATATTCAGATTGTTCTCTGGTATAGATGGAGGTGTTCATTAAATCCATTTGCATCAAGTACATCGATACTTTACTCATATCACTGATATCTAATATTTTTCCACATTCGAACCAGAAACATCCATCCCTATGTTTGGCTTCTGCATCAGTTAAAAATTTAAAATCATATTCAAGTTCAAGTTCCTCCGATGGACCGAGTAAATTAAGGTAAAGCTTTTTCTTAGGGAAAGCGTGTGGACTTTCCCAACGGTAATAAGGAATTTTTTGTGCGTACGTTCCTGTAAGAGATAGATATATCGAAGTCATGCGTTGCTGCCCATCCAACAGAGCTATGACATCCTCATCATTGGTCAATTCTGCTTTTCTATTATGACGACTATCCTTTTCATGATAATTCTTTAAGAATTCATAGAATTGAAAATCTTTAATCTTGTTCTTATCCACTTTCCAAAATAAAAATGTACTGATTGGATAATCTCTCATTAAAGAATCGAAAAGCATTTCGATTTGTTCTGTATTCCATACAAACTCGCGCTGTATAGAAGGCAAAATATAATGGCGTTTCTTTATGTTATCTATCGCTTTTTTTATTGTAATGGGGGTTTCGTAAGCCACTTATAAGAATCCTTGTAATATTTTTTTAATCCTTCCATTTAAACTTATTGCCGCTTTTTAATAATAGAATAGCCGCTTCACAAGCTAGGGCATTCGCTCTTTCTAAACCGGATAGTTCAGAGAGTTTATTAGAGATAACGTTTTTAGCAACACCAACGGATAACTTTATGTGAGATTTTTGGATTCGGTTGCAGGACGCTACATCATGAGTTCACGATCCATGTATCACTCAACTGAAACATAGAAAGAACCTATCTAAATCAAAACCAATAGTCCGGCTTGCTTTCTTATAGTACTTATCAAGCACGCCATATACAGTTATATAACAATAGGTTATGCACGCTTGATTCACCAAATCGCATAAATCTGGTAACTGGCTTATTACTATTCCAGTCTAATATTGGCACATATTTTAGTTATAACTTAAAATCAAAATAAATTTTCTTTATACAAATTTACAATACAGTATTAATTGGCGCTGATTTAAGTAAAGATGCAATTAATTCAAGATTTTTTCTATTGCCGGGTGCAAAAGTCTGATCATAATCTTCAATTTTTTCTATCGCACTTGGATTTATGAGAATTTTATCAATTAATTCGAGTTGTGAGAGAACACGTGCTTTTAATTTATCTGTTGCTAGTTTATTAGATTCTAAATCATACTGCTGTCTATTCAATGAGTCACGTTGATCAGCTAAAGATTGTGATTGAGTTACAAAATCGCTTAATGAATTAAATTCCTTTTCAGACATCCACTCTGGTTTACCTTTGGAAATAAATAATTTGAGTTCGCATATATCCCATATTGATGGCATCCCATTCACTCTGGAAAATCGGAAAACACTTTCCTTTATATCGTCACTTTGTTTATTGGTTAAAAGATCTAGTCGTGCTGTTTTTAGGATAGTTAATGGGTTATCTAATAACCGTAATGTATTGTGGTTAGTTAAATAATCAGTGTAACGTTCCTGAGCTAATTCGCGTATTCTGACAGCAACCGTTTCGGGAATGTGCTTGAGTATAGGATTGCTGGTATCTAGGATAGCTACGAATTCTTTATCTTTAATGTATGTTGGTAATAGGTTGTTTATTAAGCTTTCAGTAAGTGACTCCTCAATATCAGACCACAGTTCATTTGAGAGCGCCTTAGGTTTTTCTATTTTGAAGAAATCTACCAACTTTACAACTTTTGTATATTTTGTAATCACATTTGATAGCTTTGCCATTAACAAATTTGATGCTTCTTTTTGAAGTAATATCCATTTTTCATCAGGTAGCATTTCTGGCTTTGTGCGATTTAATAATTGATAACACAAATTTTTTTTGATATCTGAAGAGTTCTCAATATAGCTGTAACTTTTAAGAGAACGATCAATAGCTTCAAATTGTATTTCAGGCCACTCGGTTGAAGATACAAACCAAGGCTTATCGTCTCGAAAGATATTTTCGTCTTTAGTCCATCTGCTAAATGATTCCCTTTTCCACTTTCGAATATCTCCAGTTGTTTGCGTTAGCATCCCGAAAACGAATGCTAGCCATATCCAGTTGAAATTGACTTGTGGTGACTGATTTTCCTGCGCCTGCGCATTTCCGTCAGCATGGCTTATGGAAATCCAATCTTTTTGTATTGGCTCTCCATCATAACGAACCAACATTCTGATCTTCTGTTCAGATGGAAGCTCTGGATAAATTAGTTCAAAACTATTTGCGTCAGAAAAAACTTTTTCATCATTTTGATTCGAATGTTTAGTTAACTTGTATGTGGATATATGACGAGGTACTTTAATAGAAATAGTTTTTACAGCACTTGTTCCAGAATTTACAACTGAAACTTCTTGAGCATATTCAAGATCTCCATTTGAGTTGGGAATTTCGATTGCATCAGAAATAATATATTTTGCCGTTGGCATATCCTTGAAATAGTTTTGAACAGACCACAAGATCAAACCTCCCAGAACACTAACAAATATTGTTTTTATCATTTTCAAACACAGAAAAAAGAATACCCCATTCAAGTAACACAGTGGGCTACAAACACATGCCAATAGTAAATCCGCACCAAATATAGAAGGTTTTTGCCTTTTCGACAATAAGTCAGCCACAAGCCGCCTATGCGAGCGCCCGGACAACAGGACGAGCGCGCAGGCTAAAATACTGCAAGACATAGCAAAAGGTATAACGACTACCGTAACAACTGAGATAATTACTCAGTCTACAATGCTACTTACATCTTTTTATGAAATTTCTTTTTGATCTCTTTCCGATATTCCTGTTTTTCGTAACTTTTAAGATTTATGGCATTTACGCTGCAACCGCTGTAGCTATTGCTGCAACTTTTGTACAAATTAGCTGGGTATGGTTCCGTCACCGCAAAGTCGAAAACATGCTATGGATTAATCTCGTAATCATTGTTATCTTCGGCAGCGCAACATTGATTCTGCAAGATGAGACTTTTATAAAGTGGAAACCATCAGTGCTTTACTGGTTATTTGCCGCAGTTCTATTTCTGGCCGCACTGTTCTGGAATAAGAATTTGATACAATCCATCATGGGACGACAGATCACCCTGCCAAACCCGGCATGGCGAGTCCTTAACCATGCTTGGGCCGGATTTTTTGCTGCAATGGGCGTCGCCAATCTTTATGTGGCATACAACTTCACCACCGATACCTGGGTTAATTTCAAATTATTTGGGACTACTGGATTGATGCTGACGTTTGTCATCGTACAAAGTCTGTTTATAGCAAAGTATATGAAGGAAGCAGAGCAATGCCCCATATCACCTTCAAATGATCCTTCTAATAATCAGGAAAAACCCTAGACCAGTCGCCCTTCACTTGGAACTCATCAAAACATTGCATATTCGATGCGTTAATTAAGAACTTTCATATAACTACTAACAGAAATCCATGAATAATGTAGGGACTCTAGTACTGTATGCATAATCTATGGTTTACTTGATCTAACCTTGGGGCGAACATGTTTCATAATTCCTTTTGGTAGAGAAATCGTAGGCTGAGCACTTTGTGCCACTATGTTTGGAACTAGTGGGCTTTTACATAGATCAGAAGCGCTTGATTTTGCAGTACAGATTGATAGCTTCATTCCAACAGCAACTATCATTGCTAAAATTAACAAACCTAGATCTTGCAAGTTAAGTCATGACATTCTGGGTAAAAATTGGCAAAACTATTTACCATGAGACGACAAGCAAGGAGTAACAGTGGAGTCCGGTGCTCACTCCGCCACATTCATCAAATCACCTCGATAATATCTCTATATTACAAGGAGTTATCCATCGATAACACCCCACTCCTATCTCATATCAGTGACCGTCGGATTAACAGTCCGGAGATCAGTAGTGTGTGCCCACAAATAGCCGAAGAATCCAAACTTGTTTTTCTGCAAGTATCGATGTGCTTGAAGCAAACCGAACTCATTCCGAGAATCAGCCGCACTTGGTGGCACTCCTCCCCTGCGCTTCTTGATCTGAAACAATCAGCTACTCTCGGTTCTGCCGAACTGATTCTGAGCGTCGCCCCGAAACTCAATGGTATGGTGATGAGCGTGGGTGGGGAAAACTGGCAGAAATTCTATCTTGCAAATACTGAAGAAGAAGAGATCAGCGAATTTCGCACCCATTCGATGACGTATTCAGTTTAGGGCGCTTTCGCCTCTGAAAAAGCAGCCACGGCACCCGGCCGACGTAGCATTTTATCCACTTCGCCTTGATGCATTTCTTCTGCGGCAATTAGTCGGCGAGCGTACTCTTCAAGCATCACGAATTTGCCTTCCACCAGAGACAACAATTCTTTGTAAGTCGCTAGTGCTTCACGCTCGTGTTCCATGGATTCACGCAGTATGTCGCCAATGTCATGCTGATGGGTTTCCAACAAAGGACCAATTGCCAAGGAGGGATGCTCACCTAAGTGAGTGATCAGCTCACCTGCCTCTCGGGCATGAGCTAAGGATTCATCAGCTTGTTCCTGCAACCAGGAAACAATTGGAATACGATTGTAGCCATAGATCATGAAGGCATAGTGGGTGTAACGCACCACGCCAGCCAACTCTAGTTCAAGGATCTTACTGAGGCAATTCAGCACGGCGGGTTTATCGAATTTCTCATTCATTTGATTTCTCCTTTACTTAGCTCTAATAGCCTGAGGATTATTTAGGATACTCTGTAATATACACTTAGCGATTGAGCAACTGATTTAGATGGATTAACTTCACTCTCAATGTAGGAAGTGGCTGTGCCAAGGTTTATTTGGCCGTTGAACCTCCAAGACAGGGTGGAGAATTATTGACTGTCCCGCTCTTTTCAAACCATTCTTCGATTGTCATTGTGTGCAGATAAAGCGCATGAATAGAATGAGCAAGCTCCTCAGCCAGGAGAGTGTTCACCATTCGATGACGCGCTAACAGCTTTTTTCCATTAAATTCACTGGAAACGATTGTCACCTTGAAATGAGATTCAGATCCCACGGGTACATTGTGTTTGTGACTTTCATTGATAACTTCCAGAAATTGGGGTTGCAGTGCATGCAGTTTGGTCTCAATCACTTTTTTTATTTTCATAAATATTGCCCGTGTCGTCTCTCTGTTTCTTTTG
This sequence comes from Nitrosomonas nitrosa, assembly GCF_003051105.1. Taxonomy (GTDB): domain Bacteria; phylum Pseudomonadota; class Gammaproteobacteria; order Burkholderiales; family Nitrosomonadaceae; genus Nitrosomonas; species Nitrosomonas nitrosa. Next base: position 39,515 of record NZ_QAOO01000022.1, on the reverse strand, counting down.
AAACAAGCTTAGCATATCCGGGATCCAATTCAATTATCCTAACTCGACAGACTCTTTTTTTGCTATCTCCGGATATTGATGTGCTACACCGACAAGGCAAGAGCATTCGTGCCATTGCCAAGGCATTGCAGGTGTCACGCAATAACGTGCGTAAATATCTGCGCAAACCAGGAATAAAATTCTCTTAAAATTTATGATGCTCACTAAATCTTCCTATTCAAATATTTTGTGCAGATAGAAACTCTTATTATTACAGCGACTGTTTTAGCCATTAGTTGAGAGACGGGTTTTTAAATTAGTTACCCTGCGTTGTGATCGTTGATTTTTGACCGCCAAGGCTAATGCTTTGGGTTGTGCAATGATGACAACCAACTGCTTGCCGCGCGTAACGCCTGTATAGAGTAAGTTTCGTTCTAAAAGCATGTAATGCTGCATGGCCAGAGGAATAACCACCGCAGGATATTCTGGGCCTTGCGCCTTATGAATACTGATAGCGTAGTCAAGGAAATTTCATCCAGCTCTCTATAACTGTATCTGAATATATTTTGAGGCTAACAAGGGATTCTAAGCGCGCCGAACTTTTATTGTGGTGGCTTCAGTTTCTGGGCCGTGTTTTAGCGCGTGCAAGAAAACCGCAAAATAGCTGCGTTCAATCGATGCACCGACTCGCATAATCTCAGGAAGCATCAATGCATGAAGTTTCTGAAGGTTGTACCAAGGAACCCCCGGATAGGAATGATGCCCAATATGATAGTTGATGTTATTCCAAAAAAATGAATTTATTTGATTACTAGTGATGGTACGCGTCCCAACCAATTGCCCAGCATTCCATGGGCAGCCATAATGTTCTGCGATGAATCGAACGCTGTTGAAGAAACCAAAGAAAACAAGTGGCCAAAACCACACATCAAAAACTTTACCTGAGATTCCTTGAGAGGCAGCCCAATCAAATACGGCCCACATCACGGCAACGTGAAGAGCTATCTCACTCCAATGAATCAGCGCTTTCTTCCCGCGAAGAACTCTCAGCGGAAAAATCAATGTAAACTGAATTGCAGTCAAGAATACCCCGACAACCGCATAGGCGTAGAAGAGAATGAAGTCACCTACTCCGCGCTTCCCCATCGTGAACGCGTCCGGATCTTTAGGAGAACGATTGTGTCGATGATGCAGAAGGTGGTCTTCTTTAAAGGAAATAAACGATATAACAAGTGGGACCATAGCAAAAACTCCGAATACCCAGTTCTTCCAGCGCGCTTTAAATAAAGTGCTATGCGTACAATCATGCATAAAAGTTACAATGCCCATCTGCATATAACCCATTGCTAAATAGCATGACCAAGTCAAAAGCCAGTAGCTTGAGTTCCAGGCAATTACACCCAATGCAATCCAAATTCCATAGAACAGAGGGATCTTTAGATTGGGAACCCAACGATGTCGATATAGCTTCTTCAGCTCTGCGGTATTGATTGTTGATGCCATAAATTTGAAATGTATTTTTAAGTGAAAATTGGGACTGTAGCTCACACATGCCAATAATAACGTTTATTGGTTCGGCGGCATGAGCTTTTTGTTGATTAGCCAGTATTTGCGCACCATAATAAACTGCAACTGCAAGGAGTTGGTTGCTCAAGTAGTAGAAACAAGGAACATGTAGCGTTAGGTCAGCTCATACTGTGGTCGTAGAAAATCATAGCCTCAAGAAGCACTTGTATATTCAGCTTATTCAGCCTCTTTGTTCAGTTCAAAATTGTCATGTATCTTGTGCAAACTAAAGTAGAAGGCATTAAGGAAAGATAAAGCTAGCCCAGAACAGAATTTTTACCTCAGGCGGCCCAGCAGGGGTGCCGGTTGGGGGTAGTCATGCCCACCCGCAACCACCCTGCAGCGGCCAACTCCGCGTCCCTCGGGGGGCAACCTGCGCACCACCCCGGAACTCTCCCCTGTCCCAGCGCATTTCGGGATTCAGGAATCAACCTTAGGTTGCATGGCTTTCTTGATTTTGGCCGATGCACTGTTGGCTGCTTCCTGCAGCGCCTTCGTTGACAGGTGGGCATAGCGCATGGTGACTTTGGGATCAGAATGGCCCAATATCTGCTGGACCTGAAACAATGAGAAATTACTGTTGACAAGGAAGGAGGCAAAGGCGTGTCTCAAATCGTGTAAACGTAGGTGCCCCAAACCAGCTTTACTGCGCAATCGCTGCCATACCTTGGTGATCGTGGTATAGGGTTTGCCGGTCTGACGATTGATGAAGAGATACTCGTACTTTCCCCGAGTGTCCAACTGGTTCAGCACCTCCATGGCAGTCTCGTTGAGAGGGACTGAGCGTAACCGCTTGCTCTTTGAGTTGATGGCCCTGATCTTGAGAATTTTCTTCTCAAGATCGACGTTTACCCATGCTAAAGACATAGCCTCCTGGAGCCTCAAACCCGTACTCAAAAGAAACAGCGCAATATTGCATACGGTGCGGTTCTCATCGGTACGCAACACAGTCAGCAATCGCTCCAACTCATCATCGTTAAGGTAATTTTCCACGATGTTATCCTCGTGGAAGAGCGGTATCCGGGTGGCTGGGTTAGCTTCCAGGAATTCCCATTCGACGGCGAGGTTGAGTGAATGCTTGATGACCTTCAGGATGTGGTTGCAACTAGCCGGGGCCATTGTCTGCCTGTAGGAGGTGAGCAAGGCTTGTATCTCGATGCGGGTGATCTGGTGCAGCAGCTTATGGCCGAGGGTGGGTTGGATTTTCAAACGGAATATGCGAATGTCGTCCGAGATGGAGCGCTTGTGTGGGCTTTTGTGCGGCACGTAGTGATGCTCGAAGAATTGCTCATAGGTCAATTCGCTCTGTTTGGGTTTCCCCTCCTCCTTGAGGTTCTTCCCAAGGGCGATTTCTGCCTTGAGCGTTTTGGCTTGTCTGCGTGCTTCCGCTAATGTGATTTCTGTCGTTCTGGCAATCTTTTGATGTCGAGTTATTCCACTTATGTCCTTGTATCTTAAGTAAATAGTCCCTTCTTTAGGGCTGGTAGCACGTACTTCGATGTAGAGACCGGGGGTATCTTGGTCACAATACTCGATGCGCGATTTCCCTTCTGGGCACTGCAGGTTATTTCTGACAAAGCTTTCTGATAATTTAACGATAGGCATGGCGGGGTCTCCTGTGGTATTGAATTTGGGATAAAAAAAGACCGACACCTGCCTGAGGGAGACAAGTGCCGGTCTGCTAGATAATTGGTAGATTGAATATCTGCTTTAGTCGATAAGGATGTAGACTATAGCCAGACTTCCAGCATGCATTTCGGAATCGACCAAGCAGGGCAAGCGATACACACCGGGGATCTGGAATTCTGGAAACCTGACTCGGAGATACAAAGAGTGTATTGCAAGCCTAGTACTTTGGATTTTTATGATTTACTCTGGTGTCACTGACTCCAGAAGAGCATATATCTGTGCGCCACGATTACCCTTGGTATACTCCCACTTATGGATTTTGGGGTCAGTTCCAGTGTATTTTTCGATGATTCGTATGGCTGAATGTCTACTGATACCGGCACGAGTCCCCACCTCTTTAGCAAGCTTCATCTTGGTATTAATTCCCTCACCAATACAGGTAGTAATGATTTCAATGATTTTGTTATCTTCTTTGACTTCAGCAGACTGTTTTAGAGGTATAAGTTCCGTCTCGTCAAATTGCTTGACAGACAAGAGAGTCTCGAGGTATGAAATACCGTAGCCGGTTCGGTAGCTGTATGCCACATTCTGCACAACATTGCCGCGCCGTTTGATGTTTGTAAACTCAACGACTACCTCATTGGTATTCGCATCGCGCGTAACGACCTCCAATGTATAAGAACAATCGCAATCATTCAAGATATCGCTAACCCCTCCGTACATGGGTTTGCCATCCTTGCCTGGGTGTTTGTTGGTGTGGGATAAAGCGATTACTGTTCCTCCCTTCTGAACAAACCGCCTCATGACTCTCATGAAGTAACTGCTTTTGTTCTTATCCATCAAATCAACGACCTTCTTAAGAGTGTCTAGAATGATGATGACACCATGAGCCTGATTTTCTTTTATCATTTCGAGGATAAGAATTACAAACTGATTTTCGTTAAAATCCCGATAGCCATCCGCAAGCATGTGAAATCCATGCTCTTCGGCAATATGAAGCTTTTCAAGCAACCCCTTACTATTGTCATCCATGTTGAGATAAAAGAGCTTTGATGGATCAATTCCCCCTTGTTCAATACATTGGGTCAGAAGATATAAGGTAATTAATGTTTTCCCTGCGTTCGGAGGTGCATAAATATTAGTTATTTGGCCTTGTAAAGCAATTGGGCCTAGAATAAGTTTTTCTTCGACAAGTTGCTTCTCGATCTCCGAAGATTTGCCCGAAAGTGAATATTTGTCGAGCACAGTACTATTGCGTGAACTATCTTCTATTTGCTTTTTGGGGTCTATTACTTCCGTTTCAGTATCGAGTACTTGAAATTGAGAGCCATCTTTATCCAGATTCCAGCCTAAGGTAATTGGGCTGTTAATTTGATGAGGACAGCCCAAACAACCAGCTGGGTTTATCTTTTTGAAGTGTGCGCATGTCGTAGGCGGTGTTTTCAGGCGATGTTCAAGCTTCTTCGCGGTCTTAGCCCTATCATATTCTGGGTGACCACTACTCCAGTCTTGGCAAATCTCTGGACCATTCTGACAATGTCCCACAACACCCATAGAAGCACTCCATAGCGGTTCGCTTTGACCCGCTCCTTTGGAATCACGGAATGCGCCGATTTGATTGCAGCTATCGGCGACCTTATTCGCATCGGAGGGTGGGTATTCCTTACCACTAGTTTTATTACTATCAGGTTGAGTAGCTGGGGTCGTTTGGGTCGATTGTTCACCCAATGTGGCACGACCGATCTCGATGAGAGCATCCGCCGAGGCAACCCCACCCTCATTCATCCATTTTTGAGCTTGATCGACACGGGATAGGTGGCAACACCGTGTCCCTTGCTGTTGGTATAGGTTTGAACCTGATGTATCAACACTCATTTTGATTCTCCCTGCCAATAGCGTTGAACAAAGCCATGCCATGCTAGGGTATATTCTTCGGATGTTAATGGACGATCCACTGGTATGACAATACGGACACGCATACCTGGTTTGTCAGGACTACCATGGGAAAACGTAGTGTAGGCCAAGAATGTAAGCCCATCGTTTGCCATTTTGTTCAGGCCGACGATGAAATCACTTTCACACAGCCCATCGATATCCATGACGAGCATTGAGGCTTCAGTGACGTGATACTTTGAACGCATCTTGCCAGTGGTGGGTTGGCCATTTTTGATGGCAGCGTCCAGCGTATTGCCTACCAGTGGGGCTTCCTTGAGCAGGCAGGGGATAAAATATTTGCCCTGTTTTTTATCCTCAATAATATCGGGTTTATCAGGGCATATCACATGACAAGCTTCAAGCCACGTTATGTTTTCATACTCTTGGTCGGGTCGGGTACCTGTAAAGCCCTTGAACGTAGTAATCGATCCAAGCCACTCTGCCAATGGTTTTTTACTAAGAATTTCTGGGGGTTGATTTTTCATCATTTCCTCTTATCAGCGTTTTGCCGTTGTTGAAAATGATGCGAATAATAAAACTGAGTTTATCCTCCCCCGCAAGTATCCCCCATGGTATTTTTTTGGGGGAAGGAGACTTCATCAGCATATACCAACTCTTTACGACTTCTTAATCTTTCCCATGTTTTTTCAAATATTGTAGAACCCTTGAATAATGGATGTCCATCTAGGCGTTTTCTTACCTCTGCTTTCACTCCAGCTTTACCAGGTGTGTTAACTGGTAAACATTTCGGGTTATGCCCAAGTTCTTTAATTATCTCTAACACAGCGTGTTCTTGCTGCTGCATTCTTGAAAGCTTTTTATTATCCTGATGGCTATCTCTAGTGGTTTGAGTATCAGGTGGGATGGGTGACTGAGCCGTACTTGGATTGTTTTCAGTCGAACTAATAGGCTCTAAAGAATCGAGAAGTGCTATGCCAAATTTTTCACGTGCAAATTGATCGAGGCTGTCGAGAGTTATGTGGAGTTCACCAGTTTCATCCGTTGCCTCCTGATCGATAACCAGCATCGATGTTTTGTTTGTTAGTTCTTTTTTTATTGCACGTAAATAAATGCTAGCTTTCCTTATCCTTTCATCGCATTCGATTACTTTTTTCTCCTTTTCTTCAATAGCTTCGTATGATTTGTATATAACGCATGCATCGAGAAACTCGCTTCTTGTCATTTCTCGTTGCTGTGTTAGCAATTCGTCAAGGGGCATTGGTAGATGCCGCATCGTCGGTAAATAAGCAGGTGGAATTTCTCCGTATGGCGTGACTTTAATAATCCTCCTGTGTATTGGAGGTCGCAGCCAACCGAGCATTTTGGCTACAGCTTCATCAACTGTACAGCTCTCTTGCTCAAGGTTAACGAATATTTCTTCTTCTGGCATAATTTGATGTGGATTCATTTTGTATATTAATGTTATTGAATGTTTTCAGGATGATCACCACAACACTGAATGCTATGGTTGGGCCTCTATTCTTGTTTGATCTTCATTGATTTATCGTGCTTGATCGTACCCAGAGAATCTGTCTCATAGATTCGATCACCGATGATTCGGTATTGATTCGGATTGGTGCTATCTCTTGTGCCGATGCTGTCGGTAGGTAAAACCCGCCCATCCTTTTGAATGATAAAATGCGGTCTATCCGCCTGGATAGTGCCGAGCGAATCTGTTTGATAGATTCGGGTTTCTTCTTTTTGTTTGTCTGCATGACCTGCAGATGTGAAGCCAATGCAGAAGACGAAAAACATTGTTCTAAGCATGCCTATGCTCCTGATCGTTTTAGGTCGAAGGATAAAGCAAAGTTGTAGTTAAAGGTAAAAAAATAAAATCTGAAGCATGCAGGAAGATGAATTTGTCGAGTGGTTACTACTGCCTCGATATTGATACGGTTTTTCCGACGAAGTGGCGAAGCAGTGGAAATCTGGGAAACTGGAAAACTGACACTCGCATGCACAGCAATCCAGGTTTCCGACAACTGAACCTGAGCTGGGTTCTGCTCTCAGCTTTCCTCAAAGAGCCACATGCGACAACATCACGGTGATACATCCTCCGTGACATTTCATCTCTCTATCTATCTGCTTGCAAGTGTTGATGCTATTGGGTAAGCGCAGTGTTTTCAGTACAGGTTAAGCCCTGATAGCTTCAACTATTTTCGGAAAATTGATAGCCAGGTTTCCGGAGCTGATATCAATGCATAAGCCTCCTTTGAGATGACCGACTATGTTACTGAGGTTACTCTTCAGATAGTGTAAGCGGGTTTTTTCTTCATTGAAATTCAGGGAATCTATCCCCTGCTTGTTCTGTACTGCAATGATCCCATCAATTTCATCAATGCGGCTTTGAATTTTGGTTACGGAGTTAGCCACAAAGTTATCGTCGAAAAACTCATTATCAATATTGCACGGGATAAATTGGGTATTGGGAAAGAATTCTTTATATGCAAGCGTGTTGATGGTTTCCATGCCAACCCAGCCCGACAGGAGGCTAGATGCTGAAACAATGGAAATGATGGCTTGTGAGGATAAGATACTCTTGGTGATGAAGGACTTAATTTCTGCTCCAGCCAACATTGCCTGCGAGTCAAGAATAACCGTGATACCGGTCTCCTTGAGTCTTCTGGCAAGGTCGTTGACAATGAGTGCATCGGCGTGGTTATAGGAAATGAAAACCGTACCGCCCCTGATAAATTCATCGATTAGCGTTTTGTTCCTGTTCAAATAGTCCACAATGGGCTGCTTCTCAGGAACGTTTGTTTTTTCCATCCAGGCCAGATACTCATTGACCCCCTGCAGCTGGTCAATCAGGCTTTCTGTACCATGACAGGCTTCAGTCAATTTAAAAGCCAGTTCTACCAGCTTGTATTGCGGCTGTGCATTACGATGCACTTTTGAAAGGTTTAATAATTTCTTATGCAAGTAATAAAATATTTTTTCTTTTCCTGTTGCATCAATATCGCGGGAATCGTTACCGCTTAATACTTCCAGCAATTTCTTAACAGCATTTTTTTCCTGATGTATCTTCAGGAGGTTTTTGCGTAAGTAACGAATAGGACTGCTATAGTTTTTAAAGTCTTTTGAAAGTACCGGCAGTTTGTTTTTGCTGTCATCGCTGGTAATGATCCACAACTTTGTCTCATATTTGCTGCCGTTCTGTTGATAGGGCATGTAGTCAAAATACAGGTGAACACCTTCTGCTGCCAGTTCAGGCATTTCTACTTTTTGCTCTTCAAAGAACTTGAGATTTAATGCATGCGATTCGATTTGTATGATGATTTGTGGTTCGCAATCTTCAACCTGGTAGTTTAAGTCTCTAGGATTAAATGATTTTGGCGCACCGTTATAGGTTGACCAGAAGTAGGCATTGCGCAGATGTTTGCCCGCATCAATTAAGGGTAAATAGGGAGATAATTTCCCCCCAACCTTGACTCTCAGCGGACACAGGAGGTAGCGGCTGATATGTCGATAAAACTGCTCCTTATCGAGGGCATCAGCTGTTTTTGTTATTTCCTCTTCAAAGCGATCATTAAAACCAATATCAAACTTGACTGAAAAGCGGCCATCCGATTGAAATCGCCTGAATAGGATTCTGGATTGATAGGGTGACTGATGTAGTAAATGAAAGAAGTGCGATTCGCCCATACCGCATAAATTAAGTACACCATGGACATCGCAATACTTCTGCTCGCTATCCCACGGGCCATAGACAATGGCATTGCGACTCATCACTGGCCCGAAATAGCGAACGACCTCCTTGGCAGAAGGTTCTGGCCATTTAGGTCTTTCGGTTCGGGCAGGACTTGATTGAAAGAAGCGGTAATCCAGTATGGGATACTGAACAGTAATAAACATAATAAATAATCCGGCTTTTTAAGCTGCCTTCTTGACTTCACTGAAGTGAATGTCTTCATTATGCTCTATGCGTAATAAGACAGGTTCCAGTAACTCACCGTTGTCGGTGTATCAATCAGATATTAGCCTATTTTTTACTTTTGATGGGTTTTCTACCTGAAAAAGAAATATAGGACCACACATAGCAGAAACATGGTGGGAAGAATTGGGTAGAGTTCCAGTTTTCCAGAAATCCAGATTTCTGCACTCATGCACGGTGAGCAGTCCACATTGCCATGCACTGCATCAATCTTCATGGAGGTGAGAGTGACGGTTGGGGACAGGGGTAGAAACCTGGAAAACTGGAAAACTGGAACGCTGATACCTGGTATCGCACTCCACCGTCCCGGATTTCAGGTTTCCAGAATTCCAGCGCTCCGTGCATCCCCCACCCCCGTGTCAGTCGATCGCGGCGAGAATGCTCTGCGCTTCCGGGTGATCCAGCATGTACTCCCGCAGCCAGTGGTACTGCTGGGCGCACGTCTCGGCAAACCCGGCAATATCGCTAAACGACAGATGGCTGTAGGCGTAGAGGCATACGGTGATTCCCAGGGCATCGGCGGACAGATCGCCTGCATAGCCATTGTGACAGATCACCTGGAAATCCTGGTCTGCATACGGTGCCATATAGAAGCCACCATTGCTCAGGGTGTAGAACTCCCAGTAACCACCGTTGTAATCGGGAGATAGCTTCCCTGCCAAAGCATACACAGCGGGTTCCAGCCTCAGGGGAAAATGAATGCCAAACAACCGGGCAGTCTGTTCGATACGTTGTTCATCGTCGACCAACTGGCGTGTGATCATGGTATTACTGTTCATGATTAGCTCCTCTTTACATAAAAAAATAGCAAAAAAATAAAAAATAGTAGGATTGGAGCAGCACAAGTACATGCACTGCTCCCGCGTTGATGCCCTTTCTCCAGACGTGCAAAAGCCTCCACAGTGGGTGGATATCGTGTTGGTTGCTATGGAAAAAGTTGGGAGGAAGTAGGGAGGAGGGAAAAAGCAGATGCAGCCAATAGACGGGACTGAAAGTGGCGGAATCAGTCTGAAGATAGCTGCATGATTTCCTCAGGATTCATTCTCGCCATTAGACTGGCCTGAGCGATGACTGCATCCGGCAAGGCTTCATCCGGGATATCCCAGGTGAGGACTTCATTGATCGCATCCAGTAGATAGTTTTGGTATTGCATGGTTATGACTCCTTTAGTGGTAGTGAATGAAATAGAAAATGACACCCGCCAGAACGAGCATCACGATGAAAAACACGGGGTAGAGCTTGATCAGTGCAACTAAACCGACGAGACCAAACAGCCGGGTACTGCTGAATAAAAGGCACAGCAAAGTGATCATGACGAGGGTGGTAGTGGTTGCCATCGATGATTTTTCTCCTAGAGATTGATGGTTCAAATGAAGGTGGAAAGAACGAACTCACAGAAAACAAACAGGAAAGACACGATGAGGAAAATCTTGAAACGGGATCGGTATAGGCTCGGTATTGCAGGGTTGCTTCATTGCGAAGCCAGAAAACCCTTGTGCTTCTTGGTGTTAGGCACTAGAGCGTCAACTCACCTACGGAATTTAACTCCAACGCTCAGTTGGTAGGAGCGGTAGCGTTTTCCGTGGAAGATTGAGAGGCAGCTTTCCTACCGCGTTTGGCTGGCTGAACAGTGGATTCAGAGGGTTGTTTGCCCTCCTCTACTTTCTTATCAACAGCCGTATTGATGCGCTTTCTGATCTCCGCCATAAACCCAGCAGGATCGGTACGCTCATAACCCCGTTTTTTATCGCCCAGCGGTTTCACCAATCCTTCCGCTTGCAATACTGCCAGCAAGAAAGCTGGGCTATTGAGGGAGCGACCTTCGAACAGGGCAAGCAAGATATGCGATACGATGGGTCTGCTTTTGGGTTGCTTATCGAATGCTTGCTGTATGGCATCGAACGCTACCCACTCATCGTTGAAGAACCCACCGCCAGTATTGTCTGTTACCCGGAAGCAGATATTGGATTCAGCATTGCACCCCACCTGATAGGTCAGGGTTGATTTACCGGAAAGTGAGCTGCAGGAACTCACCTTCAGAATCCGTATGTCGGGATTGGGCACATTGGATCGAGTGCGTTTCATGTTGGAACTCCTTTAATATTGATGTTGATGATTGGTTGCTGCTTTCATATAAGATGGCGTAAGAACCGCAACTACCGATTACTTGAAGGTTGTCAGGACTGCGATATTGCCGTATTGCTGCTTGATGACGGCTGCCAGATCGGGAATGCCCCTCTCTACACCGCCGATATCAGCCAGATATTGACGAGCAGAATCGAGATCGGTCGTCAGCCAGTATTGGATCGCACCTGCTAATTCAACCTGCAGGATTGTCACATCGATCAATATTGAGGGATGACGACGCAACAGATCGATTAGCGCTAGGCATTCAGCATGGGCTCGCTCCAGATTGGCCTCGTACTCCATGATGGCTGCGCGTTCTTCGTAGTCTTCCCGTAAGCTTGGATCGAGCATAGCTACAATGTCGGCCACGAGCGAATGCAAAGGTGTTTCCATTGATGTCTCCTATAGAAGTGATACGGAAATGAAAAATCGTTGGGTTCCCAGCAGGAAACCAGGGGTGGGAGGTGGAGGGAGAAACTGAAAAACTGGAATGCTGGAAAACTGCTACCCGGGGAGGCGGGATGAGGGGATTCAGGGCTGTTCGATTGCTGCGTATTCGGCACACATCGCCAACAAGTCGCCATCGATGCCTGGTTGCTTCGGGATAAACAGAGCGACGCAAAAGCCTTCATCGTTGAAGATGAAAACCATCTCGTAGCAATTGGCATGTTCCTCTAGCGCTTCGAAGGAAGGCGAGAAATCCGGTTCGCCATAACGTGTGTCGTCGAAGAAATTGCGCAGTATGGGCCAGCCGACTTCCTGCTCCAGGACTTCGACGCTATCGCCAGGTTCCACTACGATCATGTAGCCGTGGGTGTCGTAGTCGTAGGGTTCGATCCCACATATCTCCGAGAATCTTTGCTGTGCCAGACTGCGAATATCAGAATCGGCAATGCGACCTACCAGGGAAGGATCATTGAGGATGAGCATGGGTGTACCTTCTATCGTTAATGGAAGACAGAAAAAGCAAAACGCCCAGGGCCAATGAATGACCGAGGGCGCTTTGTAGGATTGCGACGCTTTCAGATTATCGAGCCCATAGCGTCGCCGAAGGCTCTTGTGGTTGTGGTTCTAAATGGTTATTTTAATTTGAATATTTTAGTGGTTGAACATGTAGGTAAAGTGTCCAAATCTTCTGGAATCATCGGAGTTTCTTGAAATTATGACGTACACGTAATGGATAAAATAACTGTTTCAAGAATAATTGTAGCTAGGCTCAATGTGAAATTTTTCATTGGAAAATATGAAATACCATATTATCGCGAACTAAAGTAATCAGCTGATACAGCTTGGCTCAAACTAAAAACCCTCAGGAAAAACTAGGTTGGTTCAGAATAAGACCTCTGGTATTGAATTAATAAACAAATATGAGTAAATCTAAAGCTTCCATAATCAGAAAAATTAGAACAGTTAAAACTTTAAATAGGCAGCAGAGATTAGTTCTGTTTGTTGGGGCTGGCATATCAATTGGGTGTGGACTGCCAAGTTGGGATGCTCTCACACAGGCTGTTGTGAAAAGGATATGGAAGAAAGACCAAATTAGCGTCGGGCTTATTAACGGACATAGCAATATACAAGCTGCACGCTATGCGAGAAAAAAAGCAGGAATTGAGTTCAATCAAGTTGTGAGAGACTGCTTATATAACAGCGAATACTGCATCTCAAATACAGTCCATGCAATTGCAAAATCTGGAATATCTAATATCTGTACATTCAACTTTGATGATCTCATCGAAGACGCTTTTCTGCAGAATGCTATTGAACCTAACGTTGCGATTTTGGGGCAAGCATTTAAAGCTAGTTACGATGAGCCAACAATTCTTCATCCTCACGGTCTTTTAGAAAGAAATGCGTCAAAGAATGAGCTTACTAATTTGAAAATTATTTTCTCGGAAGATGACTACAACGCGCTTTACTCTGATCCATATTCATGGGCAAACTTAGCACAATTAAGTTTATTGATTAGTCATTCTGCATTATTTATTGGAATATCATTGACTGATCCTAATCTACGCAGATTGATCGACGTTTCACGTAAAAATGGGTTCAATAACCAGCATTTTGCAGTATTTAGAAATCCGTTATCCGGTGCATCAAAAAAAGAAAAGCCGTACTTCAGAAAAGTTAGATACATGAGGGAGTTGGATCTCATGGAATTAGGAATTACTCCATGGTTTGTTGATGACTATGAAAATATTGAAGAAATACTTGATGAAATATCAATACCTTTTGCTTAATTTTTCTTGGAGTATGCCATAAACACTGGCAAGATATTTTTTGCCCAAATAATAGATTTCTACTGTGACAACTTTTGCTCGGTATGTCGAGCAGTATGAAGCAATCGTGGCTTTTGCGCGAAGTCTTGTGCTAAACACTATTTCATCAAACTGCCGAAACATTAGCACTAAATTGGCCATTCTTCTGACAATTAAGACAATACGTATTACCCTCCCTTTATTGGCTCAAAGAATATAGACCAGTAATACTCAGCCGCTCCTTGATTTGTAAGTAGACTTTTCTTGGCACGTTGCGGATTCGATAATCTCATTCCCATCGGCTTCAATCCAAGGATATTGCCGTTATCCTCCACACTCATGCTTTCGTTAAGGCTATTTCTTTCTCCAAGCCCCGAACAGCTATAACTTATCGACGATGACCCTCTTGAACCAAAGGAAGTGCCGAGCCAAATACCACATTTTGATACTTGGCTTCCATTACGGTAAATTGTGGCCTCGAATGAGCGAGCATCCACCCTTTCGAAATGTGTATTGATTCCTTGATTACGTTCTTTGATTTCATTAAGCGAGTTCTCAAATAAACTGGCTATGTAATTGAAGGCATTGGATATAAAAATATCTCGGTCGTGATCAGAAAATGATTTGGATATAGCTAGATTACTTGAACGTGGTGAATTTGATTTTACCGGTTCAGCTTGGGCGAAAGCAGTTTTTGCATATGGACCGATAGTCATTACAGGCGTTTTTTTGCTAGATGCAGAAATACGCTTTGCGACCGCTTCAATGCCCTCTGTAATTTCAAGGAACGCATCATCCAAACTTGAATACTTTTCGACTGGTTTACCGTCTTTGGTAGCTGCCTGTAGATTACCAAAGGGTAGACCTTTCCAATGACATGAACGAAGAATAACTGGAATAACTACAGCTTCCCCACGGTCATGACGAGCGAGTGCTTCAATCATTTCCACCTCATAACAATAGCGCGAGGCAATGAAATCTGAGCTTACCAGCAAAAGTATGATGTCAGCACTGTATAGCTCATCGTCAATACGATTCGCCCATTCCTCTCCCACAACAATACGACGGTCATGCCACGACTCGATGATCCCTTGATATTGAAGACTCATCAAGTGCTTTTCGAGCTCGTTTCGATAGCTTTCATCAATGTGTGAGTAGGAAAAGAAAACTCGAATCATATTTTGATAATTTAATGAATGATGCATCCCTTCGAATGCATTAACCGTAATCGTGCCATAAAAATGCACAATTAGAAAGAATCCAGTTAACTGCTCTGGTTACATTGGAAGCTTGGCAGAATGAGTCGAGCTATAGGAAATGCTTTCGAGGGTTAACTGCTAATTTGGCGCCGTTAAAGAGGTTTAGTAAATTCGAGTGCTGTGCTTGCGATATAAGTGCGTCGGCGCAAGCATCAATCGGCAGGCATTACCGGAATACCCTTTATAGAGCAATGAGATGTATATGTTTGGCTCACCAGGTAAATCTGGTAACTGGATAGTTAAGATTTTAGTTAGGTTTCAGAACTAATTTTTTAGTTTAAAGTAGTTAAATTAAACTAAACCGAACATTACTGTGACCAAGCGGATGGGCATTCACCAATTGCTTTAGCAGATCCCTTAAGTGTAAAGGTTGATTCTCGACCGTCCGAGAAGCGGACGTAAATACTAGAATGTTTTTTGAGCTGCTCAATAAGGTAGTCAAAGTTGGCAGCGCAAGCACGACAATCAGAAGTGATCTTTCCATGTTTGTCCACACTAAAGCTTTCTGGGTGTTTCTTGTCAAAAATAATCAGCAGTTCTGAATTTGGTTTTGGACCGTCACCAGCGAGCATGAAACTAATTGAACTACCCATATCAAGAGGCCACTCTCTGCCGCTCAGGCAGGCCACATAAATTTTATTACCAGATCCACGTGTAACTTCTGCCTCTGACACCCCTTGACCCCATCCACTGCGCCAAATGTCATCGGAGGTTTCTGTTGACCATGCAAAGAGGTTGCTGGCAAACAGAAAAGCTAAAAATCCCAACTGTAAATGCATAACTTCTCCTTATTTCCTTATTCTTAAATAGCTATGCTACAAAAGCATTTGTGGTATGTAGTACATTGATAATGTTTACTAAATTTTAATTTCTCTTTTATTGATTTCTGCTAATTTGGTTCTTTCCCACTACCTTTGCAGTGTTGACATTCTATAGGAGAGCACTGTATTTGCTCGTTTTCATTTAAATCTTGCAGATTAGCTTTGTTAATTCTTGTACCACCACAGGCGGTACACACTTGCTCTTGCTTTTGTTCTTGTTCTTGATTGCTCATTTTCTTTTACCCTAAAATCTGAATAGCATATAAGCACATTAAATTAACGAAAAATTGAAACAACGTAAGCTTGTGACATTTGCTACAAACCCATCTTATGGAAGTTTATCCGAATGAATTCCTGTATTATTAAGACTCCCACTCCCTTTCAATTCTTTTATTAAATTCTTTTGTTTTCACGAAACCGATACGGATAGGGTTACTCTTCATTGTTTCGAGTAACATATCATACAGCCAGTCTCGATATACCTCAGTTATCGTTGTGGTATTGCCTGCACGGCTTTTGACCCTCAGCCTGCGATTCTTGACTGGCTGCTCCCGCACTATGCTGATGTGCTTTAACATAGCTTCCATCAATAAATTCCCATTCACAATCCGGATCAATGGACAACGCTTTGAAAATCCTGAACCATTTGTTGCTTAATGTCCACGCTTGGTTGTTGTTGAGTTAGGTTGTTTTGATGATTTTTGCAATTGGAATAAATAGACGAAGTTGCTAAATCTGCCAATTTCATTCTGATTACAGTAGATGGTGATGTAAATGTTGTTGATGAACCGATAGGTTCAATCATTGCCGGTCGCTGGAAAAAATAGGAAATATTCTATCGGCGAAATATAAAATGACATATTGTCGCTAACTGGAAGAGTTGGCTTATGAAATTTGACTATAGCTCTATCTGAGTGCATCCAGAATGTCTTCGAAGTTTTACCTAAACGTCGGATTGTGGAGCAAACTTTTGCCTAATTTATAAACTTCAGCCAATTGTCTAAGATTCATAAAATTCTTGGACCTTCTGTGCTTAAAAATAGTACATATCTCAATGCTAAGGCTGACTGAGGCTAAATGTGTATGATTCCTTTCAATACAGCTTCATAAATCAAGAGCTTCGAAAGAAATTTTGGAAAAATGTTGTAATTCTATTCTCTCTTCCCCTGCTCGCCAGCCTCAATATTTCATCTGCTGGCACTTGTTTTGCCTGTACAAGAGAAAGATCTGCTTTAATATTATTCACTTCCCCATTATGGATGGCATAAAATTCCCCTGTTGACTGACTAGCCAACTTATTGGTGACATCCGTTTTCGCCTCACTTAACATTGGTCGCAATTTATCAAGTGCAGTTTTTTCTTTAACACAACCAATAAACCAAGAAGAAATCTGATCACGCGATTTATAATCTAAATCACCTGGACTCTGTGTTGCAAGCATTAATCCGATACCAGCTGAGCGAGCACGCTTAAGCAAACTTTCCAGTGGCTCTTTTGTAGCTGGTTTGGATTGAGCGGGCAAATAAAGATCAGCTTCATCAAACAGAATGACGCCCTGCAATTTATCACTCGGTGATTTTGCAGCAAAACGTCCTATGTCCAACAATAGTTGTGATACCCAAAATAAGACATTTTCGTTATTACCTAAATAAGCAGTACTGATAATACTTAAGCGGGTTTTGTTTGTTTTTGTTTTGTTATCAGATGAACGGCCAAATAGACTTTCTGTGCTCAATAGTTCTCCTGATTGAGCAAACAGATTGCCATGTCCTAATGCTAACGTTTGTAAATCTTGAACCAGTTTTTTAAATAATTTAGTTTCGAGCTTCCCAATCGCGTTGAGCAATCGCGGATCTTCCTTATCGATGAAATCTAATAAATTATTGAGTGTTAACGCTTGATCTTTGTTTAATTCACTCAAAATCGAAATTGCTTGTCCAAGAATGATAATACGTGATTTATCTTGACCATGATCCTTATAGCCCATGATTCTTCCCAGCGAGAAGGCAGCATGATTAGCTAATTGCTCACGCTCTCCTGACGGTAAATTACCTAATCCATTGGGCACGATGGGAATACTCAGTGCACGACCTTGTCCTTCTATAGCCCCTGGTGTATAAACAGTAACCTCAACTTTGTCTTGTAAATTCTTACGCATCTGTTCGCGTATCGAGTCCGATAGGGGACTGCGCCATGCTTCATCTTTCGCATAACTACAAAGATCACCTTTCCGATCAAGCAAAATTGCAGGAATACCTTGCAACAACAATTGTTCAATAATATTCAAAGCCAATGTCGTTTTGCCACTACCGGGGCTGCCGAGAAAAGTAGCATGACGCACGAGTTGAGAAATTTCAATCTCATAAGGAGATGGTTGATAACCCTGATGCATACCTATTTTCATTCGGGAGAAATCAGAAGGCTCAGGTTCAACTATAGGTGGTTCCAATTCTGGAATATATTCAAGTTCTAAAATTTGTTGAAATGAAGGCAGACTGAGCAATGGGCGTTCGTCTTGTAGCCAATGCATAAATTCAGGTTGCTGTTCATACTGCTTTCGAAAAGATTCCAGCGCTACCATCAAGCGCCAATCGGAATCCGAGATCATCACCTTTTTGCCCCCTTTTGCTACAAATTCACCCAATCGTATGGCAATTTTGGTCTTAGGGTCGGAGGGAAATTCAACAGAGCGGATTGCAATTGCTGCACGCTTATCAGCCATCGTTTGCAGCTTATCAATCTGTCTTGCTAGGGCTCCGCCTTGTGGTGGTCTCTGACAAAAACCTACTGTTGTATGTTGTTTGATATTTCCTTCTATATCCTCAATATCGATATCCAGAAAATTTTCCCGTTGTACGATATTAAATTTGTAAGAGTTATTTAATTCTGCGGTGCAATGTTCAATAGCCCGTCTGAGCAATTGCAACATCTCACTCTCATTTTCTGGGACTGAATGTGGGCTAGTAATGTAATCATTCCATAATTGGCTCAACGGTAAAGTAGATGGTATTGGTTGCGGGTTTGGAATTGGTAATGGATTCGTATTGTCAGGCAATTGCGGTAATTTACCAGTTCGAATGGAATGTTCACGTTGCTGACGACACCATTCGAGAATTTGCCGGGTGCTCATTCCTGCTAACAAAGCGGGTGTTCCATTTTGAAACGGATAGATAGGTTCATCAGGGTTGGTATCAATCTGTTTATTATCGTAAAGGTCTTGCAAACGTATACTGATTAATTTTTGTATTTCTGTTTCATTGCGTGATGCTTTTAAAAATATCTTATCAGGATCGTGTTCAATCCGAGCAAGCTGAGGTGTCGGTAAACTATTTCTAAGCACTTCATAAATATCTCCCAGGCAAGCAAGCACAACAATCACATTGGGTATTTGTGCCAACATAATCATCGCTTGCATGGCGCGACGGAATTTAACTTCAGCTTCATCTGCAGGATGGATGTCTTCCAATTGGTCGAGGCAGATAATAAAAGCACCTGAATCGGTTGCCATTATCAAATGCGCCAGTGCCTGCAATAAGCGTTGCGGATCTTCTTCCTGTATTCTTGGTTTAATATCTCCAAGTATCTTACAATCATATTCAGACAAATCTTCACAACGAAGATATTTGCTAACTCTGAAATGAGTTGCTGGATCATTATTCTGCAAATAGAGTAGTATACGAATCAGATCAAGATCCACCCCATGAAGTCTTTCTCTTTCCTTGTTTAGGATGTCATCAGCAATTTTATAAACCAAATCAGTAAGTTCATTCCGATTTAATACACTATTGCGTAACTGGTCGATGTCACTTTGTGAAACAATATTTCGTCCTTCGATTAATGCGTTGGATAAACGCCTTAACCCTGTCATATTTCCGTTCGACTCAAAATAGGGTTTATCGAATGAATCTATGGTGTAGCGAAGAGCATAGCTGGCATAATTTGAAAATGAAGAAGTCATTTGCATATAAGCAAAATAGCCTAAAGCTTTCTCATGCGTAAAATTACGAAATGCACGCATGAGATGCGTTTTGCCTGCCCCAGATTCTCCTAGTAGTAACATAATTCGACCGGAATCAGTTGATTCCAGGATATTGATGCGATTCAGCAAACGCTCAAAGCAATCATGACTTTCCTGATGAATGCTTTCTATGTCATAGGGATCGGGTTGCCAAACCTGATTGTGATAGGTAATAGCCTGAAAAACATCTTCCTTTACGCGTGAGCAGAAAATCTTTAAACGCATGTCTTGTTCAATATCAGACATTTTATGACCCCAAACTTATGAAATGGAAGATTGCATTTAGATAGGGTGTTTCTGATGCTGAAACCTCTTCCTGATTCATGGCATAGGTCAGATCTGCATGGATCAGGCTAATTAGTCCTTTATTATTAGCAAGCGCAAGATAATGCTTGAACTGGTTTACATCCAGTCCAAACTGCTTACCATCAAGTTCCATTTGTCGCCAGACATGCGAGATAAATATCTTGTTATCGCCAAACCTGCCTGTCTGACACCGTTTGGCGGATTGCATTACCTGAGCAGCAAAATTTTCCAGGTTTAGCGAATGGATTGAGGGTACTTGTAGCTCAAGCTTTGGGTTTTGCTCGGTAGCCGATGGCTTTACTATGGCTGCTTTCAGAATAGCCAAACGAAGTTCTTCTAGATCAGTGCGTCGTGCACTCACTGCTTTTGCTACCAGTTGTTTCAGGGCAGATTCCCAAGGCAATTCACGCTCTGCACCCAATAGATTGTTCAGCAGCAACGTAATAATTGAACCTTGTGTAAAAGGCTTGGTATATCTGTCATTAGAAGTTGACATTTTTTTTTGCAAATTTGCAGTTACTGTAGTGTCGGTCAATTGTTGCCAAAGTAAGCTATCTCGTGCTTTGATCAAAGAAGTGTAAGCACCTGTAGATAATTGGTAGGCATTTGCCAAAATGCTTGCTCGGAGGCCATCAGCGCTAGCAATACATTGACAATCTCGATCATTTACAGGCGCGGGCAGTCCCAGTACAGAAGCAATCAGATAGCAATTCTTTAATGTCGGCCAGCGCGTTGTTGGTGGTAGAGAATGTAGGCCTAATATCTGAAGTGCTGGCTTTCGTCCCTCAGGTGTAATTTGAAATCGTGACTTACCGATTTCTTGTAAAGCACCACACTCATTTAATTGCTTCAATTCTTGTAACCATTCATCACTTGAAGGTGGGTTGAAGAAAAAATGCTCCAAAGATTTTTTTAATTCACTGACTACTAACCCATCAGCTGGTGAAGCTAGGAATCGAATCAAAATAAGATCTTGAAGTGTTATATTTTTTAATTTAATCATTATTAATCTCTAATTTGATTTTCCACGTCGATACTGTAACGCTTGGTGAACAGAATCAAGAATTCCTTCAAGCATAGAAACAACATCTTCTGCCAAAAAGCGTAAAACAAGTATGCCATGCATTTGTAATATAAAATCCTTTCGACGATCTCGGCGCCAGGATTCTGGTTCCTGAAAGTGATAATAACCATCTATTTCTAGAGCTATTTGATCAGAAATGGCGAATAGATCAATTTCCATCGGCCGATTGCCAAATGGAAATGGCATTCTGGCATTCAACTGAAAAACGCCTCGTGTCTCCGGCACCAACTCTAGGACGTGGAATAGAAATAGCTCAGCTTGACTGCGGGCGAGGGAATAATCATTGCCTTTTTCTTTAATCAGTTGAAACAATGACTTTGCTTCATCAATCATTTGTGCCGGTGCATCATATTGTCGTAAAACACGATCTACTTCTTCAGGCAAAGTGCAGTGTAAACTTTTATCTGGATGCACTTCGATCATTCCATGACGTAACATTGCTTTAATTCTTGATTCAGGGGCTTTTTTACAATGATTCTCAAAGTTTGTGGGCGTAATTGACAGTGCGATCGGAATACTAGGTAAGGACTCTGCAATTTGTACCAATGTTCGAATTAAAGGTGACAGCAATAATTCATCATCAGTAATTTCTATTAATAAGCCAGGTAAAATATCTGTAGATAATAATTCTGCAAAAGCCATGATCCCTTGAGCCAAATTCTGATCATCTTCTAATTTCATAATTAGCGCTAAATCGGATACTAAGCTAGATGTTAACTTTCGAGATATGGAAATTTGTTTCAAAAACCAACTTAGAAGCAATGAACCTTGGCTGGAAATTTCCACAGATAACTGCTGTTGAAATATTTCTAATTCATAATTTGACTTACTCAACAATGTAAAATGAATTTGCTCTATTGAACACTCATTGACTGCTGCTAGATAAGATAAAAGCTGATGGCGCAGTTTGGGGGCGGCAAGTAACTTATCTAGCCAGCTGATTGAAAGTGATTTAGGCATACTTGGAGACCAAATTGCAGTATCCCTGCCTTCACCCTGTATCCATTGACACCATAGCTTCTGAGTGTCATTGAAGGAACCGCTTAGAACAGTTAGCGTAGGGATACCTTGGTTACGCCAATGTGATTGAATATCGAGATAGGATTGTAGAGAACTTTGTGGTTTAGTCTGTTCGATATTAACACTGTGTTCCAACATTTAATCTTTTCCGCTATTAGTATAGAAAACAACAACAACTATCCGGCTATATTTCCTATGAAATCAACTGGTTGATGATCTGAAAGAAACTTGAATTGTTGTTCATGTTCGTAAATAATTGTTGCAATGTGATTTTCTTAAAATAGGCAAGTGATAAAAATCTGTAGTAAAGTGTAAAGCGAAGCATCGAAATTGCGGTACTTTTTGATGTTAATTGAATCGGCCCAACTTTGATCTGACTCCCAGATGTTCGACATCACTTTTAAATGGGTTTTGCATGTCAATGTATGATGAGTAGTTCAAACCCGGGGCGATTCATTGAATTGCTAAAGCTTTCGCGCTAAATTGCTCACTTTTCTGACAATCAAGGCAATACGCATATCCTCCGAACTTTTTAGTGTTATTCCAACAAAAAACCCCTTCTTTGTATGAGATTTTCGTTCCACATGAATGGCAAATAAGCTTTTTCTTTGGGCTGTCTTCATTAGCTTCAATTTGTGGGCTCGCCGCCTTCTGCTCTGAACGATACGCTTTTGTTGGCGTTGAATCAGCGACGCCTGATAAATCGGACAAGCCGAATCTTGCAGCCCAATTGAATTTTATAGGTCTGTGTTGATTAACCAAATCTCTGGCCAGCTTTTCTACCGTATCAGCACCTACCAGTTTTACTATAGCTAGCGGGTTATTATCATTTTCAATTAGCTTTCCGATATGACTGATAAACTGATCTGTCTTTACGATGCTTTCGAGTTCGTGCGATTTTATGTTAGGTCTCGATATTCTGGCATTCTTTGAAACCAGAACATTAGTTATATACTTTGGTTTAATACTCAGGCCTAACCTTTTAGGTAATTCAACAGCTTCTGATTCAAATAGTTTTTTTAAAATTGCTACATGTTTTTTATTTTGTTCGATCGGCGACGGAATGCCATAAGGTTTGCCACCATAGAAAGCGGAGAATTCCATTTGTTCGTTGATGGCAATACCTTCAAAAAATCTTTTGCTCTCGCAAATAAACATTTCCATGAATCTATTGATAAGTACGTGATCAATTTGGGCGACTAAGCCATCCACTTCAATTCTTAAGTCATGTATCACATACCAATTTTTATTGTCTTTAAAACGCATGCGCATTTCATAGGCAGCTTCTTCCTCGCCTTTGATGCCTGATCTAATATTCTTAATCTCTCGATCGATTAATTTTTTTGTTTCAAAGCTTGCCTGTGGATGGTTTAAAAGGATTTCAAGTGTATTGAGATCTTCTTCTCTTGAATCCGCTTCTTTGATTATCATGTTATTTTTAATGAATTAAATTTATTATCACAAGCTGCCTGTCGATATAGTCTTTTGTATGTTTTTATATTTTCCCAGCAAGACTTATCGCCTATGAAATTTACCACCTTGTTATTCCTGGCATTAATTCCAGCAATGTTGCTGCTGATAATTTTCTAATCAAAAAAGACGTTTAATCAGGTTTATATGCCAACATTGATACTTATATCGACACAAAGATGAAGAAGTTTATATTTATGGAAATGTTTGGGTGGCTTACTAAGAGCAGGGGTAATGGATAGTTCGATCACTCAATCTGTAGGTAAACCAAATATTCTATTCGGTGGATTGGCTATTGCGTACGCGCTATCTACGTATGGTATAGGCTCTGTAGCATTGTTTTGATCCATTTCTTCAGCACTTGCTGTACCACCGCAAAAACAACATAAAGGGTGTTCCTTAATAAAACTTAATCGTCTAGCTTCTTTCTTACCCATTAGATTCTGATTTTGGCTTAATTAATGTTAGTCGAGATTGCTTCAGCATTCGGTGGGGCGATATGTTTCAGAATATTTGGTTGATTGCAAATATACGGATCTTTTTCAGACATGCTCCATGGTGAATCTTTGGTTGTAAAGGATTAGTATGGGTTTTCATTTTTGACGTAATATATATTGCATTATTTCAGCCGTATAATTTTAATTATTAACCATAGAGGAAGATTGGTGGAGCTCGAAAAGTTTGCAAGCTCAACCCAAGGCTTCACCAGAAGCCCACTAGGGATAATTGCGTTGTTTATTGTTCTGGTATACGGATTTGCGTCGTTGGTAGTTGGATTGGGTTCTGGCATTACTGAGCATGTTGTTCCTCTGATTTATTTTATGGTGCTTTTTCCGGTTATTGTTTTCTTTGGGTTTCTTTGGCTGGTAGCAAAACATCACAATAAACTGTATGGCCCTTCCGATTTCAAAAATGAAGATAATTTTTTTAAAGCTCAGATAGCGTCGGTAGCATCCTTAGCAGCAGCTACAGCACGTCAGTACGGGGACGAGAACGTGCTTAACAATGTACAATTGCAAGAAATTGTAGACGTTGTATCAAAGACCACGAGAAAACTAAAACTAGAGAAATGGAAAAATCGGGTGTTATGGGTTGATGATAGACCAAGCAACAACGTTTATGAGCGCCAAGCATTTGAAGCTCAAGGAATTGAATTTGATCTAGCGCTTTCAACTAGCGAAGCACTTGATAAGCTTTTGAAAAATAGGTATGTAGCAATAATATCGGACATGGGGCGAAAAGAGGGGCCACAAGAAGGTTATGTCCTTTTAGAAAAATTGCGCTCTAATGGTGATTTAACCCCATTTATTATCTATACAAGATCTAACCTGCCAGAGCATAAGAAAATGGCACGAGAGAAAGGTGCGGTTGGATCTACAAATAGAGCTGAAGAACTTTTCCAGCTGGTAATGGGGGTGGTGTCTAATGGATTATAACAAAGCCTAGCACAGCGACGTCTTTTTCGTTGCTGCTGCGCCTTCACTCAATCGAAGTACGGGGTCACATCACTGCTGCATCACACACTTTCATGAGAACACCAAGCTTGTTTAAATTGGTGGAGATACAGTGAATTCAATAGCGAGTATGAGTATGACATTGCTATTTTCAGTGTTATCGGCACATATCAATTTTTTGAAAGCAAATTTGTCCTTCTTATGATGACGTAACGCAAGTAGATAAAGGAGAAATCAGCTGCGCAGCTTGGCAGCTATTACTGCGAATATCCCAGAACGGACTGGAAGAATCTGACGACGATCCTTAGCGCCAACGCGCCGTTGTTACTCGATGACGCTATCAATCGCCGCCCAAGGCAAAATGTTTGAACAGGACGAGCAAATCGAGGTCGATTACACCGATACGAAAAAAAGTGGCATTGGCCTCGAATTGTCCGCATAGCATACTTTCCACACATGCAAGAAATTTGATGTAATGTGAAAGCAAAACTCGAGATCCGGCGCTCACTCCGCCATATGTATTAAATCACCTCGATAATATCTCTATATTACAATGAGTTATCCATCGATAGCGTCCCATTCCTGTCTCATATCAGTGACCATCGGATTAACAGTCCGCAGATCAGTAATCTGTGCCTACAAATAGCCGAAGAATCCAAACTTGTTTTTCTGCAAGTATCGATGTGCTTGAAGCAAACCGAACTCATTCCGAGAATCAGCCGCACTTGGTGGCACTCCTCCCCTGCGCTTCTTGATCTGAAACAATCAGCTACTCTCGGTTCTGCCGAACTGATTCTGAGCGTCGCCCCGAAACTCAATGGTATGGTGATGAGCGTGGGTGGGGAAAACTGGCAGAAATTCTATCTTGCAAATACTGAAGAAGAAGAGATCAGCGAATTTCGCACCCATTCGATGACGTATTCAGTTTAGGGCGCTTTCGCCTCTGAAAAAGCAGCCACGGCACCCGGCCGACGTAGCATTTTATCCACTTCGCCTTGATGCATTTCTTCTGCGGCAATTAGTCGGCGAGCGTACTCTTCAAGCATCACGAATTTGCCTTCCACCAGAGACAACAATTCTTTGTAAGTCGCTAGTGCTTCACGCTCGTGTTCCATGGATTCACGCAGTATGTCGCCAATGTCATGCTGATGGGTTTCCAACAAAGGACCAATTGCCAAGGAGGGATGCTCACCTAAGTGAGTGATCAGCTCACCTGCCTCTCGGGCATGAGCTAAGGATTCATCAGCTTGTTCCTGCAACCAGGAAACAATTGGAATACGATTGTAGCCATAGATCATGAAGGCATAGTGGGTGTAACGCACCACGCCAGCCAACTCTAGTTCAAGGATCTTACTGAGGCAATTCAGCACGGCTGGTTTATCGAATTTCTCATTCATTTGATTTCTCCTTTACTTAGCTCTAATAGCCTGAGGATTATTTAGGATACTCTGTAATATACACTAAGCGATTGAGCAACTGATTTAGATGGATTAACTTCACTCTCAATGTAGGAAGTGGCTGTGCCAAGGTTTATTTGGCCGTTGAACCTCCAAGACAGGGTGGAGCATTATTGACTGTCCCGCTCTTTTCAAACCATTCTTCGATTGTCATTGTGTGCAGATAAAGCGCATGAATAGAATGAGCAAGCTCCTCAGCCAGGATGGTGTTCACCATTCGATGACGCGCTAACAGCTTTTTTCCATTAAATTCACTGGAAACGATTGTCACCTTGAAATGAGATTCAGATCCCACGGGTACATTGTGTTTGTGACTTTCATTGATGACTTCCAGAAACTGGGGTTGCAGTGCATGCAGTTTGGTCTCAATCACATTTTTTATTTTCAAACTCCGACAAACCACTGCTCGTACCATGGTTCAAACCCTTTACAAAAATCGTCAGTCGCACAAAAAATCGTTATAGTATCCACCGGAATCTGACTCCTCTCATGATGAAATTCTTTTCCCAAATCGCTTCATCATAAGGAATTCAGATTCCTTTAGCTGCTTATCTTATCCCGAACTCACGTTAATTCCCTAATGCACTAACTAAATGATTCTCGAGCACGTCGATACTGCTCAAGAACCTAAACTAAAGCAAGATAACCCCATATAGCAATCTCAGCAAGCATAGAATCAACAACGAAGTCATGCCGTTACCCGCACCCACCGTCCTGTCGAAGGAACGCGATTGGCATTGAGAATGAACAATAAGTACCATCCCGGCGGCGCAAGATTTTCATTTGCCGGCATATCAACCGTTAACACACCTGCTCCTATGGCGCTTACCATGCACTCAAGCCCGCGTTGCGACATGTTGAAGCCGTGCGTTACCGTACCCGCGCGTAGAAGCACTACTTCAGTAATATCCGCGGCATTCGGTGTAGTAATATTGAAACTGGTGCCATAATTGATTGTTGCTGGTGCATTGGCAATTACCGGCCGCAACATATCAAAATAATCAGGAAAGAAACGCTCATGCGGTGTCGGCGCGCCGCCCGACTGAGGATCGCCGCCTGCAAGCACGCTGCCATCGGCAAGCAGGATGAACGATGAGTGATAAGTACGAACATACTTCATCGCTGGACCCATCACCCAACCAGCTCCCGGATTGCGTGGATCGAAAATTTCACACACATCGCCATCTGGGCCGCCGCTTACGCCGCCTGCGACAAATACACGCCCGTCAGGCAGCAATGTAGCTGTAAATTGCTCTGCACGTGGCACATTGAAATCCGGTAGTGCAGTCCATGCCGGTGCGACTGCGGATAAGTTGATCATTTCTACCGTCTTTTGCGCAGCTGCAGGATTGCCGCCCATGCTGCAGGCAATCGGCTGATATGCAGGCGGCCGTAATATGAACAGCACGGAAGAGCCTTTCTCGCCGCCGGTACTGCGGTCCCCATTGATTGTTGCGAACGCTTCTGCTGCGCCTGGCGCAGCCAAATTGACACGGTGCGTTGGATCATGCGGGCCTGCAATGAACAGGCGCCCGTCAGGCAGCAAATAGGTCCATGGATAATACTGATGATGATTCATACCGACTGGCATGACAATGGGCGCTGCCCAGCCGACACCATGAGTATAGATTTCGATAGTCTTGACGTTGCCATACAATGTGGCGGCACGGCCATCGCCCAATGTCAGTGTGGTCGCATAAAAACGGTCACCAGCCGTATCCGCGACCCGAGTCCATGTCAGTGACACCGGATCGAATGTAAATGCTTTGTCGGGTGAAAATCCTCCGTGAATCAGCACTGTGCCTGCTGCAGTGTCGAGAACGGTATGTTCCGCTGACCACAGATTGGAAGTATTGATATCCAACCCTGGAGAGTCGGCTGGCTGGTTAGCTGGCAACATGTAACTGCCTGCTGGTGTTGAGTAGTCCCATACGCGCGACTGGTCGGCGCGCGTATAACCCCAATACAGCACTCGCTGTGTATTTGGCAGCAGCACGGAATGCATGAAGGCAACTTCGGGTGCACCGGGAATCTCTTCCCAGCGGCCACCACCATGGCCGTGGCAGGGATGCGGATCGACATCCGGACAGGCATTGCTGCCATCATCCAGCGGCAAACCGGTACGATGACTGATTTCATGCGCCATTTCCTCTGTCAGCCATAAACTCTGACGTGCGCGCACCAGACCCACCATGCCGTTCATCATATGATGATGAACGTGGCAATGAAACAGGAAATCAGCTTTTAGCTGATGCAGTGTTGCTCCCGGCGGGCGGTGCTCAGGTAACTGCGCTTTTTCCTCCTCGGCAGTCAGCAATAGTACCGGCGGTATTTCACTTTCAACGATGAATGATTCAGCCGGCCCTAAACTGCGGACATCGAGATACTCGCCACCGAATTTCCAGCGCATGGCATGGGGATGAAAATTGTGCCAGGTCGGACTGGTGTCGAGATTAAATACGTACCAGCGAATACGCTGGCCGCTACGGCCTACAATGGTGGGTGTATTGCCGGTAAAACCGCGGCCATTGATGCAATGCGTCGTCATCGATGCACCCTGCGTTGAGGTAACCGTATGGTGCGCATTGCTATTGTTGATCCATTTGACCGTACCCCCTACGCCCACTATGATCTCATCAGGCGAAAACACCATCGGCGGGCCCTGAACGATCGTCACTGATACTGGATCAGGCCCGCCGGGCACGACATGAACAACGCCGGTCATTTCAGGGTGATGGCGGCAAAAATAATCATAATCACCCACCGTATCGAACACAATTTCTGCTTCACCGCCAAGTTCTTCTATATCATCCGTATCGAATACTGGTTTTGCTTCCGGATTCGACATCACATGAAAAAATACCGGCACATGATCGGTATTGATGATACGCCGTGGCAGCGCCAATTCCTTGAGGGTAAATTCTTCAAGAAAATCGAGCCGCTGCTTGAGGATCAAGCGCGCCTCATCCTTTAATCGTTGGGCATGGATGTGCGGCACCAGTGGAATAACTGTTTCCTCATTAAATTCGAGTAATTCCGGCACGCGTTTATCAACGAATATCGGCGATCGTTCCAACTGTTCGATATCAAGGTAAATCGACCGCAGCAACTCCCACGGGAACCAGAAGCGGCGCGGCGGCCGGTCACATGAACCAAGTACTACCACGCCGCCAAACAGACCTTGATCGATCTTTATGTCATGATGGTAAGTATGGTCGTGAAACGGCCAGGCACCCAGTGCATTATCGGGAACATCAAACGTGTAGATCCATGTTTGCCCCGGGCAGATGGCATCGGATCTTCCGCCGTGATGGGTTGCTTCTGTACCAAATGGCCATGAGCCGTCCGAGTCGATGCCGTAACGCAACCCGTGCATATGCAGGGAATGCGGTACATCATCGGTATTCCACACGTGGATCTTCAGCCGCTGGCATGGCCGTGTGTAAATAACTGTACCTGGAACACGATGCGTGTAAGCAGGCTCATTGATGTCAGCAGCAATTAGCTTTTCTGGTTTGGGAATCAGATAACCCGAGTCAAGATATTCGCGGTATACAACTGCTGTCAGCGAACGGGCATCAATTTCAGCTTGTGGAATCAGGCCGTTTTCATGCCCATCTCCGCGCATGCAATCCCGGCCGTACTGCACTGGCGGCACCACTTTCTCCTGCGGTCTGACCGGGCTGTAATGCTCGATCCGCTCAATCTTCAAATAGATATGGCGTTCGCTGCAGGAAAGTGGTTTAGGATTGTTGGCTTTAATGGTGACACTGGTTTGTGGATGACGGATGTTCCACAGGACTGAGTTCTCGGTTGAGACAAGCAACTCATTGTAACAGTAAACTTTAAAATAGAGATCTGGCCACGTGTCAAAGAATATGTCACGGAACGCACTATCATCAAAACGGATCGAAAACGATCCGTCGGTTACCGTGCTGGCTGAACCTAAATAGTCATCCAGAACGAAATCCTTGTCCCATGCTTCAATACGTACACCGCTGATACCATCACCTGTAAGCAAATTAACTACCTGACCTCTGATATCATATTGCATAGTATCTTCTCCTTCTTTCTGACATTGACGATTGAATCGTATTTCGCAAAAAGTACAACTGATGCTATAAATTACCCCCGCTATTTGATGGGCAGATTCAAGAACCTGCCGCAATAGTTAATGTTTAGTAACTATTTTGGCAAGTACCAAATTCTCTGGTTTGCTGACTTGTTCAAAGATACTTTTACATACCTTATTTTTCTCTCATGAGGAAACTGTCAGTTTGATAAACTAACAAACATTCGCTTATTTTTATCTAAGCTATTAGCCTATATATCTTTAATATCTTTACTGTGCATGATCCAAGCTCTCCGATTGAGTCTCAGCGAAATTAATCATGCTCACTATGGAACCTGGACGTATAGGAAAAATGAACACCCTTTTCCTTGATTACCTCGTTTATTTAATTACGGCATAACAATTCTCGAATCTCAGAACCCCGGTTTCAAGGTGACCTTATCGCGAGCCACTTTCAGCAACGTGGGATAGAACTGAACAAACGTGCGTTCCACTGCTGTCTGATTTGTGTGACACTGTACACATGAGGCGGCAGCACTACCAGACAACGGTGCAACAACATCTTTCAGCGCTGATCCCAATCCGAAGCCGAAGAATGCCCATCCGTCTGAAAATCGGGAGTCCTTCACTTCCACTTCAAGCTTGAGCAATTCACCCTGAAATCGCTCCCCCTTTGTTTGGGGCTGTATCGGTGTGAGATTGTCTGAATTCAAGAATGAATACGGTCTCGTTAGGCCACATTCCAGTTCGCATGAAAGCACGATATTAAGAAGGATTCACAAATACGTTCGTGAAGACGGGTGCAGCCGGGGGAGTTACCTGTTCTTCGTAGGTCAAACCAAGACCTGAAACAATGAATGGTCACTCACGATAATCGGCGGGGAGTTTAAGGCTCGTTCCATTTACGAAACGTGAGTCGTCACCGCAGCCAGCGAACAAAAACGAGCAGATTAGCAAAGAAAAAAGTAACTTGCCCCGTTTCTGGTCGGTACGCCACTTTTTCCAGATTTCTTTAGCCTCTGTCATTTTCATGATCGCTCTCCTTTAAATTTTCTGGAAACTTTTGTTGCAGCCTGAGTTTCATGCCTGTTACTTTGGTCCTAAAGACAAAGTTACCATCAATCATCTAATTCCAATTCCTAATAGAAAAGGCAATAATTTTTGAAATATAACTTATTGTTTACAGGATATTACGTTATTTTATAACTACTATTTCTATTGAGAATTAGAATAACGTCATTTGTTAGGTCGGGCGACCCCCCCTCATAGATCGAATCATTATATGGACAGGTACTCCGCTCTCATTTTGCTATAGGAAACCGTCCGCCCGCTTCCAAAACTTCCGCTCCGGTTATCTATCTATTTCTTCTCACCTCTCCCGTCCCGATGGCTCGTCATGTCCCTGGCCGTGCGGTGACGAGTCGTCTTGATCATGTCCACAATCGTGCTCATCCGGGCAAGGTTTGCAACCTTCATCTTCATCCTCGGCCTTCACGGGCGGAAAGTGTTCTCCCTTAGAGTGAGGCATCCGCTTCTTGGGTAGAGGCGCTGGGCGTATAATCGGTCTTGATGGCGGCGTGGTGGTAAAGAAGATTTCAGGGTCGATTAACGCCAACCGCCGCATCAGTTCGTCCAGCAGATCGGTTGAATGAGGCGATAAGGAGGCTGTTCCGTCGGTTTTCGCCATACTCAATTCCCTGTCCCTGTGATTCGATGCGCACCACTGCTTGATACATTTACGGATCGCATTGATATCGATGCCAGCTTCGCGGAGCGCCTTTTCGATGCGTTCATCAAGTACCCCCTGTTCCGTCAAGCATAGCAGCAAGCGGCAGAGCCGTTCGTCGCGTTCGCGAATCACGTCGATCAAATCATCAAGACCGCCACTACCCGCACCTTCACCGGCAAAAATGCTGGCCGTTAGCAGTTTCTCGCGCGTGAACGGGTGTCCTGACGAGGTCGCGCCGTTGGCTCGAACTCGGAACTGATACACACCGGCGCCTGAGGTTGAGTAAGCAGCCTTGTGACGGCCGGAACCAGATTCGCTGTAGAGTACAGAGTCCGTCGAGCCGTCTGGCCGCGTTACTTCGGCCCAAACGTTGGCTTGCCGGCCAAAAGGCACGCCGTACTCGGACAGGGTTGTCTCCAGCTTGATCTCGCTACCGGGCGTGAAGGCGGCTTGTATGAGTAAAGCGTCAAAATTCAAGTTCGAGTAGGTGTGGACGATGCAATTATAGGGCAGCGTACCGCGCCCGCGCAGTGTCGCCAAAGTAGTCCACGCTTGACGATGTTCGACCAGCCAGCCTTTTAGTTCTTCCAGTTTGCGCAACTGGAAATGCGCCTGCCAGCGTCCGGCATGGGATCCAACAGCTGCCGCCGGTAACGCCGGCAACAGCAACCGGTAGAAGGCGACATCGCCCTTGACCAAAAACTGCACGTTCGGCTCGACGGCTGCCGAGGCGGGGTTGACGATCTGACCGCCTGGCGTCAGCAACACGAATTCCAGCAAGTCGGCCAGCGGGCACAACGCAATGACATCGATGCTGACCTCGGTTGCCGCGACATCGAACTCAACGATATGGGAATCGCCCCAGCCCAGTTCGCCTTGCGGATCAATGATGATGTTTGCGTTGGTCGCACCCGCCAAAACTTGCACGAAGTGCTTGGTGAGGAAAAAGCGCTGCTCTTCCGTGCTAAAATTACCGGTCACAGAGAAGAATCCTCCTGTGTTGCTGGCAATCGCGCTCAGCACAGTGTCGCTCACTTGGCCGGGCAGGCCGAAGCCAATTGAAAATGTACGGTTACTGATGGTGCCTGCTGGTAGCTCGTTAACATAGGGATGGACATTTTCGTTACCATCGGTCAGTATCAGCATCGAGCGATTGGTGTGGCTCGAACCGGCCAGTATTGGCGCCGCAGTCTGGATACCGAGACCGATCCCAGTCAATCCTCGCGGATCCAGAGCCGTTCCGGTAAGAAGGGTGCCCAGCCCCGCGCTCTGAGTGGTGAGCGGTAGCGGCGTTTCGACCAGATCATCAAAACTGACCACACCGATCTCGTCGTCGGGAAGCATGAGGGTATGAAATACTCCCACGGCGTTCTTGAGCAGCGAACTGCGGGTGCTGGTTCCGCCGGCAGCAGCGGCCATACTTCCCGAGCGATCCAGCACAAGCACTACCGCGTTATTCGCGCGGGCTTCTACACCGGCCGTGAGGTTGACCGACCACGAACCCAGCGCAAATTCAGCGCCTTCGGTCGCAGCGTAATAGCCTTCGTCATCGATGATATACGCCTGGATGGAGACGCTGGAGGATTGCGAAGCAGCACCAACCGCGTGGAACTGCACCCATACGTAACCGTTTACAAAATTGGCGGCTTCGTCCGGCTGGGCGATAAATTCGGTGCCGAGTGGCGTTAAACCGAAATTGCCGGTCGGTGCCGCAGTGATACGAAAGCGCGTCGCCCGGCAGGTCTGGATACGGAAACGTACGGCGCGAAACGTCGTCAGCCCTTCCGGTATGTCGCCGAAGGCAAGCGTGGGCCCGGAATCGAGGCTGATCTCGGGAAGGTCGGTATCGTACCAAACGCCGTCGCCATGAATCGTATGACCTTCGATCATCTGTTGCGGCGTGGCCGTGCCAACCCACGGGGCAGGATCGCCGGGATCGTGAAAGATCATCGTGTCGGTAAGCCCGTGGCCTAATGTCGCTGAGCCGACGTAGGGATCGAGCGCGGGGTTTTTCTTCTGCCATAGAGTCCACATACGGTCGATCGCCGCGTGGTGCAGCCAGAACACCATGTCGTTTGGCGATGATGCGGTGATCATCGCCCCAACGACCCAGCGGTGAACCAGATTATGAATGTCTTCCGCTCTGGAGCGCAACGTTCCATAACTTGTGGAGCCTACAGCCTGACGGAAACTGGCGTTAACGCCGACCGGCAGCGGCGGATCGTTCACCGGCAAATCCGGAGCGTCGGCCCAGCTGCCGAAATCTCGGGTGAGGAAACTGGGGTCAACGGCGAAGTCTTTCACAACAATCGTCCAATTATCGGGATCAAACTCGAACGGGTAGGTACCATCGGCATTCAGAGGCACCGCGGGATCGCGCTTGACGCGGTCGCTGTCTGCTGGATCACCATCACGTCCAAGAAATTCGTTTTTGAACGGAAACCCTACATCCGCTGTAGTCTTGTGGCGCGTCCAATCCCAGTAAGGGATGCGGACACCGGGGACGATGCTTTGTAAATCCTTTTCAAACCGGTATAGTAATTCCCGGTGCCAAGGGAGAAATGCTCTGTCACCATGCCCCCAGTTGGGGTTGGAGTTCATTGCGTTGAGATGAACCTCCACGTAATCGTCATAACGGCTCTGAGTACCTGGGTGCAAAAGGCTGGGAAGTCCCTTGAGACCCTTGCAGGCGCGGACGAAGTCATTCTTTTCGGCTTGAGTCAGGTTGCGTACATTCTTGCGGCATTTCATATTCTATCTCCATTAGTGGTTTATCGAATCGAGTGGCCTAACGAATAGCGATTGCCGAAATCAAAAGTAGCGAGAGCGCTCGGGAACGTAGAGGCAGGTGTTAGCACAGCATTACTTGGCCCGTTTGTTTTTCAGTTTCGGATCCTCCTAAGAAATCCTCAAAAACCGTTCCTCCGAGGGCACGCCAGCATGCGCTTCAAGCTAGCTGCTTGTTATCAACCAGCTTACACACCAAGGAGCGAGGAATTAAATCCAACAAAATTTGATTCTGAAGCATCAATAGGGTATCGAAATACGCTGGCTAAAAATATACGTACAAATACGTATGAATTACTTTCATTAACTAACAATCTTAAACCGCTCCCACTGCCCCTTCCACAACACCGGCGGATCAACCGCTATATCAAACAGCGTAATGCGGTTCGGCAACGCGTCATCCAGAATCGCGGCCACAATATCAGGCGCAAGCGTAGTCAGGTTCACCATCCTACTTACATAACTGCTGTCTACTCCTTCTTGGGCAGCAATTTCTCTCAGTGATTTGACTTCGCCAGACTCCAACATGACGAGCCATCGATGACCCCGGGCCAGCGCCAACTGAAGTGGTGTTGCCGATGCATTCCAGGGCCGCGCTTTTGCAGTTTCACCATTTGGCAATGTAACCAGTTTGCGTCCACTGCGGCGCTTGATCTGAATTGGCACGGACAAGGTCAGCCTGCCATCGCTGGATGCAATAACATCTGGCGTCCCAGTCTTTTGGATTCGGATTTCGCTCATGCCAATGCCTCCTCTTGCTGAGCGATTGGCTTCGGACTTAATTCCAGCACCAGTCGCTCAACGCCGTTGGCACGCAGTCGCACCTCAAGATCGTTGGGCGACACAATGACTTTCTCGACCAGCAATTTGACGATCCGACTCTGCTCCGCCGGAAACAATTGTTCCCAAATTGCATCGAGCCGTATCATGGCCACGGTGACTTTTGCCTCATCCAATGTTGGGTCAAGCTTGATTGCCTGGGATAGCACTTCACTCAGCAGCTCTGGTGAGCGCAAGATTGCACGCAACTGGTCGAGCACCGCCGATTCCAATTCTGCAGCAGGCAAACGCGGCAATCCCGATGCACCTGCATGCTCCTTAGCGTCCCTCTGTGGAATGTAGTGGCGGTAACGACGCCCGTTCTTTTTTGTCGTGTGCCACGGTGACAAGGCGCGGCCATCATTACCAAACACGATACCTTTGAGCAGATACGGCACCTTCGCTCGGGTAGTATTGCCACGGACGCGCCCATCGGTGGCAAGAATGGCATGCGCCTTGTCCCACAGTTCACGATCGATGATAGGCTGATGCTCGGCCTGATACCACTGCTCTTTGTGGCGCAACTCTCCCAGGTAAGTGCGGTTGTTTAGCAGTTTGTAGATCAGCCCCTTATCAATGGGTTTGCCCTCACGCACCTTGCCGTTCTGAGTAACCCAGGATTTCGAAGTTACTCCATCCAGCTTCAGCTCCTTGACTAGCATGGTGCTGGAGCCAATCTCAACAAAACGCTGAAAAATATGCCGGATAATCTTGGCTTCACGCTCATTGGGTACCAACCGACGATTTTCGACATCGTAGCCGAGAGGTGGAATTCCACCCATCCATAGACCTTTCTTTTTGCTGGCAGTAATTTTGTCACGAATGCGCTCACCGGTCACTTCGCGTTCAAACTGTGCGAAAGACAGCAAGATGTTCAGCATCAGCCGACCCATGGAAGTCGTCGTATTAAAATTTTGGGTCACCGAAACAAACGACACCTGTGCTGCTCGAACACTTCGACCATCCTGGAAAAATCGGCAAGACTGCGCGTAAATCGGTCTATCTTGTAGATGATAACAACATCGATCTTGCCAGCTTCGATGTCAGCCAATAGGCGCTGCAGTGCGGGCCGTTCCATATTGCCACCGGAGTAAACTGGATCGTCATAATCATCAGAAACCGCAATCCAGCTCCTCATCAGTAGATTTGCGCGTGTAAACCGCACAGCGCATGCGTCGTTTGATGTTTTCGCTCATCGCCTGGCTCCTTTCTTGGCCTTGGTTTTCACAGGTGCTTTTAACCCAAAGAAAAGCGGTCCAGACCATCGCGTGCCGGTGATCTCGCGTTCAATTGCAGAGAGACTGGCATACCGGCTGCCTTCATATTGATATTGACCGTCCGCTTCTACCACCACACGATGCTCGACATCCTTATGTATCCGTATCAATTCGCTACCTGGTATGGGGCGATAATCCTTTTCACGGCTGCGCAGTTTTCCGGTC
The DNA here is from genome assembly GCF_003051105.1 of Nitrosomonas nitrosa. Classification (GTDB taxonomy): domain Bacteria; phylum Pseudomonadota; class Gammaproteobacteria; order Burkholderiales; family Nitrosomonadaceae; genus Nitrosomonas; species Nitrosomonas nitrosa. The sequence goes on along the minus strand of NZ_QAOO01000022.1, from coordinate 2,352 downwards.
TCGATCAATGCCTTGATGCGCCGTTCGTTACTTTCCAGCAATCTGTGATTGGTTTTGCGGAATTCTATGAGTTGCAGTTTGTGTGCAATGCGTCGCTCCAGAAACTGACGATTGTAGTTCGGTATCTCGGTACCGAATAATCGTTTCCAAAGCGCCTTGATTTCTGTCATCGGCAGTCTAGGTAGCTGGGCGATTTGTGATAATACTGATGGTGGAAAAGAATATGGGGTGTTACGTGCGTTCATTTTGACGTTTTTGTCTTGTTGATGGGGTTTGAATGAACGCTTCCCCAGCCAGAAGAGTCAAGTTCAAACTCGCTCTCTCCACAGAAATCTAGCGGTTACCGAGGTCTTTGCTCACGCAAACGTACAATGCCTCGCGCCAACAGTGCTGCAATTTCCTGCCTGCGCTGCTCCGGGGTCATCTTTTCGAGCGGGGTTTGGTTTACATCCATCATTGGTATCGCCTCTCGTTTTTCCAACTCACTTGATGGTGAAATTATGCCGCCAGGACTTCAAGAGGGCGATGAGGGAGTTGCTAGCGAATAATGGATAAAACCAAGTGATGCAAAAATGACGAACAAAAGATGGAGGTTATCGAATGTTCGTCTGCCCCCGACGCTCAAAAAGGTCGATCGTGGATTCAAGTCCGGTATCATCAGTTTCGTTTTTGTCTTGATGCCAATAACGTGGTTGCGCGTCTGGCAAAAGAAGTATTCCCAACGTTATTCCATATTGATTGGCCACGAAGCTTATTTCGGTAAGCGGCATGTCCACAGGCTCTTTTCTAAACCATACAAAGGCTGGTATTTTGTTGATAGCGGTCTGGGTTTTGCAATTACGTGAATGCATGATGGAAGCTGACGGAACCGGGATAGTCATTTTTCTTGTCGCAAGATAAGCTCCCGATATAAAAGCCGCCCTGTTTGATCGCGCCCACAGAACATGGTCATCCCGAACAGCCAGCACAATGGTGCGTTTAGGTGCAAGCTCAATCCATTTCAGCATGGCCGCCATGAGTGATACATCATATCTTTTCGCACAATGCCTTAGCAGATCAAAAGACGGTTCCTCAGCATCAACTTGAGCACGAAAATCATCCATCGGCATCAGAAAGGTGGCCGCAAACCCATCTGCTTCCTTCTCGATCGTTTGGAATTCATCGCGTGTGCTGAACGCCGGGTGATCAAAGCTCTACTTCCTACGCTTGCGACCTTTACCCTTGGCGCGTTGCTGGATGACGATTCGCCACTGCCTGCTGATCTAATTTCTCCGCGTGTGCTCACACCGGGTGGCATGCTGGTGTTCGGTGGCGCGCCCAAGGTCGGCAAGAGCGATTTCCTGCTGGCATGGCTCACGCACATGGCGGCTGGCGCCTCATTCCAGGGCATGGTGCCACCTCGTCCGCTGCGCGTCTTCTACCTGCAAGCCGAAGTGCAGTACCACTACCTGCGGGAACGGGTGAAGAGCATAAAACTGCCAGCAAGCCGGCTACTAGATGCCCGAGCGAACTTCATTGCCACACCGCAATTGCGTTTAATCCTGGACGATGCGGGACTCGCCCAGGTCATTCCGACCGTAAAGCAAGCATTTGGCGAAAAAGCACCCGATAACATCGCCATCGATCCGATTCGCAATGTATTTGACGGTGGTGATAGTGGCGGTGAAAACGACAACGATGCCATGTTGTTCTTTCTGTGACAGCGGGTAGAGCGGATTCGTGAGGCTGTCAACCCTGATGCCGGCATCGTGTTGGTGCAACATACCAAGAAGCTCGGCAAGAAACAATTCGAGGAAGATCCGTTTCAGGCCTTGGCCCGCGCGGGTAGTCTGCGTGGCTACTACAGCACCGGGATGCTGCTATATCGCCCCGACGAGACGCATACCACACGGCAGTTGATATTTGAATTGCGCAATGGGGCAGCCATTCCGCAAAAACATATCGACAAGATCAAGGATGAATGGCGGGAAGTTACTGTCAATGAACGGCTTGTTAGGCAGGACTATGGAAAGCGTCTTGATGCCGAGCGAAGGCGCAAGTGCGACGTCATCTTGGAGATTCTGTTCGATGAGGCGGCTCAAGGCCGATGTTATACCGCCAACCAATTTGCCGAAGCCTTCGAGGGCAAGGGAGGGCTTGGTGCGGAACGGACGATCAGGCGGATCTTCCCCCGGCTAGCAAACGCATTAATGCTGTAATTGTATGTTTTTACTTTAAAAAATGACGATATTGCTGAAATGGCTGCTGCCTACGCGGCATGCTTGTTGATTTTTGTGCGCTTGCTAATTTTTGGTTTAGTGGGAAACGTAATGCCCAAAGCGCGCAGGATATTTGCCTGGTGTTCATCCGGGC
>NZ_QAOO01000021.1 GCF_003051105.1 Nitrosomonas nitrosa | reverse complement strand
AATCAGAGATGGGTGCTGGGTGAAATTCGTGTTTTTTATGCGAATTCTCTTAAAAAACACAATTAGGAACATATTTGAAGGAATAATTTCATTGCGCTTCTAGGAAGTGCTTAAAAATTAGGCAGCTCACTGTCGAAAAAATGGGGTTTTCGGGCTGACACTAAATAGTCAAAATCTTTGGGCATTCGATTTGCTGGAAGAAACGGGTTACCGATATAGCTCTAGTGTCTATCCAGTACGACACGATCATTACGGTATGCCAGATGCGCCTCGTTTTGCATTTTATCCAAATCCAAAAGCAAAATTACTGGAATTACCCGTGACCACGGTCAGCCTGTTTGGACGAAACTTTCCTGCTGGCGGAGGAGGGTATTTCAGATTATGGCCTTATGCTGTTTCGCGATGGTTTATTCAGAAAGTGAACGACCATGATCAACGTCCAGCAATATTTTACTTTCATCCTTGGGAGATCGATCCTGAACAGCCTCGTCAGAAGGGTATCGGTATGAAAACACGCTTTCGTCATTATCTGAACCTTGATTGTATGGAAAAACGGATCAGATTACTAATGAATGATTTTAACTGGGGGCGTATGGATGAAATCTTTCTGGATCATGCGGGATGAGCACTCCGGATGTTGGCGCTCATCAACAGGCTAGGGTTCCACTATTTGCTGATATCGCTAATGTATTTTTACTGCAAACGGACGCTGTCGCTGCATGGGATGATTTTGTCGCAACGTGCCCAGATGCAACTTTCTTTCATCGAGCGGGCTGGCAGTATGTCATCGAGCAGGCTTTCGGCCATAGAACCTGGTTTCTTTATACGGAGATGGCAGGAGAGATCCATGGCATATTGCCCTTGGTGGAGATTGATAGTGTTCTTTTCGGCCATTCACTGAGTTCATTACCTTTTTGTGTTTACGGTGGGATAGCTGCCCAATCCGATGTGGCTCGATCGGTGCTCGATGATGCCGCTCAAAGGCTGGCTGCCCAATTAAAGGTTGATTACTTAGAGTATAGAAACCTTAAACCCTTTCATACCGATTGGCCAACCAAAAATCTCTATGTGACATTTCGCAGAGAAATCAATGATGATAATGAGAGCAATCTGCTGGCTATTCCCCGCAAACAGCGGGCAATGGTACGTAAAGGTATTAAAAATGGATTGGAAAGCTGTATTGATGAGGTTGTCGACCGATTCTTCTATGCTTATTCTGTGAGTGTCCATCGTTTGGGAACGCCCGTATTTTCAAAGCGTTACTTCCAACTACTTAAAACAACATTTGCAGAAGATTGCGAATTACTGATCATCACACAAGAAAATGAAGTGGTGAGTGCTGTCATGAGCTTCTATTTTCGAGATGAAGTTTTACCCTACTATGGAGGAGGGACAGATAAAGCTCGAGATTTGGCGGCCAATGATTTTATGTATTGGGAATTAATGCGGCGTGCCTGTGAACGTGGCTATAAAATATTCGATTTCGGGCGGAGCAAGCAGGGTACAGGCTCTTTCAGCTTTAAGAAAAATTGGGGTTTCGAGCCTCAGCCCCTTTTTTATGAATATCAACTGCATCAAGCAAAGGCCATACCGGATCACAATCCACTTAATCCAAAGTATCAATTCTTCATAAAAGCTTGGCAAAATCTTCCTTTACCGTTAGCCAATCTAATCGGCCCGCATATCGTGCGCAATCTAGGTTAACAGATGCAAGCTGCACTGCTTTATCTAACACATCGGATTCCTTATCCCCCCAATAAGGGCGATAAAATTCGCTCGTATCATTTGCTGAAGTATCTTAGTAAGCATTATCGTGTTTACTTGGGGACATTCATTGATGATGAAAGGGATTGGAAATATGTCGAAGAAGTGAAAGCTTTCTGTGAAGACGCCTGCTTTATCAAACTGAATCCTTTCGCTGCACGCATCCGCAGTCTTACTACACTTTTATCAACAAAACCGCTTACGCTATCTTATTATTACAATGCGCAGCTGCGCGCTTGGGTGGATCAGCAGCTTAAACGGAAATCAATCAACCGTATTTTGATTTTTTCATCTGCAATGGCGCAATATACTGATTGCGCATGTGATTGCCACCGAATTGTCGATTTTGTTGATGTGGATTCAGATAAATGGCGTCAGTATGCAGAGGCTAAAGCCTGGCCACAAAGCTGGGTTTACCGGCGGGAAGCAGAATTGTTGCTTGCCTATGAGAAGCAAGTTGCCAGAAATTATGACTATGTGACCTTTGTATCCGAGAAAGAAGCCGGCCTATTCAAACAGCTTGCACCAGAGGTTGCTGATAAAACACGCTTCTTTAATAATGGTGTCGATGTCGAGTATTTCACACCCCATTTTGATTATGCCAACCCCTACCCAGGAGATGCAGCAGTACTCGTTTTTACGGGGGCCATGGATTATTGGCCCAATATTGATGCAGTAAGCTGGTTTGCACAAGCTATTTTTCCTGCGATTCGTGCAGAAATACCGCGTATGCAGTTTTACATCGTGGGGGCTAGACCCTCTCGAGAGGTCACGGCGTTAGCTCAACTACCTGGCGTCACCGTAACAGGTGCAGTAAAGGATATCCGACCTTATATCGCACACGCTGCAATGGCGGTGGCACCTTTACGGGTAGCGCGAGGTATCCAGAACAAAGTACTAGAAGCGATGGCAATGGGGAAAATAGTGATCGTGTCACCCCAGGCAATGGAGGGTATTTATGCCGTTCCTGAATCGGAACTTTTTATTGCTAGTGACGCAAATCAATTTATTGATAAGATCATTCTGCTAGCCAAAGAGAATCGGCTAACCAGCAATGTCGGTCAGGCCGCAAGATTACGGGTACTACAAGATTATAACTGGACAGAGAACTTAACTAGGGTAGATTCCCTGTTTGCTGACAATGTCGGTAAAAAACAGATCAAGTGACGTCATAATGGGCCGTTAATTTTTAATTGATATTATCGATGAGTAATGTTGACAAGGCTATGAATACGAGATTATCAGCAGAAATAGGAGGGGATATTTCAACCAGAAGCCAGCTAGCACCTGTCTTCATTGTTCTTCTCGTTATTAGCCTGATTCTGGGCGTGTACTATGAGGTGACGTGGTCGATCGTCTCAATTTGGATGAGATCCGAAACTTATGCACATGGTTTTCTCATTTTTCCATTTAGCGCCTACATGATCTGGAAGCAGCGGCATCGTCTTGATGCGTTAAGGTGTCAGCCAAGTATTGGATGGGTGTGGGTGTTGGGAGTCATCGGATTGAGTTGGTTGCTGGCGACACTGGCAAGTGTTCAGATAGTCGAGCAGTATGCCTTGATTGCGATGATACCCGTAACGGTATGCATTATTATGGGCTATCGGGTAGCTTGGGCAATTGCTTTCCCGTTGGCCTACCTTTTTTTTGCTGTGCCTGTTGGTGATGCGCTCATACCGCCCTTGATCGATTTTACGGCAGATTTTACGGTTGCTGCGTTACAAATGACGGGTGTTCCCGTTTACCGGGAGGGTACTTTCTTTAGTATCCCAAGTGGTAATTGGTCAGTGGTTGAAGCCTGCAGTGGTCTGCGGTATTTGATCGCCTCGGTGACGCTTGGCACCCTTTATGCCTATCTCACCTATCGGAGCTGGGTAAGGCGCGTGCTTTTTATCATTTTATCCATCATCGTACCCATTATTGCCAATGGGATGCGAGCTTATATGATCGTAATGACGGGGCATCTCAGTGATATGCAACTGGCCGTGGGGGTGGATCACCTGATTTATGGCTGGATATTCTTTGGTTTAGTGATGATATTGTTATTTTGGATTGGTTCATTTTGGCGAGAAGATCAGGAAGATCAATCTGAGACTGGAAATGGGAAACAAGCGATTACCGATCATCAAACGAATGGTACGGTTTCGCTTAAGCAAACATTGTTGGCAGCAAGCTTAGTAGTGATTACGGTATCGATTTGGCCCGCTTACGCAATCTATCTAGAATCAATTTCGCAAAACGACACATCTCCTGAAATAGATATCGCCGATCCTCTTGGAAAATGGAGGGTTAACTCAGAACCGTTCGTTAACTGGGCGCCGACCTATGTAGGTGAGCCTCATAAATTCTATTATCACTTTGAGGGAGCAGATCAGGCTGTCGGTGTTTATATTACTTATTACCGCAATCAGAACCAAGGTTCTGAACTTATTAACTCCGGAAATGTGCTGGTTTCTGATAAGTATTCAGGCTGGCGTCATCTAAGAAGTACCAAGCGTAATATTTCATTGGGTTCTGAAGCACTCTTGGTTACGCAGCATCAACTTACTGCACATACAAACAATTTGCTGGCATGGAGATGGTATTGGTTGGGTAATGAGCAAACAGCTAATCCCTATTTGGCTAAGGCTATTCTTGCAATCAACAAGTTGTTGGGAGAAGGTGACGATGGAGCAGAAATCATCATCACAGCAATCTACGATGATCGCCCAGAGGAAGCGGAAGTGGTGCTACAAGGTTTTATTGATGACATGTTTCCCGCAATAGCGAGTGGGTTACGTACTGCATATTACGGTGAACAATAAGCTGCCATCATTGCTTTTAAAAGATGTGTGTTGTCAGAGAAGGTTAGTCTACATGCATGAGTCAGTTGAGGGATTTGAGCGATAGGTTGAAGGGCCATCTTTTTTAAGCATCCTGCATTTTGCTGCTAATCGTTTTTATTCATTAGGGAGATAATGAATTCCACTTACCCTCCGCTTATCGTTCATGTTATTCATCACCTCGGTGTCGGCGGGTTGGAGAATGGGCTTGTGAATCTGATAAATGCGATCCCACCCGAACGTTACCGACATGCCATCATTTGCCTAAAGGGATATTCTGATTTTCATCAGCGTATTAAAAGAAAAGACGTGACCATCGTTGCATTGAATAAGCGTGAAGGAAATGATTTCCGCATTTACCCGAGTCTTTTTAAAATATTCAAACAGCTTCAGCCAGATATCGTACATACCCGTAATCTTGCTACTATGGAAGGTCAGGTAATTGCTGCTTTGGCGCGAATAAAGGCGCGTGTGCATGGAGAACACGGTCGGGATATTTTTGATCTTGAAGGAAAGAGCCGCAAATATAATTTATTGAGGAAAGCCATTCGCCCGCTTGTACATCACTTTATTGCAGTGAGTAAGGATTTGGAGAAGTGGCTGATTGATACGGTGAAAGTAGATCCAGATCATATCGATCAGATTTATAACGGTGTTGATATTCTGCGTTTTTCTCCCAGCGATACGTTGCCTTTTACCGCCGCGCCGGCTGGTTTTATCAATCAACATTCTTTTGTCATCGGAAGTGTTGGGAGAATGGCCGGCGTAAAAGATTATCCAAACTTAGTACAGGCCTTCTTGCTCACATTGGAAAAAATTCCTGAAGCAAGGAAGTATTTTCGGCTTCTCATTATCGGTGAAGGAGAGGCGCGGGAGAAGTGCATTACGATGCTGCGGGTTGCTGGTGCTGAGAATTTAGCCTGGCTTCCGGGAGAACGTGCTGATATACCTGATTTGATGCATATGATGAGCCTTTTTATACTGCCCTCCTTGGCAGAAGGGATCTCTAACACCATTCTTGAGGCGATGGCGAGTGGTTTACCTGTGATCGCAACCAGGGTGGGGGGAAATATCGAGCTAGTAAAAGAGGATGAGACTGGCAAACTCATCCCGCCTGGAAATCCTGAGAGGCTTGCTGAGACGATGTGTGATTATTATATAAACAAGGGTCTGCTGAGAAAGCATGGGATGGCTGCGCGCCGATTAGTTGAATCCCGTTTTAGCATGGATGCGATGACTCAAAGCTATCTGAAAGTTTATGATAAAGTTCTTGGGTTGTGAATCTATTGGCTGATTATTAAGGATTTTCGTAAAAACAAAATGAAAATAAAAGGGAAATAATTATGTGCGGAATCGTGGGGTTATTCGATACGCACAGCAAAAGCGAAATCGATCGACGGCTGCTGGGTAATATGAATCAGACCCAGATTCATCGCGGACCAGACGAAGGCGAGATATATACTGAGCCTGGAATGGGTTTTGGTCACCGCCGATTATCCATAATGGATGTTTCCGGGGGGCAACAGCCTTTATTTAATGAAGATCGCAGTGTCGTCGTCGTTTTCAATGGCGAGATATACAATTACCAGGAGTTGGCGAAAGAACTTATCGATCTGGGGCATCACTTCCGGACTCACTGTGATACCGAAGTGATTGTGCATGGTTGGGAAGAGTGGGGGGAGCAATGCGTCGATCGATTTCGCGGAATGTTCGCTTTCGGTTTATGGGATCGTAACCAAGATACCCTTTTTTTGGGGCGCGATAGACTCGGTATCAAGCCACTTTATTACACAATGTTGACAAGCGGATTATTCATTTTTGCGTCTGAGCTTAAGGCGTTGCTTGCCCATCCGGAATTTGTCAGAGAAATGGATGTTCAGGCCATTGAAGATTATTTTGCCTATGGCTATGTGCCTGAGCCCAGAACCATTTTTAGGCACGCATGCAAACTTCCACCCGGTTATACCCTCACGCTGCAAAGTGGTCAGCAATTACCACAGCCTCGTCAGTATTGGGATGTTCCTTTTCAAATGCATGATAAATCAATGGATGAGCGTGAACTCCAGGATGAGTTGATTGTCCGTTTGCGCGAGGCTGTCGGCAGTCATCTTATGAGTGAAGTGCCTTTGGGCGCTTTTCTTTCGGGCGGTGTCGATTCGAGTGCAGTTGTGGCCATGATGGGAGGATTAATGAAGGATCCCGTCAATACCTGTTCAATATCCTTTTCCGATCCGGCTTTTGATGAATCGGACTATGCTCGGAAAGTGGCGGAACGTTACCAAACACATCACTATGTCGATCAGGTCGAACAGGATGACTATGATCTTATTGATAAACTGGCTTCCTTATACGACGAACCCTTTGCAGATAGTTCAGCCTTACCAACGTATCGAGTTTGTGAACTTGCCAGGAAGCGCGTGACAGTAGCGTTATCAGGGGATGGTGGGGACGAGAATTTTGCTGGCTATCGCCGTTATCGATGGCACATGTATGAAGAGCAGCTGAGGTCCAGATTACCAATAGGTATACGTCGGCCTTTATTTGGTTTGTTAGGTCGTCTCTATCCCAAAGCAGATTGGGCACCAAGATTTTTGCGAGCCAAAGCAACTTTTGAAGCCTTGGCACGTGACTCGATAGAAGGCTATTTCCATAGTGTCTCCATTATGGGTGATAAAATGCGCCAGCGACTTTTCAGCCCATCTTTTCAGCGTGATTTGCAAGACTACCAAGCGGTAGAAATATTACGTGATCACGCGAATAAAAGTCCGACGAAAGATCCCTTGTCCATCGTGCAATACCTGGATATGAAAACTTATCTTGTCGGTGATATTTTGACCAAGGTGGATCGTGCCAGCATGGCGCATTCCCTGGAGGTGCGCGTACCGTTATTAGATCACAAACTGGTTGAATGGGTCTCGGGCCTTCCTGCTTCGTTGAAATTACATCACCGTGAAGGGAAATATATTTTTAAGAAAGCATTAGAAGATTATTTACCCAAAGATGTGCTCTATCGTAACAAAATGGGATTCTCGGTACCGCTGGCAAAATGGTTTAGAGGTGAGTTACGTGATAGAGTACGCCAATCATTACTCGGTAAGACATTGGCAGAAACGAATATTTTTAATATGGATTTTATTGAGGAAATGCTAGATCAGCACCAATCGGGCAGAAGCGATTACAGTGCTCCGCTATGGACGTTACTCATGTTTGAATCCTTTCTGCGGAATATCACGCATAGCGAAAATACCGTCACATATACCAATAACAAGGCAAATGCGTGATCTTTTCAGTGAATTTATATTGGGAATCTCATGGGAGCTTTATCTTTTTCCATTTTTCCCCAATTCATGGAAGTGAGCTTGAAGACATTTCATGTTGAATGTTTTTTTGACGATCGATACTGAAATATGGCCATTTTCTCCAGGTTGGCCGGTTCGACCTTTAGCGAGCGATAAGTTAAGTTTTTCAGAAGAAATCGATACCTATCTCTATGGTAAAACCACGCAAGGTGAATACGGTATACCTTTCCAAATGGCGATTCTTAATCGCTATGGGTTGAAAGCCACTTATTTTCTGGAACCACTTTTTGCAGATAAGGTTGGGATAGCTTGTTTGTCGGAGGTGGTAGGCTTGATTCAGAATGGCGGTCATGAAGTACAGCTTCACATGCACACCGAGTGGTTGAGTGAAATCAGTGACGCCTCTATTCCAGCAAGATTTAAGCAGTATATGCATCAATTCTCGCTGGAAGAACAGACCGCCTTGATCGGTAAAGGAATAAGAAATTTGCAAGCTGCAGGTGTAAAAGAAATTCGTGCATTCAGGGCCGGAAGCTATGGCGCGAATCTGGATACACTGCGCGCAGCTTTGAATAATGGTTTATCGTTCGACTCAAGCCACAATTTTTGCTATCTCGGAACGGATTGTAAGATTCATCCGAGTGCGCTAATGCTGCAGCCACAAAAAATGGAAGGGATTTGGGAATTTCCGATCTCATTTTTTCAAGACTATCCTGGACACTACCGGCATACGCAACTGGCTGCTTGTGCTTTCAATGAGCTTAAAACAGCACTACTCGATGCCTGGCAAGCAGGCTGGTTTTCATTTGTAATCGTTTTGCACAGTTTTGAATTGATCAAGGGCAAAACACCTTCGATACTTTCGTTACCAGATAAAACCAATATTAAACGCTTCCGGTTGCTCTGCGAGTTTCTTGCAACTCACCCTGACAAATTTCGCACTGTGCTATTTTCTGAAATCGATACCGCATCCATTCCAGAGATCAATGCAATCAAGCCTCTTCGTTCCCGTTTTCATCATACGGCGAGACGATTTGTTGAGCAGGGCATAGCGAGGTTGACTTAATGGAACATTGGTTGGAGAAATCGATTCATTTCAATTTTCGTATGGGTGAATTGACACTTTTTACTTGGCAATTGCCTGCACTTGTTTCCAATCAGCACTTTACTGAGATGTCGAGTGATCTGGTATCGCTTCAATCATTTCCGGAATATTTTTCCAGCACGCGAGAAGTACTTGTGATACGTTCCCATCCTCTTGAGGCGCCGATACCCAGGTTAACCGTACTATCGCAGGCCATTCGTTATGTTTCATCCTATTACAAGCGATACTGGGTAGAATTTAATGGTGATTTTGATAATTACTTAAAGAAATTTTCAACGAAATCAAGAAATACATTAACCAGAAAAATTAAAAAATTTACCGAATTCTCGGGAGGTGAACTCGCTTGGCGAGAGTTTGTGCATGTCGACGAGATGACCGAATTTCACCGCTTGGCATTGGAAGTCTCTGTTAAAACTTATCAGGAGAGATTGCTCGATTGTGGTCTTCCCACAAGCCAGGCGTTTATAGATACTATGTTGGCGCTCGCCAAACAAGATAGGGTGCGCGGTTACATCCTTTTTCATCAGAGTAGGCCGATTGCCTATATTTATTGCCCTATTCACGATGGGATTGTTTTTTATGAATATGTTGGGCATGATCCTGATTTCCAGCGATGGTCACCAGGCACGATATTGCAATATTTTTGCCTTAAAAGCCTTTTTGATGCCAAAAAATTCAGATTATTCGACTTTACCGAAGGAGAGGGCGCTCATAAGGCGTTTTTTTCAACCCATAGCAAATACTGTGCAGACATTTATTATTTCCGCCGGACATGGCGCAATCTTGCCATGCTGAGATTGCATGCCGGGGTAGATGTACTCTCAAACGGTATAGTAAAAATATTAGAAAAGCTGAGATTGAAAGCCTATATCAAAAAGTTGGTCAGATCAGCCGCGTAAAATAAGATAGTGTTAATAATGATTGGAATTAGACGAGTAACAACAATATAGAAATGGAGCTAAATAATAAAATTAAAGTTTTATTTGTCTGTATGGGCAATATTTGCAGATCGCCTACTGCAGACGCAGTATTCCGGCATCAAGTTAAATCAGCGGGATTGGAAAAATGGATTTACGTCGATTCGGCAGGTACCCATGCCTATCATATTGATGAGCCTCCAGACAGACGCGCTCAAAAAGTGGCGTTAAAGAGGGGGTACAGTATGCATGAATTACGCGCGCGCACTGTCGAGTCGAATGATTTCGAAGCGTTTCACTATATTCTTGCAATGGACAAGAATAACCTGGCTGCACTTCGTGAGCGTTGTCCGCAACAATACACGCATAAACTTGATCTGCTCATGCGCTACAGCAGTCAATGGGATAAATGTCAGGAAATTGCAGATCCCTATTTTGGCGGCAGCCATGGATTTGAGTTGGTGCTCGATTTAGTGGAAGACGCCAATCAAGGCTTGTTAAAGCATATCCTCAGTCAGGAGCGGGGAGACTCTATACAGCCCCGGGCAGAACTGATTTCTGGTTATCGAAAAGAAACCTAATAGCTGCTGCTTATTTTTCTGTAGCCTGATAATTGGAAAAGTATTTATAGAGCGTGATATACCTATACCTATATATATATCAACAGGCCAGTGTAATGCTGACAAAGCTGGAGCTGGCTATGGCGTTGAATTATGTTTTTGACCAAAAAAACAACATAATTCAAAAAAGACAAAACGATTCTTTTTATTTGCGAAACATTCTGTTGCCTGAAAGACACGTATCATAGTATTCTCAACCCTACAATAAGAATGGTTGTTAATGAGCTGGACCGGTAAGCGAGCTTGATTTGCGAATAGGGTTTAGCCATTGCTTTATCCAGTACGAGAGAAGGGAATTAATCAACTTAAGGGAGGGATATGTATGCGTCTTGTTCGTCACAGAAAGATTAACACATGGCCGCTGCTACTATGTGGGATGGTTCTTACTTATCCTGCTTACGCAGAAGATAAGGGGTTAGTTGAAAATTTTACGGGTTTCAAGGTCAATGAAACACCGTTTATGCAATCGTTAGGTGTCAAATTCGGAGGGTGGGTGGATATTGGGTTTGCGGGGAATCCACACGGCCCTAAAAATAGCTCAAATGCACCTGTAACTTTTAACGATGGTGCCAATCATTTTAACCTTCATCAGGTTTATGGTTTTATCGAAAAAGAAGTCAATGTGGGTGGAAAGGAATGGGATGTAGGGTTTCGTGCTGACCTATTATATGGTCGGGATGCGAGATTTACTTTCGCAACAAATTTTGATAGAACAATTTTAGGTGATGATCCAAAACATCAACTCGTATTTCCACAATTATACGCAAGTGTATATGCACCCTATGGGAATGGGATAACAGCGACGATCGGACACTTTTATACGATCATGGGCTATGAATCTGTACCTTCACCCAATAACTTCTTCTTTTCACATGCTTATACCATGCAATATGGTGAGCCCTTTACCCATACCGGCGCATTACTATCCTATCCTGTTAATGAAAATATTACGATTCAGGGCGGGGTTGTCACTGGATGGGATGCCTTTTTTAGGCAACCAGCCAATTTTCTCGGTGGGGTGAGCTATACCACCGATGACGAAAGAACGGCATTGTCAGCTACCTTGATTACGGGGAGCGTGGAAACAGGCGGACTAAACAATGACCACAATCGTACCTTATATAGCATTGTGTTGGAGCACGATATTACGGAAAGGCTGCATTACGTGCTGCAACATGATCATGGAATAGAACAAAAAACATCTGCTTCCCATTCGGCAAGTTGGTACGGTATCAATCAGTATCTCATTTATGATATCGCAGCCAATCTTGGCGCTGGATTACGTTTTGAATGGTTCCATGATAAGGACGGCGCTAGAGTCCTGGCCGATGGTAGAAAGGAACATTTTATCGCTATTACGGGCGGACTGAATTATAAGCCAATAGCAGGATTAACTTTGCGTCCAGAAGTGCGGTACGATCTTGCGACTGAGAACAATACCGTATATCGGGATGGTAGAAAGGGTGATCAGGTACTGCTCTCAATCAGTGCAATTTTTCATTTCTAGATTCATCACCTTTACTGAGTATGATAAGACTGGGATTGAAACATGTATCTATACCCCGCTGCTGGCAGCGGGGTATTTTATTTCTACAGTCTTCAATAATAGGTTGCAATCATTTGCTTATCTCGTCCCGTGACTTGAGGATATTTGTTCGCTCCGCAAGGCTTGCAAGAGTGAATCCATATCGTCAGGCAAATCAGAATACCAGCTCATGATTTCGCCATGCTGAGGGTGGGCTAAGGAAAGTTGCTGCGCATGAAGCGCCTGCCTTGGAAACTGCATCATGAATTGAGCCATGAATGGGGATGTCTTTCTAGGCCTACCCGTATAAACGGGGTCGCCCACGAGGGGATGGCCTATGCTATGCATATGAACCCGTATTTGATGCGTGCGTCCAGTTTCTAGACTGCAGCGAAGCAGCGTGCAGCCATGGAAAGCTTCTAAGATTTGGTAGTGAGTACGCGCAGGCTTGCCTTGTGAGCTGACGGCCATTTTAGTGCGTTGCACAGGGTGCCTACCAATTGGCGCATCGACGTAGCTACTTTGTTTGACTTCACCGAGGACGACAGCGAGATAATCCCGTTTGACAGTATGCTGCTGCAATTGGCGAACGAGACTGATTTGCGCTTCAATTGTCTTGGCAACAACAAGTAAACCACTTGTATCTTTGTCTAATCGATGCACAATGCCCGCTCGGGGAACGTCATTGAGTTGGTGAGCATGATGCAAGAGCGCATTTAAGAGCGTGCCCTGCCAATTTCCGTTACCTGGATGTACAACCATGCCCGCAGGTTTATCAACAACAAGTATATGAGCATCTTCATAAATGATGTTGAGAGGGATCGCTTCTGCGGTATGGGCCTCATTGACTGATACAATATGGGGATACACACTGATTTTTTCGTTTCCCCATATTTTTTGTTTAGCACTCACGATGTGACCGTCTACACGTATGCGCCCCTCTAGTATCCACGATTGCAAACGGTTGCGCGACCATTGGGGGAGCAATTGCGCGAGTAATTGGTCTAACCGCTGTCCAGCGCTTGTCAGTGGGGCGATAAATTCGATTGGTGATTCTAGTTGCGGGGTCAGCGTGGATGAGGATGACTTTGCGCTATAATTTTTAATGGTTTTTTCGGTTTCTAGAGGTAATTTTATGTGGCATCGTTTAATTCTCATTCTGGTTTTTGGATTATCGGCATGTGGCTTGCTAAAAGAAAAGTCGGTCGATCAGAGTCAGTGGTCAGCGAATAAATTTTATTCCGAGGCTAAAGAAGAATTAAACAACGGTAATTATGCCGCTGCTATCAAATTATTTGAAGCACTGGAGGCACGGTATCCCTATGGACGCTACGCGCAACAGGCGCAACTTGAAACAGCCTACGCCTATTATAAGGATCAGCAACAGGCCTCCGCTATTGCGGCGGCGGATCGGTTCATCCAGCTTTATCCACATCATCCAAACCTTGACTATGCATATTATATCAAGGGGTTAGCAAACTTTCACGACGATCTTGGCATCTTGGGCTACATCACATCGAAAATTATCAACCAAGACATGAGTGAGCGTGATTCAAAGGCTGCGCGCGAATCCTTCGAGAATTTCAAAGAATTGGCGACTCGGTTTCCCAGGAGTAAATATACGCCTGATGCACTCAAACGCATGGCGCATCTAGTCAATGTCGTCGCTAAAAGCGAGATCTATGTTGCTCGTTATTATATGAAGCGTAAAGCTTACGTTGCTGCGGTAAGGCGTGCCCAATTTGTTTTAGAGGAATATCCGCAAACACCTGCAACCGAAGAAGCTTTGTATATCATGGCGAGAGCTTACGACGAAATGGGGCTGACTGATTTGCGAGATGATGTCGAGCGTGTGATGAGAAAAAATTTTCCAGAAAGTGAATTTCTCTCCGATTCAGGGCCATTAGGAAAAAAATCGTGGTGGAAAATATGGTGAGTTTGAATAGCAGGGGGATGTGCTAAGCGAGACAGAGCCGTTTACGCTAACTCACTAAGATTCTGCAAGGTAAATTTCAGCGTTTTCTTCAGTCCATATCTTGAAGACGGACAGCTAACACATCGCATGGCGCGTGGTGGAGTACACCAGTCGCCGTAGAGCCTAAAAGTAATGCAAGACCATGACGTCCGTGCGAACCCACAACGATCAAGTCAACACTTTGTTCGTTCGCAATGCGGATGATCTCTATTTCTGGTTTACCCCAAATTAACCAGCGTTGAGCAAGATCGAGGGTTAATCTACTTTCTATTTGAATGAATTTCTCTTTTTCTGACTCGAGCAATTCATAAGATGAGCCGGAATCAAGGGGAATGACGGTACCATAAGCGGTATCGGGCATCGGGATGTTATCCAATACATGAATGATGCTCAGCTTAGCCTTATAAAAGGTCGCTAACCGCTCAGCTTTACGTGCTACATAGCTATCTTGATCTGAAAAATCAACCGCCAACAAAATATGCTGATAATCAGCCACTATTTACACTCCTTTAATTTACTGAAAAGATTTATGGTATGAAACCCTATAAACCTATATGTGCTCTTTATGTGCTAGAGATATTGATCGAGAAATGAGGAAACGCGCTCCTCATAGCTTTTGCTGTCGTAGGTATGCATATTGTAATGACCTGCTCCCGGGACGATCCATAATTCTTTGGGTTGAGGGGCCGCATTAAATAATCGTTCGGCTTCAGATTGTGTGGTATGCCTATCATGAGTGCCTGAGATAAAAAGGACAGGGGCGGTTAGGTTGCTTATCCGGTCGATAGGATTGAGTTCCTCAATGGAAAGATCCAAAAGCATTGATAAATAAGAAAGCAATAACGGCTTGATCCATAATCCGAATTCACCGAGATGCAATTTAAGCCGATTTTCGACCGCTTGTTCGAATGTCGGATGGAGCGATTCCAAGACTAAGGCGTCAAGCTTCGGTGGGGGATTTGCCAGCAGAATAGCCGCTGCGCCCAAGGTGACGCCGATAGCGGCAATTTTTTCGTGAGGATAATGGTTACGCAGATAAGTTACTGCCGTTTTGACATCTTCCGATTCAAGAAAACCAAAAGTGATGCGTTTTCCCGGTGTTTCGCCATGAGCCTGCAGATCGATGAGTAAGACACTATATCCTCGTTCATTCAAAAACCGAGCCCTCCCCAGCATTTCCAGGCGATTGCTGCGTATGGAGTGAACAAGTAGCACTATCCCTTGACCCCGCACGCCATTTGCTAGCCAACCCTGGACAGCATGATCTTGGCCAGCCGGAATTCTGACAGCTTCAACAGGAAAATCAGGCATGAGTGAACCTACGGCAGTCGATGCAGGGCCTGTCAGGATCTCGCCCAAAATCACAATCCCGATCGCGGCGGCAACCAGAATCGAAACAATCTGAATCAATAGCCAGCGGTATAGGGTTTTGGGGGTGAATTTTAAGGGGAATCGCAAAGTAATTAAGTAGGACTATCTGATCATAGAGTGTATTTTTATATCATGCTCATGAAACATAATCTATAGTAACAAATAAGATAGAAGCGCATCTCTTTGATTTGCTATGATGACTTAATTGGGGCGTAATCGTAATCTACGGGCAAGCGATGGGGCGGGATTATATGTCAAGCGATCAGCGATATATTTTTGTTGTTCAACTAAATCAACCAGAGCAGTTTAAAGCGATATTTGGTGAAGCAATTGTGAAATTTGCTTATGCCGATTTAACCCGTGATCTACAGCAATTGTCAGAAAATTTACTG
This sequence comes from Nitrosomonas nitrosa, assembly GCF_003051105.1. Classification (GTDB taxonomy): domain Bacteria; phylum Pseudomonadota; class Gammaproteobacteria; order Burkholderiales; family Nitrosomonadaceae; genus Nitrosomonas; species Nitrosomonas nitrosa. The sequence continues at coordinate 35,306 of NZ_QAOO01000021.1, read as the reverse complement.
CAGAAATATCAACTTTATGGCCCTATTGTCACCGAATATTTCGGACGCTGGTTTAGGTTATTTGGCCCAAAAAAATCTTTGATGCCCTTCGATATGCTGGAGCAGATACCGCTATTGCAAGAAGTAGGCATGGCAAAGATGCATCAATTACTGCTGGCTAATTTTGGCCAGGCTACGGGAAGTCGGCAGGATTTTAGAGTACTTATTCTCCCGGCGCCAGAAGAGATGCATCGTGAGGCAATTAATCAAGCGATTGATCTGGCGCTACTGACGCCCCCCGAGGCAGTCTCGTCGCTGCATAGTGCTGAATCACAGGCATTACTGCAATTACTGATCGAAGGGGATCGGCTGACAAGCTATTTCCAGCCCATTTATTCTCTGACTGATCAAAAAATTGTAGGGTATGAGGCTTTGACACGCGGGCCGGCTGATTCGGCTCTGTATTCTGCCGATGCGCTGTTTACTGCAGCACGGCAATTTGGCATGACACAGTTGCTTGAATTTGCTTGCCTTAAACGTTCGATCGATTGGCTGATTCATATTCCTGAACCTTTCTGGATATCCGTCAATCTAGGACCCGAGCTGTTCATGTCAACTCAATTCCAGCAATATTTAACCAACCCGCAAATCGTGCCTTTGCTAACACGCGTTGTATTCGAACTGACTGAACATCTGCCGATCGAATCGGCAATCAAGTTGCATAGCGTATTGACTGAACTTCGGAATGCTAGATTTAAATTATCTTTGGATGACACTGGTTGTGGCTTCTTCGATTTGTCGACTGTAGAGGCGTTGCGGCCGGAGATCATCAAGCTCTGCATCACGGTGATCAGCCGCATTGGCCGCAAAGATGGCGTGGAGCGGGATATTGCGAGAACTATTCAAGCCATTACCCGGCTGGGCGGTATTACGCTCGGTGAAGGCGTGGAAAATGCACTCCAGGCGGAGGTGCTTAAGCAATGTGGCGCCGGTTTGGCGCAAGGTAATTATTTTGGTTTACCCAAACCTGCGCATGAATTATTCACAACGCAAGATGATTAATGGCTTTGTTATTGTGATGCCGCTATTCCTCTCATGAATATGCAACATGACCGCAAAGGTTTACTGATTAATCCTTTGCCGATCATCATGCTGCTGCTCTTGGCAGCAGGTGTATTGGTCAAGAATATACCCTTGGAGAGCGCGCGTCCGAGTGATGCTGATCGAGTGAAATTCGTGCCAATCGGACAGCAGAATGTCGAAGCGCGGCTCTGGCAAGATCCTTTCGTCGCTATCGAAAAGCATGAAGAACGTTTTGTGCAGTCTGCGGCTACGAGTGCAGATGAATACCCAGATCAAACCGGACCACTGGCACCAGAGGTACTGCGCGCAAGAATCGAAACGCATCGGTTAGCGAACAGTAAGGTGACGGTATTAGCTGTGAGCGTTTTTGGGGGTTCTTTTGCCGAAGCGGCGGAAAGTCGGAGGCGTTCGCGTGTTGCAGTAGTCTCGGCGCTGGGTTTTCATGGTTATAGTCCCGCAAATCCGGATGCAATAGGCTATTTCCGTATGGAGCAGGGAAAGCTGTTACATGCTGAGGAGGCGGCGAGCGAGCATCAGGTCAAACAAATCACTATCCCTTTTGAGTGGTTCGAGAGAGATGAGCCATTCGCTTCTAAAGTATTGTTGCTTTGGTTGAATGAGAGCTTATACGAACCTGCGCTGATTCTGGACGAATTACCTTCGTTATTTGGGGAGGTGGTGTTGGTCGGCCCGGCTGGATCGGCCACGCTGATGAAATTAGTCCGCAGCGCCAACACAGCGCAGCGGGACCAACCCCCGCTGATTAAGATGTTTTCTCCCAGCGCGACGATTACTGATTGCAATTTGTCTGATGCGTTGGGTACAAGCAATCAGCAGCCGTGGCAATGTTTCTTGGATCGAGATCATTATCGGCAAATCCTGGAAAAGAGAAATATTGTGCGCACCATTGGTACCGATGATGTACTCGCCGTCACCTTGTTATGGGAACTTTGGCAGCGGGGGGTTAACCGCCAGCGGAGCTGGATGCCGGAAGGCGAGCAAGAAGTTGCGGTTTCTCGGCAAGATGAACCCTGCAAGGATGGGCTTGTGTTGATCAGCGAGTGGGATTCCGCCTATGCCCGCACATTATCGCAGAACCTGATGGATAGTTTTGCTGCGCTTTGTAAAACCAATAGAGGTACCTCGCCGCCAGTGCATCGCTACCATTACTTGAGAGGATTGGATGGGGTATTGCCTAGTGGTGAGAAACCTGCTGTAAAATCAGTGCAAAAGCATGATAGCAGCCAGACCATGGATTTACGTGCACAGCTTGAAGCAGCACCACCTGAACATGCCGAAGGGCTGAGTCAGTATGACTATTTGCGTCGGCTGGCTGGTGAGATCGTAAAATTAGACCGCGATCCACAGTTCGCGGCTCATGGTGTCAAAGCGATTGGTATAGTGGGGTCGGATGTTTACGACAAACTATTGATTCTGCAAGCCTTGAGAGGCTATTTCAAGGGTAAAATCTTTTTTACAACCGATCTGGATGCACGCTACTTACATGCCGATCAGAAAGATTGGGTGCGTAATCTCGTTGTGGCATCTAATTTTGGGCTGGCATTACATCCTTTGCTACAGCAATCCTCTTTGCCATTTCGTGACGGCTATCAAACTTCGGTTTACTTAGCGAGCTTAATGGCGCTTTCAACAAAACCTTTTGAGCATTGGTCTGGCCAGATACAGAAGTGGCTAAGACCGCAGATTTATGAAATTGGCCGAACTGAGGCAGTGCTGGTCGCATCACCGGCAGTAGAAGATTTGGCCAATTGGATCAACGGCCATAATCCAACAGGGGAGAGTCGTATCAATTACGCGACACTTTGTAATGATTGGACAGCGTGTGACCAGATAACACCGATCAAGCAATTAGGCATCTTTACGATTTCGCAACCATGGACGATAGGGCTGGCAGGCCTCTTGCTGGTAATTTGGCTAAGCATTACCAGCCGCCATGCACAACAGTTGGTATCGGTTTTCATGCATTCTTTTCGATCATCCCATCGCTTATCGAAATATTCTTACCCTGCCATATTTTGGGCCATCGTGCTGATTGTGATTACGTTCCCTGTACTGATGCTGATTTATCAGGCGATGCAGGCTTCAATCGAACAGGGAACGGGTGAGCCTTATGTCTGGTTGGAGGGGGTAAGCGTGTGGCCTAATCTCGTGATCCGCTTCATTGGTCTGATTACAATGCTGGCCCTGATAGGGATATTTATCGTTCGTATTCAGCGACAAGCTTTGGCCATCGCCGAGCGTTTCAGTTTAGCGATGCCTGCAACTGGGTCGTTGGCACGAAGTCGATTTTCTGCAATAGTGGCTGGACCCTATGTTGATCTGCTCGCGTTTGATGCAGATGGAAAAGTAAGACCGATGACGGCAACTGGTGAGGCTGAAGTATCCACTTTGTGGCAGAATTATTTGCGTGCTACCAGCTGGCGCGAGATGATCGGCTGGATCGCCTTGTCGACCGTAATTGTATTTGTGTTGAGCCTCGTAATCTTTAGCATTTTCGAGATTCCATCATTCCCCCATCGTGGTGAATTGGTCAGGCATTTGCACTATGCGCTCATGATAATGACCGCACCCGTGCTTTGGTTGATTATTTTCTGGATTGGCTATGAAAGCCGTGCGTGTACGCGATTTATCGATGCACTCGGCACCATCCGTCGGCAGTGGCCAACACACTTGCTTGACCGAGAAGCCAATGAAACTGGCATACCACGCCCTTATCTCGATGATTATCTTGACTTTCAGCTGATCGTTGCAGCAACACGACGCATCCAATGGCTCATTTATCTGCCGTTTGTATCGATCCTGTTCATGGTGATTGCACGCAGCGACCTGTTCGATGCCATGGATTTTCCATTGGTACTGATCCTGATTGTCATTGTTGCATTGCTTTATACGCTGTACACAGCCAGGTTGTTGAGTATCAGTGCGGCAACCCTACGCGCCAAAGTGTTGGCCCATTATGAAGAAGTGCTGTTACGGCTTGCGCAACCCAAGGTTCAACTGCACATCACTGCAGAGCAGATCAAGCAGTTGATCGAGCGGATTCGTAATACGCGTGAAGGCGCTTTCGCGCCTTTGACCCAGCAACCGGCAATCCAGGCGCTGCTCTTACCCTTTGGCGGGTTTGGGGGAGCGCAGTTGATTGATTATCTGTTTACTTTCTGATGATCGGGTTGACTTAGCATGGAGTCAGGTTAATCATAGCAACAGTCCACGGATGACCTTTATTCTTTGAGGAGAAATGATGACAAGACGGTTGATCAGTTCAGGTTCTACGTTTGAGGCGGAAATTGGTTATTCCCGCGCAGTAGTAGAGGGAGACTGGATTTTTGTATCAGGTACGACAGGTTTCGATTATTCCACCATGACCATCTCAGATGATTTGCTCGAGCAAGCCGAGCAGTGTTTCAAGAATATCGAATCAGCCTTGCGGCAGGCGGGTTCCGGTTTGCAGGATATCGTCCGAGTGACGTATGTACTGCCTAATGCGGCAGATTTTGAATTGTGCTGGCCGGTTTTTCGTCAATACCTGGGTAAGGTACGCCCGGCTGCCATGATGATTTCGGCGGGATTGTCCGATCCGCGTATGCGAATTGAGATCCAGGTAACAGCCCGGAAAAGTAGCTAAAATCAGTGGAATCCTGGCATGGCTGAGTCCCCGCATTTGCTGCATCGCTTGTACGAGATCCAGCAAAAGCATCGATATATTCCGGATGAGTCAATCGGCGAGGTGGCCGATCAGTTCGGCTTGCCTATCAGCCAAGTCAGGGCAGTCGTCGATTTCTATGCTTTCTTTTATACCTCTCCTCGAGGTGATTATCATATTTTGTTCAGTAACTGTACCAGCTGCGGCTACCAGGCTCGTGGGGTGGATTTGCTGCAATTGCTTAGCCAACAATTGGGGGTGAGCGTCAATCAAACGCGTGCGGATGGCAGGGTGAGCGTGCACGAAACTTCCTGCATCGGTTTATGTGATCACGGCGCATCATTGCTCATAAACGGCATACCGCTGGTTCGTCTGGATCCAGCAGGAATCTGGCAGATGGTGGGTTTGATCGAGTCCGGCAAACCGTTAACCGAGTGGCCGCAAGCATGGTTCCATATCGACAATACCCTTCATAAAAGGGGGCTGCTGCTCGAAACTGATCTGTCGCCAGGAGAAGGTTTGCAGGCGCTACTTGCGCGCGGGTGGGAAGAAATACTGGCTGAAATCGTTCAATCAAAACTGCGAGGGCGGGGAGGAGCTGGTTTTAACACCGGTCTCAAATGGCGCTTATGTAAAGAGGCGGTCGCTGAAGCACGCTATGTGGTCTGCAATGCGGACGAAGGGGAGCCAGGCACCTTCAAGGATCGCATGCTATTGCAGCAGTATGCCGATACGTTATTCGAGGGGATGACGATCTGTGCACATATCATCGGTGCACGCGAAGGATATGTCTACCTGCGGGGTGAATACCGCTATTTGCTGCCGCATTTGCAGACGATACTCGCACGCCGGCGACAAACTAGTTTATTGGGTAAGTCTATTTTGGCTAAGACAGGGTTCGATTTTGACATCGAGATTGTGGTTGGAGCTGGTGCATATATATGTGGCGAGGAATCAGCTTTGATCGAGTCCCTCGAAGGAAAACCCGGTATTCCACGCAGTCGTCCGCCTTTTCCGGTGACACAGGGTTATCTGGGACAACCCACTGTCGTGAATAATGTCGAAACGTTTATTGCGGCAGCCCATATCGCTTACAAGGGAGGCGCTTGGTTTAGTTCGGTGGGCACGGTCGAATCGGCTGGAAGCAAACTCCTGAGCATCAGTGGCGATTGCGCTGCACCCGGGATTTATGAGTATCCATTTGGTGTCACCCTACAGCAAATTTTGCAGGATTGTGGTGCCGATAACGTGCAAGCGGTGCAGGTCGGCGGCCCGTCGGGAATTTTGATAGATCAAAGCGCGTTTCATCGCCGAATCGGTTTTGAGGATGTGTCAACCGGTGGTTCTTTGATGGTATTTAGCGATCAGCGCGATGTGCTCGATATCATCTATCAGTTTGCAGCATTTTTTGCGCATGAAAGCTGTGGTTTCTGTACACCATGCCGCGTTGGCACGACCTTGCTCAAGCAAAACCTCTATAAAATCGTCACAAATCAGGGTACGCGTTACGATATGGCTGAGTTGCAGCATACCAGTGAGTTGGTCAGGCGCTATTCCCATTGCGGACTGGGTCATACCGCAGCGAATCCAATTTTGGACGGATTGCAGTCTTTTCCGCAGTTTTTCGAGCGACGATTGATTCAGCGTGATTTTTCACCCCATTTCAATTTGGATGCCGCGTTGGAAGAAGCCCGGCGGATGACACAACGTGATGATGTCGATGCGCACCTCGAACAAGACATTGAATGAGAATGGCCATGGTTACCGAACCTGAGGCGAGTTTGATCACTATCGATAACCAGAAAATCCCGTTTAAACACGGGCAAACCATTATGGATGCCGCGCTTGCAGCGGGTATTTATATTCCGCATCTCTGCCACTTCCCCGGTATTACACCCCATGGCAATTGCAAACACTGCACTGTCGAAGTCAATGGTAAACCGGTGACAGCGTGCACCACATTGGCCACAACTGGACAGAAGATACGTAACGATACCGTGGAACTCAACGAAGCACGCAAATCACTTACCCAAATGCTGTTTATCGAGGGGAATCACATCTGCCCATCTTGTGAGAAGACTGGGAACTGCCCCTTGCAGGCGATGGCTTATCATCTTGGCATGCTGGAGGGGCATTATCCTCAGCAGCACCCCGTGCGCGAGGTCGATGCTTCGCATCCAACGATCATGTTGGATCGGGACCGCTGCATTTTATGCAGCCTATGTGTACGTGCAAGCCGGGAAGTAGATGGTAAGAATGTTTTTGCCATTGCCGGCCGAGGCATCGATGCCCGCCTCATCGTCAATACCCCTAGCGGTAAACTGATCGATAGCGACATCGAGGTCGGTGATCTTGCTGCCAAGATTTGCCCAGTCGGCGCAATCCTGATCAAGGAGCGGGGTTATGATGTACCCATTGGCCAGCGCATTTTCGATCAACACAGAATCAGCGAGATTGGCTTGGAAAACGAGATTGTTAAAAGGGCTCCCTCTGATGACCCATAAACTCAAACTTGCAACGACATCACTGGCCGGTTGTTTTGGCTGTCACATGTCCTTCCTGGATATGGATGAACGGCTTGTGGAATTGCTGGAGCATATCGAATTTGACCGATCACCCTTTACGGATATCAAGCAAGTGGGTCCTTGTGATATCGGTTTAGTGGAAGGCGGTGTTTGCAATGCAGAAAATGTACACGTGCTACGCGCTTTCCGCACACAATGCCGAATTTTGGTTGCGGTTGGTGCATGTGCGATTAATGGTGGCGTACCGGCCATGCGTAACCACTACAGCCTGCAAGAATGCCTCGAAGAGGTGTACTTGAAGGGGGCCGGCTTGGAAAACCCTCATATTCCGAATGACCCCGAACTGCCTTTACTGTTGGATAAAGTTTATCCCGTCAGTGAAGTCGTCAAGATCGATTATTTCCTGCCTGGCTGCCCGCCTTCTGGGGATATCTTTTATAATTTCCTGAAAGATTTGATAAGGGGAAAAGTACCACGAGTGAACAAGCACGAGCTAAGGTATGATTAGGCTGGTGAATCTGCAATAAATCCTGTTGAATTCAAGCTAGGAGGGCGCCTGAGAAGAGACTGAGCTACTGGATGAGCCTGGGTGGCCGGATTTTCCGATCCTTTTAGTTGAATAGAACGACGATTCGCCTCAAATGATCGAAAAATTCAACTCAACCAAACTCATCTTCGCTACCATCGATATTCTCGGGCAGACTCATAGCAATTGTACGATCGATGTGTTGAGAAAATCAAAAAAGTTGGTCGATCAAACAACCGATTATTCTACCGTGGAGGATAAGCTGCTTTCGTTGGTCGTCTCATGTTTGAAGTCACAATCCCAGCGAAAACCAGTATGAAACCGACAAAATGATATATTTCAATCGATTCGCCCAGAAAGAGTACTGCAAGCATGCTGCTGAAAATGGGGATGGTATAGTAGATCAAGCTGGTTTTGACTGAACCGATTTTTTCTACTGAATATTGCCAGAGCAGCCATGCAATAAGCGATGCCGCGATACCTACATACAAAAATACCGACCAGGTTTGCCATGATGATAAATCTACAGTGTGCGCCTGTATTTCCCAGCCATAGAACGGCATTAATCCAAGCAAACCAAAGATCATTGCTATCGTCATTAACGTGACAGGGGACATGCCTGCCGGTTTGAACCGTAGCCCCACACTCCATCCAGCCCATATCAGTGCGGCGACAAGCGCCAAAATATCGCCTGGTCGCCATGCTTGTTTGAACAATGCGCTGATGTCGCCGTGATTGATAATGGTGAGTGCACCTAGACAAGCCAATACAGCACCAAATACGGGATATCGTGATAGCTTTTCTTCACCGACCAACCCCGCAATCAACAGTGTGAAGATAGGCGTGGCAGCCGAAATGATCGCAATATGACTGACAGTGGTGGTATGGGCGGCAAGGTAGATCAGCGTATTGAACCCGGCGACACCAATAAACCCCATAAAGAAAAGATAACGAAGATGAGCGGTGACAATTTGCCATTCCCGTTTTAATACCATCAAGCTGAATGGCAATAGTGCAAATAATGCGACTGTCCAACGCCCGAAAGCAAGGGTAAAGGGAGGTATCCATTCATGAACGCTCCGTGCAATCACAAAATTGCCGGACCAGATCAGACAAGCCAGTAATGCGCAGACGAGTGCAATAAGTGTGTTGTTATGAACCATGTATTTTTTATAAGGGTTTTCTGGGGATTACAAAATGAATTTTATCGTTGCGAAACATATTCTTGATTATCGCCTGATCATGCACAGTTTGAACTCCTGATGAGTAAAGCTGACAAATATTTGTATCAAAGAGGGTAAGGGAAAATACGTGCTTGTTTTTTTAAAAGATATCTGATGAAGTTGATTGACGATTATTTTTCCTTCGAGATATTTTCTTCGATCATCCAGTGTAGGGGTCAAAAGTCTGCTACTTCTTTCCGAAAAACAAGTAATTGAAGAAATCTTAAAATATTCATGTGTTGCCGTCTTATCTGGAGAAACGATATGGAAAGGCCTATACACGATCACGTTTATAAATAACGGGGATACGCATGATCAAGCGAGTGCTCATACCACTGGATGGCTCTGAATTGGCAGAGCGGGCCGTACCTCATTTGCTGCGCTTTATAACCTCAGAGCAGACTGAGCTTCTACTGATGACGGCTTTATCGTCCTCTGTTTTTCCTTTATTAAGCGATAAGATGAGATCTCTTACATCGGAACGGATCGTTTTATCGGACGAAAGTGAAGCAAGTGAGCAGATGCAAATGATAGCGCAGCAGCTAGTCCAAAGAGGGTTCAGAGTAGAAAGTCAGTTTTTACCGGGTGTGGCAGCTGAATGTATTTTACATTTGTCAGAGAAAGCTAATGTCGATTTGATCGCCATGTCAACACATGGAAGAACCGGAATTGAATTGGCGCTGTTGGGAAGTGTAGCGGACAAAGTGGTACGCAATGCGCGTTCCCCTGTTTTTATAGTCCCTTCCAAGCAATGTGCAGCTCAGGAAACGCTTGTCGTTAATGCGCGTTCCCCTGTTTTTATAGTCCCTTCCAAGGTTATGACAGAGACAGCCCCTCCGCCTCGAGCCATTGTTCTACCCCTTGATGGCACCACTTTAGCAGAAACAGCCTTACCCGTGGCTCGTCAGTTTGCAAAGGATACGGGGGCGGTCATTCATCTTCTTCGAGTCATTGAGTTTCGAGATTCTGAAGATGAGTTAGTAGCTGATGAAACCGCTATCGATTTAAATGAAGCGAAAGGACAGCCCGTCGTCCGGCAGGCAGCATGTTATCTAGAGCGGATACAGTTGCAGTTGCAGCTTGCGGGAGTAGTGTCTCGTTGCCATACTGTGGAAGGTGATCCGGCTGAAGCCATTATTCGTATGGCTCGGGCAGAAGATGCCGATCTGATCACTATGAGTACGCATGGCCGGAGCGGGGTAGAACGGATAGTTCATGGCAGCGTCGTCAGTCAAGTGATCAGCAACGCAATGTGTCCGCTGTTATTAATGAGGGGTAAAGTGCCCGTCGAAGCATTTGAGTGCGAAGGCAGCGCAGCTACTGCAAACTCATTTTGTTAGGAGTATGTCTGGTCTAGATGTGGGCTTTTGATAGAAAGCCTCACCCTGAAGATTGTGGCGTGATATTTCAAGGCTACCATCTTGTGGCTAAAAATAAGTTTTTCAGAAATGACAAGTAAGGTTGAAACTCATTTCTAGCCAGGCTAAGAAGGGTGAGAAAGCGTAAATAAATGTGCCAAGTGTTTTAACGCGGGTAATTAGAAAACTAAGACACTGATAATATCGTTATCTATTTGTTCTATATAATAATAGTGTGCCGCCTTGCTTTATGTGAGTAGGCCTATATTGGGTGACGAGTATTTGTGCAAAAAATAAATTTGCTGGACAGTGCATTATAATTCTGCTATTAAGAATACGGTCTTTCTAGATATGAATGGCCAAAGAGTTGTAAGTATATTTAAATATAATTAATTCATCATATTTGTTCATATAGGAGATTAAGAAAATGAAATTCGCACTCTTAGCAGCGATGCTTATGGCAATTACATTGACCGCTTGTGGTGATCCTAAACCAGCGCAGTATCCCCCAAGCATGATGATGGAACGTGAAACGATGCCTGATACAGGCGATGAGAAAAAAGACTAAAAAATAAAGAAGACTTAATAAGTGATAAAAATTTTAAACCGCCCTTAATAGGGCGGTTTTTTTAGGGGGATATATCGCTGATGTCTTTATTCGGTGTAAAGAGACGTTATCTCCATCTTTGTCTATAAGATAGCGGTGACCCTTGTAAAAGGGATAAATATGCCGCATAGCAGAAAATGTGTTGTTTGCAGAGGGTTTTACTAAGCTATTCATAACGCAATGCTTCGACTGGCTTTAAGGAGGCTGCTTTTTTGGCGGGGTAAAAACCAAAAAATACGCCGATGATAGAGACAAAGGTGAATGCGAGACCGATCATGCTGAGCGTAATGACGACAGGCATGTCGGCAATTTGACTGATTGCCCAGGCGCAAGTGATCCCAAGCGCAACGCCTGTTATACCACCCAGAATACAAATCATCAGGGCTTCCAGTAAGAACTGTGTGAGTATCGCTCGCTGGCTGGCACCGATTGCCATACGAATTCCAATCTCCCGGGTTCGTTCAGTTACGGATACCAACATGATATTCATAATACCAATACCTCCAACCAACAATGAAATTGAAGCAATGGCACCTAGCATCCATGCCATGATTTTGGCTGTAGTGCTTGCAACAGCAGCCAGTGCGGTCAGATTGCGTACCGTAAAATCATTTTCCATTTTGCCCGTGATGCGATGACGTTGACGGAGTAAACGTGTAATTTCCTGTTCCGCTTCTTCCATCATTTCGGCTGATTTTGCTTGAACCAGCATAAGATTGATTGAACCCGGGAATTGATTGCCCAGAACCTGACGCTGAGCGGTGGTCAGTGGGATAAGCACATTATCATCTTGGTCTCGACCGCTAAGACTTTGACCTTTAGCGGCAAGTACACCGACTACTAAAAAGGGTCTGTTACTAATACGAAGCGTTTTGCCGATAGGATCTTCTGTTCCAAATAAATTTTCGGCCGTAATTTTTCCAAGTACAGCCACGCGTGTAGCAGAGCGCACATCCGCTTCTGAAAAGATATCTCCGCGTTCTATTACCCAGTTACTGACTGTGAAATAATCCGGGGTTACGCCTGATATGCTTGTGCTCCAATTATTCGCGCCATAACTAAACTGTGCGATACCAGAAACAACGGGAGCGGTTGCTTCGACTGACGGAAGCTCTGCGATGGCTTGAGCGTCTGCCGCTGTCAGTGTTTTTACGCTCCCTATGCCAAAACGTAATCCACCCGAGGAAGTGGCCCCGGGTACGACGATCAGCAGGTGGCTTCCCATGGAAGCAATAGTGTTGTTGATATTCGCTTGGGCACCTTGTCCGATTGAAAGCATCAAAACGACAGCAGCTACACCGATGATCATGCCGAGCATGGTAAGCCCCGTGCGCAAACGATTAAGGCGTAGTGCGCGAAAGGACTCAGTGATAATGATCAGCAAATTCATACAGTCGTGGGGGATCGCATTTCATCTTGAACAATGTGCCCGTCTTTCAACCTAATTAGGCGGTTAGCGTAGGCTGCGATATCGTCTTCATGTGTGACCAATATGATCGTTATATCACGATCACGGTTGAGTTGCGCAAATAATGCCATGATTTCCTGGCTGGTTTGTGTATCAAGATTACCGGTAGGTTCATCCGCCAGAATTAACTGTGGCTGGTTTACCAGTGCGCGGCTGATCGCTACGCGCTGCTGCTGCCCGCCTGAGAGTTGATTCGGATAATGCCGTGTGAATTGACCGAGGCCAGTTTGCTGCAATAATGATAGCGCTTGCTTGCGGCTTTCACTTCGATTCATACCAGCGTACAGCAATGGTATGGCAACGTTGTCTAGGGCTGTCATGCGCTTGAGTAGATTAAAGCCCTGGAACACAAAGCCTATATTGCGATTTCTTACACGCGCAAGCTCATCGCCAGAAAAGGTCGCGACATTACGGCCAGCTAACCAGTAACTGCCTGCTGTGGGTGTATCAAGGCATCCTAGTATATTCATTAGAGTAGATTTTCCAGAACCGGATTGCCCCATAATGGCAATAAATTCACCAGGGTAAATCTCAAGATTGATATTAAAAAGGACCTGGTGGCAGGCTGATTGATTCTCGGGATGATCCAGGTTGTAGGCTTTACACAAATTTTCTACTCGAATCAGAGGTTGATTGGGAGCGATGTTTGTGCCTGACATTAGAACATCCTAAACCTGAAGTTACTGGCAGAGCCTTGGCTCTGCTTTTGAGCTGCATTATCACCGATAATCAGTAGGTCCCCCTCTTTTAGATCACCGGAAATCACTTCGGTGAAATTACCATCGGTGATGCCGGTAACGACATTGATTGGTACAGGTACTTTGTTTTCAAGGCGATAGAGAGGAGATTGATGAGCCTGTTTGTTGATAGGCATGGAAAGTAGGTCATTGCTCGGTTTATAGCGAAGCGCAGCATTAGGCACCCGAATGACTGCCGTTTTTTGTTCGACGATGAAGCGCACATTTGCCGTCATTCCAGGGAGTAAGATGCCATGATCGTTAATAACTGTCGCGACCACATTGTAAGTTACGACATTCTCTTGGATAGTGGGATTGAGGCGGATTTGCTTCACATAAGCAGTAAATTCTTGATCCTGAAAGGCATCGACCGTGAATATGATTTCTTGGTTGGTGTGGATTTGTCCAATATCCGCCTCAGCAACACTGATATTGATTTGCATTTGCCGGAGATCACGAGCAATCTGAAAAAGTATGGGTGTTTGGAAACTGGCTGCAACGGTTTGGCCAACATTGACGTCGCGCGCAACGACGACTCCTGAGATGGGCGATCGGATGACACTGTAGTTGAGGTTGGCGCGATCCCGTTCAACATTGGCTTGGCTGATTGCAACCTGCGCACGGGCTATATCCAGCTGTTGCTCGATTTCATCGAGTGCTTCATCAGAAATAAATCCTTTTTGCAACAACCTTTGGCCGCGATGAGCTTTACTAATTGCGTTTTTCAAAGTTGCCTGAGCGCTCTTAAAATTAGCTTCTGACTGGTGCAGCTGTGCTTTAAGCAAGGCAGGATCAAGTTCGGCCAAGATTTGGCCAATTTCGACTTGATCGTTGAAGTCTACATAAATTTTGGATACGGTACCGGAAACTTGTGTCCCTACATTGACCAACTCCAGCGGTGTCAGTGTGCCATTGGCTGAAATGATCTGCACAATATCGCCTCGATCCACTGCTTTAGTTCGATAGTTTTCTTTATTGGATTCCGATTTATTGTTGGTATAGCCATAAACAGCGCTAGCTAATAGGATGATCAGCAGAAAAATCAGTTTGTTTTTATGTTGTAAACGCATTGTCCGAACGTAATTGAAGTCTTGCTTAATTAAAATAGTAGCAGAGTGAATACCGTCGCGTGGAGGGTTGCATAACAGTAAGGGGGGTACGATAAGGTGGGATCAGTTCATCAATCTTTTTCGAAAGCGGCGACAAATTCTTTCAGTTGCCGCAAGCGTGCCTCCACGCTGGATAATTGGTAGAAATTACCATTGCTCATACGTAAAGCGATTTCTAATTGCTCAATTGCAGCATGGTATTTTCCTTCCTGGATATAGATTTCAGCCTGAGCGCGATGCTGAAGCATATGATTATCGAGCGCTGCGTGAGCCTTTGCTTCTAACCGATAAAGATTGATATCTTCATGAATGATTTGAGATTGTTTGTTGATAAAATCAAGGGCAGCCTGCGCGCTCTGATGATCGAGTAAAGCTGCGATATAATCGTAAATTAACGCACGGTGTTGAGGATATGTCTTTAATGCCGATTGATAAACTGCAAAAGCGTCCTTGATTTGTTTGTTGGCGAGCTTAACACGTGCTGCGAGCGTTTCAATCATGGCGCCAGTCTGTAAATACTCGCTTTCAACTAAAACAGGTTTACCCAAACGGTGATTTTTCAGTACGCCGAGAGATTGATCGGATTGTATTAGTCGATATAGTTCATTGAGCTCCTTATCCGCCCGCTGGAATTTTTTGTCGCGTAATAGGGCATAAATCAAGCCGTAACGCTCAGCGATTTCGTTTGCATAGCGTTTGTCCCGAATGCGAGAATCGAATTCTGCGACGGTGTCTGCAGGGTTACCTTGCAATGCTTTTAACTTGGCGCGGACTAAGTGAAAGTCGATGCTGTCTGGAACTTGACGGTATGCTAGTTCGCGAGTGCGGTTTTCTATATCTGCAATCCGCTCGTATGTGAGAGGGTGAGTTCTAAGGTAAGAGGGCGCACCGTTTTCATAGTAGCGTCCTGCATTCTGCAAACGCTCAAAAAAAGCTGCCATACCGTGCGGGTCAAATCCAGCTTTTTGTAATATATTAAAGCCGATCCGGTCTGCCTCCTTCTCGTGCTTGCGCGTAAAATTGAGACGAGATTGGATTGCGCCAGCTTGTGCAGTAGCGAGTACGGCTTGTCCAGCTTGTGGATTAGAACGGGAAGCAAGAATCGCTATAGCAAGCGCAGCAATGGACGTAATGAGGCCGATATGTTGCTGTCCAGAGATCATTCTTGCAAGATGCTTTTGGGTTACATGAGCAATCTCATGCGCCATGACGCCAGCTAGCTCGGATTCACTTTGCGCCGCGATAATTAGTCCGCTGTTAAAGCCCATGAATCCCCCTGGTAAAGCAAATGCATTGATAGAAGGATCTTGTAAAGCAAAAAATTCAAACGATTGATCAGGTTTTGCTTCGTTGGACGATGAAATCAAACGATTGCCTAGGTTATTGAGATAGCTATCGATTTCAGCATCGTTGAGATAGCTTGGATCTGCACGAATTTGGCGCATGATCTGCAATCCTATTTGTCGTTCCTGGCGAGGCGTGATTGTGGCTTGTGATACATCACCTAAGTCTGGTAACTCATCAGCGAAAATGCTCGCTGGAAATATGAGTGGAATGACGATAATCAAATAGAGAAACTTCATGCCAATTTGATAATTGTTCACAAGCCAAGTTCCCAAGTATATACCCCTGAGTAATTGAGATGACTGGGAGGCTGTCCGAGAATAGTGATCGTAGTGAGGGTGAAACTGGCAGAGCTGGATTTTTCGATCATTTGAGGCGAATAGTTATTCTATTTAACGAAAAGGATCGGAAAATTCGGCCTGGCAGGTTCGTCCGTAGTAGATCAACCTATTTTCGGATAGCTCCCTAACGTTTAAACGACATGAAGTGCTTCCTCCATTGTAAGGAAATACAAAATCGATGGAAGATTGAGGCAAGTAGGCATTACTTGCGCTCACTGGCAATCGACCAAGCATCATTCTTTCTGAAACGGGCTAGTCGTACCCGCTACGTACTACGCTATAACATTTTCTTGCCATAACGGGGCCAACAATGCTTGTTTATAGGGCCTCTATGAGTAGCTAGAAGGGTAAAACAGCGTCAGGTTTGAACGTCAAAATGACATTACGAAAATCTTGCTGAATACGATGTAACGCTTCTGGATTGTCAGCTTCAAAGCGTAATACTGCAACTGGAGTGGTATTTGATGCGCGGATCAGGCCAAACCCATCTTTGTATTCGACTCTCAGCCCATCAATGGTAATAATGCGCTCTGGATGATCAAAGCGAGCACTCTTCTGAAGTTGGGCGATTAGCGTATGGTTCTCGCCCTCTTTCAGTTTAATCTGCAGCTCCGGTGTATTAAGTGCATCTGGAAGTGCATGCAGGGTTGCATTGATATCACTTTGCTTGCTCAATAATTCCAATAGGCGCGCTGCTGTATAAAGCGCATCGTCAAAGCCATACCAACGTTCTTTGAAAAAAATGTGGCCGCTCATTTCACCAGCCAATAATGCGCCGGTTTCTTTTAATTTACCCTTAATGAAGGAATGGCCGGTTTTCCACATGATGGGCTTGCCGCCATGTTGTTCGATCCATTTCGCTAGATTGCGCGTACATTTCACATCAAAAATAATTTCCCCTCCAGGGTTCCTGGCCAATACATCTGCTGCAAATAACATAAGTTGACGATCAGGATAAATAATGCTGCCATCTTTCGTTACCAGTCCTAGCCGATCACCATCCCCATCAAACGCAAAACCAAGCTCGGCATCCGTTGTCTTCAATGTGCGAATAACATCCTGCAAGTTTTCGGGAACAGAGGGGTCAGGGTGATGGTTGGGGAAAGTGCCATCTACATCACAGAATAATTCTGTGACTTCACAGCCCATTTTTCGGTAAAGCTCGGGGGCGAATGCCCCAGTTACGCCATTGCCGCTATCAACGACGATTTTAATCGGACGGGTAAGCTTGACATCATCGACAATGCGCTGAATGTAAGTTGGCGTAATAAGATGTGTACGATAACTTCCTTCCCCGGTTATTAAATCATTATTTTCTATACGAATACGTAGAGCTTGAATGGTTTGTGCGGCTAGCGTTTCACCGCCCAGTACTATCTTCATGCCGTTGTAATCGGGGGGATTATGGCTGCCCGTAATCATAACGCCGGTATAGTCGCATAATTCGTGCGCTGCGAAATAGAGTATCGGGGTGGGCACCATTCCGACATCAATGACTTGGAGGCCGCTTTTTTGTAATCCATTTGCCAGCGCTTGCGCGAGAGAGGGGCTTGATAGTCGGCCATCTCGTCCTATTGCAATTGCTTTGAGTCCTCGTTCGCGTGCTTCAGAACCAATAGACTGGCCAATCATTTCGACAACATCACTTGTCAGCACGGTATCGACGACACCTCGGATATCGTAAGCTTTAAAAATTTCAGATGGTACTCTGTTCATGGCGTAATCCCTGATTGGTCGAGCTATATATTATTGGAAAGCAAATTTAGGTCATTCTGCTGGTTCTCTCCCGCAATCCTGATGGTTGATTCAATCTGAAATGCGGGAGGTCGTTGATTTAATGATGTCCTGCTTTGGCGCCACCTTTCAAAACGTAGTGCGTGCCGCAATAGGGGCATTGTGCTTCACCGGTAGCTTCAATCGGTAAAAAAACACGTGGATGCGCATTCCATAAGCGCATTGAGGGCATGGGGCAGTGCAGGGGCAGGTCTTCTTCGGTAACTTCAATTCGTCGTTGATCGAGAGTAGTCGGGTTATTCATTAAGTACTCCATTATACTAATTCAAACATAATGTAACCAATCGGTATGGTGCGTCGCCTTGCCACTAACGCAATCAAAAAACAAGGACTGCAATTGCTGAGTAATCGGGCCCCGTTTACCATTACCGATGATCCGATTATCCAGCTCCCGGATAGGCGTGACTTCGGCTGCTGTTCCGGTAAAGAATGCTTCGTCAGCACAGTAAACTTCATCTCTGGTAATGCGTTTTTCAATAACGGGAACACCCATTTCTTGTGCAAGTTCGATAACTGAGTTACGGGTAATCCCTTCAAGGCAAGAAGTTAAATCGGGCGTATAAAGTTTGCCTTTTTTGATAATAAAGATATTTTCTCCTGAGCCTTCGGCAACATATCCATCAACGTCCAGCAGCAAAGCTTCTTGGTAGCCATCCTGCGCGACCTCTTGGTGTGCCAAAATAGAATTTGTGTAGGTTGCTACCGATTTTGCGCGGCACATATTGATGTTGACATGGTGTCGGCAGAAGGAGGATGTTTTCACGCGTATGCCATTCTCGAGACTATCGGGACCTAAGTATGTTCCCCATGGCCAGGCGGCGACTGCGACATGAACTGTAAGGTTTTTAGCCGACAGACCCATTGCCTCCGAGCCATAAAAAACGATAGGACGGATATAGCCGGATTCTAAATGATTCTGTTTAACGACTTCTTTTTGTGCCTGCATTAAGGTGGTTCTATCAAAAGGCATGGCCATCTTGAAGATGTGAGCTGAATGAAATAGACGGTCAGTATGCTCGACTAAACGGAAGATGGCAGGTCCTTTGTCAGTTAGATAAGCGCGTAGACCTTCAAATACACCCATTCCGTAATGTAAAGTATGAGTAAGGATATGCGTGGTAGCATCTCGCCAAGGAATCATTTTTCCGTCGTACCAGATTACACCATCGCGATCTGCCATTGACATGGAGGGGCTCCCGATAAAAATTCGTAAAGCTACATTCTAGCGTATTTTTTGGCAAGTAATGATACATACTCCGCTTGATTGATCTGGCTGCTAAGCATTGCTTGGGATAGGGCAGGATAGGTCATGGGTTTTAGATGAGATAGATTTCATGACATTTTGATTAGGCGGGCGGGTTGAGTAACTAAAAAGAGCGAGCGCCTGGTTTTGATTTAAAATGTGTCGTCGTGCTGGATTAGAAATAACAGAAATTAATGCGGAGGAAAACTCTGCTGGGAGTTTGAACTAAGTTTTTACTCTGATTTTTTGATTATTTTTAGGCAGTCCATTTTCGAAAATGACACAATCTAATAATGCGTAATGATATTCCTTGGGGCCATGTTACAGCATTAGTGCTCAGCTGGTTAATCATCTTTGGATTTGCTTATTTATTTTTTGCAAATTGGCAAGAGCCTAAAATTGCCGTAGCCCAAAATAACCAGCAAGAAACCGAAATTGTGATTCCTCGATCGAGAGATGGGCATTATTACGTTCGAGGAGAGGTGAATGGATATCCGGTCGACTTTATGGTTGACACGGGGGCGAGCATTATTTCTATTAGCCATGAAGTGGCACGCGCAGCTCATTTACCGCGCGGAAGACCGGCAATTTTTTCGACTGCAGCAGGTAATATTATGGGGGAGATCGTAGCGGATCAAGATATCAAAGTGGGAAATATCTCCGCAAGAGGTTTGACTGTGAGTGTTGGTATACAAGGGCGGATCGGCTTGCTCGGGCAAAATTTCTTGCGCAAGGTAGAGGTTATCCAGTCAGGAGATAAAATGGTGCTGCGCGTAAACGGAAGCCGTTAAAGTTTGGATTGATTTCATGATAGCGGTGATGTGCAACTATTGGCATCACATGGTCGAGTAACATTAGATTTTGAAAGTATCTTATAACCCACTATTTTTGGAGATTTTATGTTTCAGCATATAAAAGTACCTGTCGAAGGCGAGAAAATTCTTGTCAATGATGATTTCTCGTTGACCGTACCTGATTATCCAATTATTCCTTTCATTGAAGGGGATGGTATTGGAATAGATATCACACCTGTCATGATAAAAGTTGTGGATGCGGCGGTGAGCAAGGTATACGGAGACAAGAAAAAGATTTTTTGGATGGAAGTATATGCTGGAGAGAAATCGACAAAGTTATATGGTGAAGATGTTTGGTTGCCAGATGAAACCCTCCAGGCTGCAAGGGAGTATGTGGTTTCAATCAAAGGGCCTTTAACGACCCCCGTTAGTGGAGGAATTCGCTCTATTAATGTGGCGTTACGTCAATTGCTCGATCTTTATGTTTGCTTAAGACCCGTTCGCTACTTTGATGGTGTGCCCAGCCCAGTTAAAAATCCAGAAAAAGTCGATATGGTGATCTTTCGTGAAAACTCAGAAGATATTTATGCTGGCATAGAGTGGCAAGCTGAATCTGCATCTGCGCAAAAGGTGATTAATTTTCTGATAAATGAGATGCAAGTCAAGAGTATCCGTTTTCCGCACTCTTCCGGAATTGGTATCAAGCCTGTGTCGAGAGAAGGGACGGAGCGGCTCGTAAGAAAGGCGATCCAGTATGCGATTGATAATAAGCGTTCATCAGTAACATTAGTGCATAAAGGCAACATCATGAAATTCACTGAGGGCGCATTTAAGAATTGGGGGTATGACTTGGCGTCAAGAGAGTTTAATGCTGAGCCGTTGGATGGTGGGCCGTGGATGAAATTGCCGGCAGATAAAGGGGGCATCATTATCAAAGACGTGATTGCTGATGCGTTTCTGCAGCAAATTCTGCTGCGTCCTAATGAGTATGACGTGATTGCTACGCTGAATCTTAATGGCGATTACATATCCGATGCATTGGCCGCACAGGTAGGCGGTATCGGTATCGCACCTGGAGCAAA
This sequence comes from Nitrosomonas nitrosa, assembly GCF_003051105.1. Lineage (GTDB taxonomy): Bacteria > Pseudomonadota > Gammaproteobacteria > Burkholderiales > Nitrosomonadaceae > Nitrosomonas > Nitrosomonas nitrosa. The sequence goes on along the minus strand of NZ_QAOO01000021.1, from coordinate 14,429 downwards.
TCTTAGTGATTCAATCGCAATTTTCGAGGCTACGCATGGCACAGCGCCAAAATATGCCGGCAAAGACCAAGTCAACCCGGGATCGATCATTCTTTCAGCGGAAATGATGCTAAGGCATATTGGCTGGCATAAAGCTGCCGATACCATCATTAGCGCTATGGAAAAAACTATCCAAGATAAAATAGTAACTTATGATTTTGCACGTTTAATGCAAAACGCTACTGAGGTCACATGCTCCCGTTTCGGAGACGCAATCGTAACCAACATGGAATAGAAAGCAAAATCAGAATTCTATTAACCCCCCTGTCAATTTGTTGCTTGCATGACGTAGGGGGGTAGCTTAAATTTCCAAGAAGTTGATTTAGCCACCCTAGTTTTCGACTAGAGTGCCTTTTACTTGTAGTAATTAATCTTGTCTTGAATTTTTCGCCTTAGGCAGTCTGGATATTCGATGCTTGTTTCCCTTTTGGCCCTTGAGTTACTTCAAAGCTCACCTTCTGGCCTTCCTTCAGAGTTTTAAACCCCGTCATGTTGATTGCGGAGAAATGCGCAAACAAATCTTCGCTGCCATCATCAGGAGTTATAAAGCCAAACCCTTTGGAATCATTGAACCATTTTACTGTACCTGTTGCCATCACTACTTCCTATTAAAAAAACTGGGCCGGACACCCTAATACTATTTGAATTTCAAGACCACAAACAGCTCTAACCAGTACTGCGGAGAACTTGAAGCCAAACGCCAGTTGCTGTTTTACGCAAATTTTTAGCTTAAGTCAAGCCATCAAGTAAATTTTGAAATGGCTTATTTGCAGTAAAGTAGAATGATATATTTTAAGATGCTTGAAAATTTTGTCGTAATCGTCAAATATGTTAAAAAAGATTGTATGGTTTTGTAGCTTACGCTTTCTTTAATGGGTGGATGAGTCATGGCAACAAAAAATCGTGAAAACGGAATGCTGGAGGAAAGCAAAAACAAGATTAAACTTCCTCCCTTATACAAAGTGATGTTACTAAATGATGATTTTACACCTATGGATTTTGTGGTGATGGTGTTGCAAAACTTCTTTTTTATGAGCCAAGAAAAGGCTACTCAAATTATGCTTAAGATTCACACGGAGGGGGTGGGTATTTGTGGTATTTATCCCAGTGATATCGCTACGACTAAGGTTCAGCAAGTAAATGAATTTTCTAGACAGAATCAGCACCCATTAATGTGTGTTATGGAGAAAAACTGACATGATCGCACAAGAATTAGAAGTAAGTTTACACATGGCGTTTGTGGAATCACGCCAAAAGCGCCATGAATTTATCACAGTTGAGCATTTATTACTTGCGTTGCTCGATAACCCTAGCGCGGCAGAGGTGCTGAACGCGTGTGCAGTTGACATTGAAGATTTACGTGGCTTACTTCAGGATCATATCAATCGTCATACACCTATCGTCAGTGGGAACGGGGAAGTTGATACACAACCCACGCTCGGTTTTCAGCGAGTGATTCAACGTGCAATATTGCATGTTCAGTCATCTGGCAAGAAAGAAGTCACAGGTGCCAATGTTTTAGTGGCCATTTTTGGTGAAAAGGATTCTCACGCGGTTTATTTTTTGCAACAGAAAGGTGTAACCCGCCTGGACGTGGTGAACTATATATCTCATAAGATTTGTAAAGTATCGCAGAATAATGATCACAATAAGATTGAGGATGAGAATGATAGCGAGCAACAGCAGAATGCAGGGAATACCCTTGAGAGCTACACGGTCAATCTTAACAACCTGGCCATCGCCAATCGCATTGATCCCCTGATTGGGCGCGAAAAGGAAATAGAACGCGTTATTCAGACGCTATGTCGACGCAGAAAAAACAATCCGCTCTTGGTAGGTGAAGCGGGTGTAGGAAAAACGGCAATTGCGGAAGGATTGGCCAGGCGGATCACTGAAGGTGATGTGCCGGAAGTGCTTGCACATCATCAGGTGTATGCTCTGGATATGGGGGCTCTGTTGGCAGGGACCAAGTACCGTGGTGATTTTGAGCAGCGATTCAAAGCGGTATTGAAGCAGCTGGTTGATAATCCAAAAGCTATCTTGTTTATAGATGAAATTCACACTTTGATTGGCGCAGGAGCAGCTTCTGGCGGTACCTTGGACGCGTCTAATTTGCTTAAGCCCATGTTAAGTGCGGGACGCTTGAAGTGTATTGGCGCCACGACCTACAATGAGTACAGAGGGATTTTTGAGAAAGATCATGCGTTATCCCGGCGTTTCCAAAAAGTTGAAGTGTCAGAGCCTAGTGTCGATGAAACGGTAGCAATTTTGCGTGGCTTGAAAACACGTTATGAGAAGCATCATAACGTCAAATATACTGCAGTAGCATTGACGGCTGCCGCAGAATTATCAGCTCGCTTCATCGGTGATCGGCATTTGCCCGATAAAGCCATTGATGTCATTGACGAAGCGGGTGCAGCACAAAGAATCTTGCCAAAATCGAAGCAACGCAGGATTATAGGTAAGCACGAGATTGAAAGCATTGTTGCCAAAATTGCCCGGATACCCTCGCAGAGTGTTTCGAGTGATGATCGTAATAAATTAAAAACACTCGATCGTGACTTGAAATCGATTGTTTTTGGACAAGACGCAGCGATTGATGCTTTGGCATCAGCCATTAAAATGGCGAGAAGTGGTTTAGGTAACCCACAAAAACCTATAGGTTCGTTTTTGTTCTCTGGCCCAACCGGCGTAGGGAAAACCGAAGTGGCTCGCCAGCTTGCGTACGCAATGGGTGTTCCTTTGCATCGATTCGATATGTCCGAGTATATGGAGCGCCATGCCGTTTCAAGATTGATTGGTGCACCTCCAGGATACGTGGGATTTGAGCAGGGCGGTCTGCTTACTGAAATGATTATCAAGCAACCTCATTCTGTATTGTTGCTTGATGAAATTGAGAAAGCACATGGAGATATCTACAATGTCTTGCTGCAAGTCATGGACCATGGCACTTTGACCGATAATAATGGACGAAAAGCCGATTTTCGTAATGTGATTATTATCATGACTACCAATGCTGGTGCAGATTCTTTGACGAAATCGTCTATCGGTTTTGCTAAAGTAGCTAAAGTTGGTGATGAAATGGCTGAGATTAAACGCATATTTACGCCAGAATTTCGTAACCGATTAGATGCGATTATCTCATTCGCGCCATTGAGCAAGGAAATTATCTTGCGTGTTGCTGATAAATTCTTAATGCAGCTTGAGTCACAACTGCAAGAGAAAAAAGTAGAGGTTATCTTTAGCGAAAATTTACGTAACTATCTCGCCGAGCATGGATTCGATCCGGTAATGGGTGCTCGACCGATGTCGCGTCTTATTCAAGACACCATTCGGCGTGCGCTAGCAGATGAATTGCTGTTTGGTCGCTTACTCAATGGCGGTAGAGTGACAGTCGATATCAATAATGAGGGTATGATTGAACTTCAGTTTGAAGATAGTGCATGTGATATCCATTAAAATAAAGATTCCTAGCCCGTAGCAGAACGATAGATAAGGTTATGGAATAAAGCACAGTAATTTTCCTTCGCCATGATTATTTACTGACCGTGAGGTATTAAGAAAAAACCCGAGAAATATCAGATGAATGAAAGTAGGTGCTGCATCAATTTACACATCTAAATGTACTTAGATGTGAGCAGTGACCGGGGGGTATACTTAATATCTTTAAGTCTGCTCAAGATTTAAGGGTGTTTTTCCTGGTAGCATTACTCGATAACTATCAATCTTAAGATCTAGATCGTTATCTATACATCGCTGCTGCTATTCGAAATGGTAGAATGCAAAAATTTTTAAATATCTAATTTTTTCAAAGAGTAAATGCTGTCATGTTTTCGTATAAAAAAACAATAGAAATAGTCGATCCTGATTTATGGCAAGCGATTAAAGGCGAGATGCAGCGTCAAGAGGATCATATCGAATTGATCGCATCCGAGAATTATGCAAGCCCGGCTGTTCTTCAAGCGCAAGGATCGGTACTAACGAATAAATACGCAGAGGGATATCCTGGTAAACGCTATTATGGTGGTTGTAAACATGTCGATGTGGTGGAACAACTTGCGATCGATCGCTTGAAAGCGTTATTTAATGCTGAATATGTTAATGTCCAGCCGCACTCCGGTTCACAAGCAAATGCAGCCGTTTATTTGTCCGCACTTAAACCAGGCGATACGTTGCTAGGTATGTCCCTTGCGCATGGTGGGCATTTAACACATGGTGCCTCAGTCAATCTGAGCGGCAAAATTTTTAATTCGGTAGCGTATGGTCTTGATCCCAAGACAGAAGAAATTGATTACAGCGAGGTTGAACGATTAGCGCATGAGCATAAGCCTAGAATGATTGTTGCGGGTGCTTCTTCTTACGCAAGAGTCATCAATTGGAAATATTTTCGAAAGATTGCAGATGAAGTAGGGGCTTATTTATTTGTCGATATGGCGCACTATGCGGGATTGATCGCTGCGGGTTTTTATCCTAATCCAGTAGGCATAGCCGATTTCGTGACCAGTACGACCCATAAAACTTTGCGTGGCCCACGAGGTGGCGTGATTATGGCTAAGCAAGAATTTGAGAAAACACTCAATTCAGCCGTTTTCCCACAAACTCAGGGTGGTCCCTTAATGCATGTGATCGCTGCTAAGGCGGTCTCTTTTAAAGAGGCGGCAACCAAAGAATTCAGGGCTTATCAGCAGCAAGTAATCGAGAATGCTCGCGTCATGGCGAAGGTATTGCAGAACCGTGGATTGCGAATTGTTTCTGGGCATACTGATTGCCATATGTTCTTAGTCGATCTCCGTGCGAAGAATCTAACGGGCAAACAGGCGGAAGAAGCATTAGAGAGCGCTCATATCACGGTCAATAAAAACGCTATCCCTAATGACCCACAGAAACCCTTTGTAACGAGCGGCATACGGATAGGTACGCCAGCCGTTACTACAAGAGGCTTCAGGGAATTAGAGTCGGAACAATTGGCAAATTTGGTTGCCGATGTACTAGATGCGCCGGCTGATACTGCTGTTCTGGCGCGTGTCGCGCAAGAAGCAAAAAGGTTGTGTACTAAATTCCCGGTTTACGGAGAATGAAATCCTGGCTAAGTTGGAGTGTTGTTTATGGAGTAAGGCAAATCGAATCTTGTGGCAAAATTGTAAAAGCAATTTTGCAATTTTAGTTTGCACACTCGATTGACGTTTAATAATGAGATGCCCTTTCTGTAACGCTGAAGACACCAGTGTAATAAATTCGCGTGTGAGTGAGGAGGGGGATCGTGTGCGCCGCCGGCGGCATTGTGCAGCGTGTGGTAAACGTTTTACGACTTATGAAACAGTAGAGTTGCATTTACCGCGAGTCATTAAGCAGAATGGTAACCGCGCAGAGTTTAGTCGCAATAAGCTTATGACAGGCTTCTTGCGTGCGCTGCATAAGCGACCTGTACCTACTGAATATGTGGATGCAGCGATCGACCGCATCGTTCAGAAATTGCTCAGTCTGGGCGTAAGGGAGATACCATCACGCAGTATTGGTGAGTTGGTGATGCAAGAGCTTTATAAGCTCGATAAGGTCGCGTATATCCGCTTTGCTTCCGTATACAAAAGCTTCCAAGATGTGGGCGACTTTCAGGATGTCATCAAAGAAGTTCAGGAATTACACTAGATCTTAAAAAATTGTCTGTAGCGAAAATGAATAGTTGGGCAGCAACAAAGCCATTACTTGTAGAATAATTTGTGCCAGACAATTCTCTAGATTTTTCCCCTAGCGATTATGCTTTCATGTCTCAAGCTTTGAGGCTTGCTGAAAGGGGGTTATATACTACGAGCCCCAATCCGCGTGTTGGGTGCGTCATCGTAAAAAATAACCAAGTAATCGGTACAGGCTGGCATGAACGCGCGGGTCTGCCCCATGCTGAAATCAATGCGCTGCGTTCTGCTGCCTATGAAGTAAAAAATGCGACTGTTTACGTAACCCTGGAACCGTGCAGCCATTATGGGCGGACACCTCCCTGTGCACAAGCACTCATCGAAGCGGGTGTGGCTAAGGTGGTGGTGGCGATGCAAGACCCCAATCCCTTGGTAGCAGGAAAAGGGATCGCCCTGCTGCAGCAGGCAGGCATTATGGCCCAGTGCGGTTTATTAGCGGCACAAGCACGCGCGCTCAATATTGGTTTTGTGACTCGCATGCTTCATCAACGGCCTTGGGTAAGATTGAAAATAGCAACAAGCCTGGATGGTAAAACAGCGTTGATCAATGGGGAAAGTCAATGGATTACAGGCGAAGCTGCACGTATGGACGGGCATCGATTGCGTGCCATGTCTTGCGCCGTCTTGACCGGAATGGGGACAGTCAAGCGGGACAATCCTCAATTGTCGGTGCGCCTTATCGAAACCACACGCCAGCCAGTGCGTATCGTGCTTGACAATCGCTTAGAAATTTCACCCGATGCGAAGTTGTTGCAAAGCGGGAGGGTATTGATTTTCTCTGCTCAAGGGGATGAGGATAAAAGAAAAGCGATAGAAGAGAAGGGCGCGTGCGTATTTATCTTGCCGAGTACTAATGGTAAGGTCAATCTCAATCTGATGATGGCTAAGTTAGCCAATCTGGAAATTAATGAAGTACTCGTCGAAGCAGGGGGAGGGTTAGGAGGCGCTCTGCTGCAGGCGGGGTTGGTTGACGAACTCTTTGTTTATCTTGCACCTTGTATATTGGGTAGCCAAGCGCAGGGGATGTTGAATCTGCCCGTGCTAACCAGTCTAGCTAACAAGCATAATCTTGAATTTACCGATTTTCGTATGGTGGGGAAAGACATTCGAGTGACGGCAAGGATAGTGAATACTAATCTGTAAGGTCTATTGCTAAATTGGTTTTTTGGCCAGCTTGCGCTGTAATGTTCTCCGGTGCATATTGAGAATTCTTGCAGTAACAGAAATATTGTTATTGTTTTCGGTCAGAATACGATGGATATACTCCCATTCCAAGCGGCCTACTGAAAGCGGGTGTGCGCTTATGGGGACCTCGGTGTCACCCGAAGTGCGTTCGAAAGCTGCCATGATGTCGTTCACATCAACCGGTTTAGCCAGATAATGTGTCGCACCGAGCTTGATGGCTTCAACAGCAGTTGCAATGCTGGCGTAACCCGTCAGCATGACGATACGTGTCCCAGGATCGAGTTTTTTGATTCTATCAACCAACGTCAAGCCGGACTCGTCGGCTAGTTTGAGATCAATAATGGCATATTCAGGCATAAGCGCTTCTACTTTTTCCAACGCGGAGGTAATGGTGTGAGTACACGTAACATCGAATCCCCGTTTGGTCATTGCTTTGGCTAATACCTCGCAGAAAACTGGGTCATCATCGACAATAAGTAAACTGGGATGTTCGCTGGATTCATTCATAGGTTAGGGTTTCTTAGCTCAGAACATTTGTAGTGGATAAATACGCTTGCTTTAAGATATCAAGGGAAGGGAGACATGTATGCAAGCGCCTCCCTCGGGGTGATTGAATAAACGTACACTGCCGCCAAAACGCTCGATATTGGCATTTGCAAGAAACAATCCAATGCCAAAGCCTTGTCCCGGCGCTTTACTGGTAAAAAAAGCTTCGCCTGCCCGTTGCATGGCTTCTTTGGTCAATCCTTCGCCATCATCATGAATTTCTAGATTGAGCATCTGTTGATCCCAATGACTCTTGATCTTGACTTCATTGGTTGAGGCGTCTGCAGCGTTGTTCAGCAAGTTTAGGATAGACTGGCTGAGTAATTGCGTGTTCATGATGCGTGGTACGGGTTGTACACCATCGGACAGATAGTTGAATTTCGTCGAAGGTCGAATAAGCTGCCATTTAGTCAGGATTTGTTTCAGAAAGTAATCTACGGGCTGGCTATTCCCATCCTCGACGCGTGCTTGTCCGGCATTGGCGAGTAGCTGCGTCAATGTTTGCTTGCAATGGGTGATTTGGTTACGCAGGATTTGGATATTATTCTGGAATTCTTCATTCTGAGGGAATTCGCGTTGTAACTCTCCAGCAATAACTGCCATGGTCGAGAGCGGGGTGCCGAGCTCATGGGCTGCACCGGCAGCTAACGTGCCTAGTGCGATGATTTGTTCGTTGCGTAGCGCTTGTTCTCGTGCCTGGGCAAGATCCTTATCGCGATCGCGGATGGAACTGCTCATTTTAACGACAAACCAGGCAATCAAAATAGTACTTAACACAAAGGTCAGCCACATCCCCGAAATATGTAGATTAAATTCCATCAGATGCGCGCTATGATCATCCGAGTGATCATGCGGCAGTGGGATGTATTCAAATAACAGGATGGTATAGCAAGTTATCGTAATGCCAGCGATCGCCCAAGTATAGCGCCAAGGCAGGATCGCTGCAGCAATGGTGAGGGGCAGTAAATAAAGCGAGATAAAGGGGTTGGTCGAGCCCCCGCTCAAATACAGTAATGCGGTTAACGCAAATATATCAATCAGAAGCTGCGCAAAAAACTCTAGATTCGAAACAGGAAAAGTATGGTGCAATCGAACCCAAGTGAAAAAATTGAGTAAGCTGAGGATGACGACAACGATTGTCATCTCGGTCCACGGTACTTCTATTTCAATAGCGGAGTAGACGAAGACAAACAGAATGCATTGCACGACGATTGCGATGCTTCTCAAAAAAAACAAACGCTGCAGATTTTTACTCAGGGGGGATTGATGAAAAATGTTAAACATTTGGGCTGCTAATCAGGCATGACGTATTTTGTCTCAACATTAACGTAAAACAACTGTTTAGGCTATGTGACAAATTGTCACACCTTTAGTTGTTAAAAAGGGGGTTATAAATGCTGAGTCAATGATGATGTTTGCTGAGGGAAGTCTGTAGTTTTTCGTGAATGCCCTCAAAGCCGCCATTGCTCATGATCACGATATGATCGCCTGGGAGTGTGGCGAGCGTAATCGCGTCGACCATAGGCATGAGTTCTCCATAGAGATGCGCTTTTTTTTCTAGTGTGCTCAATGCCTCTTCCACATTCCATTCTGCGTGATGGGTATAACAATAAATCAGGTCTGCTCCTTGTAAGCTGTCCGCAAGCTGATCTTTCCAGATGCCCATTTTCATCGTATTGGAGCGGGGTTCTAGCACGGCGATGATACGTGCGTTGCCGATCTTGTTGCGCAGACCCGCTAATGTTGTTCTGATTGCGGTGGGGTGATGGGCAAAATCATCGTATACGGTGATGTTATGGATGACGCCGCGAATTTCCATTCGTCTTTTAACGTTCTTGAACTCGGATAGTGCCGAAATTGCGATATCCGCAGGGACGCCAGCGTGACGTGCGGCAGCAATTGCAGCGAGTGCATTCATGCAGTTATGCTCTCCAAGCAGTTCCCATCGCAGTATGCCTTGATGTCTTCCTTTAAAGGAGATATCGATTTCCTGATTCTGCAGTAATTTGGCTTGCCAGCCGTCATCGACACCAAATTGTTCAACGGGTGTCCAGCAACCAAGCGACAGTACTTGTTGCAGGTTTCTCTCAAGGCCATTGGCGACAATTAATCCATTTCCTGGAAGCGTTTTAACGAAATGGTGGAACTGCCGTTGGACGGCTGCTAAATCTGGAAAGATATCGGCATGGTCGAACTCTAGGTTATTCAGTACCGTTGTTTTGGGACGATAATGAATAAATTTGGAGCGTTTATCGAAGAATGCCGTATCGTATTCATCGGCTTCGATGACAAAAAAGGGCGAAGACTCATAACCGTTGGATGAGGATTGACCTCTCCCGCTCAGTCGTGCGGAAATTCCAAAATTCTCAGGGATACCGCCGATCAGGAAGCCTGGCGCAAGTGAGCTATATTCCAATATCCATGCAAGCATTGAACTTGTGGTCGTTTTGCCATGGGTGCCTGCAACAGCGAGCACCCACTTATTTCTCAGAATGTGTTCTGAAAGCCATTGTGGGCCTGAGATATAGGGTAGGTTTCTATTGAGAATCTCCTCCATTAAAGGATTGCCACGAGAAATGGTGTTGCCGATGACAAACAAATCTGGATTAATCTGTATTTGCTCAGGTGTGTAACCTTCAATCAGCTCTATGCCTTGAGCGATAAGTTGCGTGCTCATCGGCGGGTAGACATTCGCATCGCAACCTGTAACTTGGTAACCCGATTCTCGTGCAAGTACAGCAAGTCCGCCCATAAAAGTGCCGCAAATACCGAGAATGTGAATATGCACCACGTGTCCTTCTGAGAAAAATGATAGAGAAAGCAGTTTATTAGAGTGGCTGGTTCTTTGTTTGATAGATTTAGGCTTAAATTATCCAAGATACGATTGACTGTTCAGACGGCAACAGTTAAGTATGCGTATGGACTTTCTATCAAGCTGTCAGCCGCAGTTTCAGGGATTATACTTATTAACCGTAAATTTTCATAAATTACCTCGCGCGCTCATTTGTCTTTTAATTAATAGGGAAGATTTTGCTCGGTAGAGTGGATGAGTCACTTCATTATGCTAACTAAAAATATTATTATTAATCAGATTGATGCGTGATCATTACATGAATTTATGAAATATTCGGGCTAAGTATTACCCAGCCGATTTTAGCGTTTTGCCTTAAAAGTTGAGGTAAGTTCTTCTGTGCGTGAGCACAAATACTGTGTAAGGAAAAAATTTCTAAATCAACTCGAAGTTTGATGAAACAACAATCAACGGGTATATCTACTTATCGAGGGCGTTTTGCCCCTTCGCCGACGGGTGCCTTGCACTTGGGATCGCTGGTAACCGCAATCGCCAGCTATCTTGAGGCTAGAACGCGAGGAGGAGAGTGGCTGGTTAGAATCGAAGATTTAGATGTGGTTCGCACTCTGCCAGGTGCTGCACAGCAGATAATGCAAACACTGGAATTGCTTGGAATGAGTTGGGATGGGGAAATCATTTATCAAAGTCAGCGGCAAGCAGCGTATCAGGCCGCATTGTTGAGGCTTGAGAATGAGGGGTTTATGTATCCTTGCACGTGTTCCCGTAAAGAAATCGCAGATACTGCCTTGATTGGGGTTGATGGTCCGATCTACCCCGGAAGTTGTCGCGCGGGTCGTTCGATTGCCCTGAGTGATCGACCCTCTGCTTGGCGCATCAGAACCGATAACAGATTGATTCATTTCGAAGACAGCGTGCAAGGAAGCATTTGCCAGAGGGTGGAAAATGAGATCGGTGATTTTGTGTTGCGGCGGGCGGATGGCATTTACAGCTATCAATTGGCCGTGGTTGTCGATGATGCATGGCAAGGAATCACGCATGTTGTGCGAGGGGCTGATCTACTACACTCAACGTCCCGGCAGATATACCTTCAGAAATTGTTAAGTGTTGAAACACCTTGTTATTCACACGTGCCCGTAGTCGTGAACGAGCAAGGAGAAAAATTGAGCAAACAAACCCGGGCTGAACCAATAAACTTAACCAATCCCTTGCCACAATTGGTAGCAGCGCTTCGGTTTCTTGGTCAGAATCCACCGGAAGAGCTCAGCAAGAGTGACCTTTCTACCTTCTGGGAATGGGCATTAGCGAATTGGTGTGTAGGTGAAATACCAAGAAGAAGCCATGTCTTTTTAAAAGAGCCGTGATCTGCCCTTAAAGGTGGAATACAGCATAAAGATCAATAATTCATGCTACGCTACAAGCAGGCATAAATTCTGATCGTTTTAATTTTTAGTGGAATAAGGAGCAAGTGTGGCTTTTTTGCCATTTTATATATCGGGTCGTAAACAGCTAAAAGTCGTGATCATCGGTGGTGGCTATGCCGGTATCGCTGCGTTGACTTCGCTTGTGCGTTATATGCCGGACATTGAAATTACGCTTGTTGATCCACGGAGGCATCACATCAAGATCACGCATCTGCACGAAACATTCCGCTACCCATTATCGGATGTATTGGTTCCTTTTTCAGTGCTTGAGCAGCGATTCGGCTGTCAGCATATTTGTGCAGCCCCGGCATTTGATGAAGCGACTTTGCAGCAATGGCATGACGCGAAATGTGTGATATTTGATGACCATGCAATTCCATTTGATTATCTGCTGATTGCTTCAGGCGCGCCTGGGGCGGGAGCTGGCCATGCAGAAGGTATTCTTGAGTTAAATGATTTTACGAGAACAGCCGGTTCGGAATTGCTGAGTGGCTATCTAGCCGGAGAAGGTGCCGTAAATGCGCCGATCTCGATTATTGGTGGGGGGGCTACCGGCATACAGTATTTGTTTGAGATCGCGCATTTCTTACAGCGTCACAAATTTGAAAACAAGCTGCGTTTGATCGACAGTGGGGAGCGAGTACTCAAACAGTTTCCTGGTCGATTTGCGAGCTATACGCAAGCTTGCATGGCTGACCTTGATATCGATTATTTTCCTGGGATGCTGTTTCGGGGGCAACGTGATAACACTATTATGCTTAAAGCAAAAGATAGTGGAGACGAGTGCGCGCTTCCTTCAGGTCTATCGATACTGTTTGTGGGTAAGAAGCAAGATAATCAGCTTGCCGCGAATGCTTTCGGGCAGGTCATAATCAATCAGCGCTCATTACCCTCTATTTTTGTTGCCGGTGATTGTTCTCATTATCAGGCTTTTGGTTCAAATGCCATGACAGCACAATCAGCCGTGCGTAAAGGAAAGTTGGTTGCGCGGAATATTTTGCGTCACTCAGGATTGCTTAAAATACTTGAACCTTATTTGCACCATGATATAGGTTATGTAGTCAGTCTAGGTCCTGCGGATGCGGTTGGTTGGCTCGCGCTTGAGAATAATGTCGTTACCGGCATTGCTGCGCATGTCATTAAAGAAATTGTCGAGGCACAATATGATTTACTGTTGACAGGGATAGATACCTATCTGATTTAGGGCATCGATATGCAGGAGGTTGTAGCATGTTTAATTTGTTTAGCGACAAGCCGGTCGTCGGAAAAGCGAGTTCAGTGATTCGGCAGTCGGATGAGTACGTATTCAATTTTATTGGCATCGATTTACTCGTTAACTATCCGAGGTGGTCGCCGGAAGTGCGAGAGCTGGAGCAACTGACAGAGGGGCCGTTTGGATTAGGCACATTATGCCGTCAAGTACGGGTGGATCAAGGTAATCGATCGGAATCGACCTTCAAGGTTGTCATTTTCGAGCCTTATGCGCAGATTCGATTTGACGGGGTGTCCAATCCATTTCGCTGTGATTACTTGTTGGAGTCAAATGACGCAACTTCGACTCAAGTCACATTTACTTTTGAATTACTTAGCCTAGAATTGCACATGCGGCCATTTGAGAAGCTTATTCGTATAGCCGTTCAGGATGGCGCGGAAAGAACCGTCAGAAATATCAAGAGGCTAATAGAAGCCGAGTCGATCTGATCAACCCGTGGCTGCCAAGCCATGGTTTTTTTAACCTCCGTTAGGATAAATTTCGGTTTATCACTGGAAAATTTTGGAGAAAAAGAATGGACTTTATCGTTGAGAAAGACCCTGGATTAATTCCACAAGTATTGTCCAAAATTCTTGATTCTTGTGTTAATGGCATCACGCTGGCGGATCCTGACCAGGAGGATTTACCCTTGGTTTATGCCAACAAAGCATTTGAGATAATAACAGGCTATACACAAGAAGAAACAATAGGGAAAAATTGCCGCTTCTTGCAGGGAACGGATCGCGACCAGAAGGAGCGCTATCAATTAAAGGAAGCGATTGATAATAAGCGACCCATTGAAATAACGCTTAGGAATTACAAAAAAAATGGCGAAATGTTTTATAACCATCTCGTGATCACCCCCCTATTTGATGTGCACGGTAATGTGCTTTACTACCTTGGCGTACAATACGATATTACGCAACAACGACATGCTGAAGAAGACATCAAGCGATTGAAAGAGGAGCTTGCTGCATTGAAGAAATAGTTCGCATGCATAGCGGGTTTTGCTGGCATTAATGTCCCTAAAAATGTATCATTCCAACCGGTCAGCCTTTAGAATTTCTTAAAAACCCGACAGTAGACAGATCATAGAATGATCTTCATTATAGAAGGTCATTTTTTTCTGTATCGATGATCGTTGGTTACCGGAAGCGTGGCAGAGTGGTCGATTGCACCGGTCTTGAAAACCGGCAACGGGCAACCGTTCGTGAGTTCGAATCTCACCGCTTCCGCCATCTACAGTGACGTAGGCTATTGGCTGTCAAATGTGATTGACCGACATAATCTACTCAGCCCTGTCTTAGGAATTGTAAATAAATAACTGTAACAAATAAGTCGGAAAATAGTATCATGTCTTCATGATAATTGAAGATAACACCATTGAGTCAATACGAATCAGATTTAATAAACTTGCATGGACATTGGATGAGCGCATGAGGCGGTTGTTTGCTGCCGCTGAGGCTTCGGCATTAGGGAGAGGC
>NZ_QAOO01000020.1 GCF_003051105.1 Nitrosomonas nitrosa | reverse complement strand
ACAGTAAAGGGAGAAGGTGTTGAATATGTATCCCGCTTCCCATTTGCAGTGGGAACAGGGGGTAAATCAAATATGCCTTATATCATTGGTGCAGTACTCTTGATAGCAGGCGTCGGCTTCTTCTTCATGCGCAGTGGTGGTAGTAATAAAAATAATACCGAAGCTGCGTAGCCAGCATGTCAGAGGTAGACGACGATAATGCGTGAGATATCCAATCTTCTCTGACCTGCGCAACGATACCTGACTAAATAATGGGATTTAGGAGTACCTCTAAAAGTTCGTAGATTTAAACAAGATGGGGTGAGAACAAAAAATACTGACGCAGCCTATACGAGGTATTGTGACAAAATATAGTTCTTTAGAGATACTCGTAGATTAAGGTTTCCTTCGATTCTTTTGGTAATGCCAATAAACCCCTATGCAGATCGCACACGCAACGATTAATATCGCGATAATGTTATGCAGGTATTCCTTAATCAGATGCTCATTGGCACCAATGTAATAGCCGAGTAACGCCAAAATAATGACCCAGATTCCTGCACCGAGACTGGTATAAATACTAAATACCGCTAAATCCATTTTTGCTAATCCGGCAGGAAGTGAGATATATTGTCGCACGACTGGTATGAGTCGCCCTGTAAAAGTAGAGATATGGCCATGGCGCGCAAAAAAATCTTCCATTTTTTGCATTGTAATCTCGCTAAACATAACATATCTGCCATACTGGATAAGGAACGGCCGCCCGAATCTAACTGCTAAATAATAATTAAATAAAGCGCCAGCCAAACTGCCCGCAATACCACTGAGAATCGCAGCGAAAATGTTCATTTCTCCTTTGGAAGCAAGGTAACCGGCAGGAATCATTACGACTTCGCTAGGAAAAGGAACAAAACTGGATTCTAATGCCATCATTATAAAAATTCCTGGATAGCCAAGTGCACCAACAGTTTGCACTATCCAGTTAATGATCTCGTACAAAAGTAACGACCTAAATTAGAATTGAAGTGGATTGCCGCAAATTATGGCAGGGCTTCTTCTTGCTGCTTTTTTTCTGGTTTTACAAGATCTTCGCGCTTGACGCCTAGTAGCATGAGTATTGGGCTGGCAACTAGCGTCGAAGAGTAAATGCCGAATAGAATGCCGATGGTCAATGCAAGCGCAAAATAGTAAAGTGCTTCACCACCGAAGAGCAGCATCGCAATAACGACCATTTGAGTGCTGCCATGTGTAATGATAGTACGAGACATGGTGCGAGTAATCGCATTGTCAATAACTTGTGTAACAGGCGCCTTGCGTAGTTTACGAAAATTTTCTCGGATTCGATCGAATATGACGACCGACTCATTAACTGAATAACCCAAGATCGCAAGCACGGCAGCTAAAACGGTCAAAGAAAATTCCCATTGGAAGTAAGCGAAGAAACCTAGAATGATGATAACATCATGGAAATTCGCAATGATGCCTGCAACACCGAATTTCCATTCAAAGCGCACTGCAAGATACGCCACAATGCCGAGTGAAACAAACAGCAAGGCCAATGCGCCATTTTCAAGTAATTCCTGGCCAACTTGAGGGCCAACGAATTCAATTCGGCGAATTTCGATAGTGTGATCGGCATTCTTTAAAGCGTCTATCACAAATTCTGATAATTTGGTACTGGAGAGTTCATGTTTAGCGGGTAACCTAATCAATACATCGCGCGAACTACCGAAGTTCTGAACTGAAACATCGGTGATCTCCAATGTATTAAGCACCGAACGAATCGCACCCAGATCGGCTGGTTGTGAATAACTGACTTCCAGCACTGTTCCGCCAGTAAAGTCAACACCCAGGTTTAAACCTCTTGTAGATAAAAAGAAAATGGCAAGAACAAAAGTGATGACAGAAATGGTAGTGGTATATTTCCCCCAGCTCATGAAGGGAATATCGCGTTCAAATCTAAAAAATTCCATGGTTTTGAGAGTCCTGAATAGCTGCTTGAGAGCCGTTTCTAATACTGATTTGAGAATATGAGGCGCAATATCAATTGTAATTGGTTACGAGCGCTTTGAGGTTTTAGGTTTCCAGACTGCACCAATCGAGATTTTTTCTAATTTACGCTGATTACCATAAATCAGATTGACCATGGCGCGTGAAATTGTTACAGCACTGAAGACGGATGTAAGAATACCTAGGCATAATACTACGGCAAATCCCTTGACTGGACCTGAACCAAAAGCAAACAAGGCAATACCTGCAATCAACGTGGTAATATTCGAATCCAAGATCGTGCCGAATGCGCGTTCATAGCCCGCATTAATGGCAATGTGGGGAGATACGCCACTACGAAGTTCTTCTCGAATTCGTTCGTTGATAAGAATGTTTGCATCAATTGCCATCCCAAGCGTTAGTGCAATCGCTGCCATGCCAGGGAGCGTGAGCGTAGCTTGTAGAATCGAAAGTAAACTGATCAGAAGCAATAAATTTGCACTGAGGGCAAGAACGGAGATGACGCCAAACGCCTGATAGTAAAGCATGATGAATAGTGCTACCGCCAGGAATCCAAATAAGGTCGAATTGAATCCTCTCGAAATGTTATCTGCACCCAGGCTCGGCCCAACGGTTCGTTCTTCAATGATTTCCATTGGTGCGGCAAGTGCGCCTGCTCTTAATAGCAAGGCTACGTCGCGTGCCTCTGTGCTACTCATGCGACCACTAATTTGGACACGCCCTCCACCAATTTCTTCACGTATCACCGGTGCAGTAATCACTTCTGAGTGATTCTTTTCAACGAGCAAAATAGCCATTCGCTTACCGACATTGGCGCGGGTGAGTTGTTTGAAAATCCGTGCGCCATTGCTATCAAGTGTGACATGTACCGCAGGCTGGTTATCGCTGTCAAAACCAGGTTGTGCATCCGTGATGCGATCACCTGTCAGTAAAACTTGTTTTTTGACTAGAAGCGGATTTCCTCCACGTTCAGTGAATAATTCGGCCCCAAAGGGAACCTGGCCTTGCAAAGCAGTCTCGAGATCACTTTCATCATCGACCATCCGAATTTCCAAGGTGGCCGTTCTACCCAAAATATCTTTAGCTTTGGCTGTGTCTTGCACGCCAGGCAGCTGCACGATGACCCGATCAGAACCAGCCTGCTGAATGATTGGTTCCGCCACACCGAGCTCATTAATACGATTGCGTAAAGTGGTAATGTTTTGTTGTAAGGCAGCACTTTGCATACGGGTATGCGCATCCGGCTTGACAGTTGCAAGCAAACGGAAATCTCTATCGGTATCTTGTGTGCGCAGCTCTAGATCGGCATATAATTTTTTGAGTTCTGTTTCTGCTTTTGAACGTGATTGCTCGTCTCTAAATTTGATAACGAGTTGAGAATTATCCCGATCTAATCCTGCCGAAGGAATTCTCAATTCGCGCAAATTGCTGCGAATATCGGCACTATATCGATCTAGAGACTTGGATAATGCGCCATTCATATCAACTTCCAGCATAAAATGAACGCCACCCCGTAAATCAAGCCCTAGATACATGGGAAGCGCACCAATACTCGTTAGCCACTGAGGAGAGTTAGGAATGAGATTGAGTGCGACAATGTAATCTGCGCCCAACTCAGATTGCAAAATGTCTCTAGCTTTAATTTGAATATCGGTGTCGGTAAAACGGACTTTAATGCTATTTCCTTCAACAATGGCACCATTGGTATCGATGCCATGCTTTTTAAGCGTTTCTTCTATTTTCTGTAGCAGTGTGGTGCCCGTTTCCGCTGTGATCCGTAAGGGTGAAATTTGTATTGCAGGCGACTCACCAAAAAAATTAGGTAAGGTATACAGAAGACCAATCAGAAGCGAAATCACAACAATCAAATTTTTCCAGACAGGGTAGCGGTTCATGATATTAATTGATTAAAGACAGAGGACAAAAGTGATTAGATTGAGATGAGCTTGAACCATTTGGATCATTAGCTTTTATCTGGCGTAGTTTATTTTTGTGATTCGTTGGAAGATGTCGCGTTGCTATCTTCGCTATCACTTTCTTGGGTATCACTTGCTTTTTGTGGTTTGTTATTTTTAGGCATTTTGTTGCCTTTACCTGTATCGATATTTTTTAATGTCCCTTTCGGTAATAAGGTTTGTACGCCTGCTTTGAGCACGGTAATTTCAATATTGGGGGCAATTTCCAGAGTAATGTAGCTTTCTCCTACACTTGTAACACGGCCTAATTCCCCTCCACTGATAATCACTTCATCCCCTTTTTGCAAACCTTCCCTCATCAATTTCTGTTCTTTTGCACGCTTGGTTTGTGGGCGAATCAACAAAAAGTAAAAGATAACGAGAATACCAATTAATGGCAGAAGGCTCATCAAACTTGGCTCGGCTTGTGTGCTAGTTGCCGCTTGGGCATAAGCTTCATTTATCAGCATTATATTTTCTCCCTAAGAGGTAGATTAAAAATAACCATTTTAGCATGCTGCGGCATAATGCTGTATTTTACAATTTGGAATAAAAATGCAGATCAAAAATCAGACCTGATTTTCTGCAACTCAATTTTTTGGAGAGACTGTCTATTGAATCTTTTAGTACAAGAGCCGTGTTGCGCTTCTGATTAGGTTTTAGCACATAATTTTGACGGAATGAGGTACTGCTGCTATTATGCGAACCATTGGCGCGGGGTGGAGCAGTCTGGCAGCTCGTCGGGCTCATAACCCGAAGGTCGTAGGTTCAAATCCTGCCCCCGCAACCAGCTTATCCTCGCTCAAAATATCCGTTTTCATACACCTTTTCAGTAGATGCAGATTTACGGGATGAACGTGTATTTAGGTTAATCATCACGTTCTTGTCTGACAAATCTTTTTCGAAAGAAAATTTGTCGACATCAGAATCTTCCTGCCAACGCTATTTTTGATCACATGATTCGGCCATCATTTTGACATGTTGCAACAAAAGATCGTGATTGCTAATCTTTCTGCTTGAAAATAATTCGGAATGCCCAGCTTAAAATTCTGATATGCAATCTTTCCGAGTCGTCTGAATGAGCGCATTCATTTTTTCGGATTTACTTTCTTTTTTGGCTCGATTGCGATTGGCAATATTTGTAAAAATTATTGATTTTGCTAAGTTATTGCGTTTTGTGCATGAGATTATGGCTATCTACACCAACGGTTCCGTACCTTCTTCCAGAATCGCCAGATAAGCCTTGTACGCAAACAGCCGGTCGCGCTGACGACCGGTTATTTCTTGCACGATTCCGGCTTTCTCCAGATGCTGGAGAGCTGTATTGATCGTCGGCATGGTAAGTCCCAATGGAACGACCAAATCTTTCGGAGCAATGATCGGTTTTTTTCGCATGTGGGCAAGTATCTTCAGAGCCGATGGCGCAGCTTTGCCGAGAGCTGTTTCGACTCTGCGCTGGTCGGCATTGAACAGGTTAAGAATGCGCTTGGCCGTAGCCACGCCCTGATCGGCGATTTCAATGACACCGCGCAGGAAAAAGCTGACCCATTCTTCCCAATCCCCGGTATCGCGGATATATTGCAGCTGATCGTAATATTCATCCCGTCGAGTCTTGAACCAGAGCGAGAGATAAAGAATCGGCTCTTTCAGAACGCCATCGGCGCAAAGCAGCAACGTAATGAGCAACCGCCCGACGCGGCCATTGCCATCCAGAAATGGATGGATGGTTTCAAACTGCACATGGGCCAGCGCAGCACGAATGAGAACCGGCAGGCCGTCATCATCTGCATGAAGGAATTTTTCGAAAGCGCCGAGGCATTTTTCCAGCCGTTCCGGCGGAGGTGGAACAAAACGGGCTTTTGAGGGCCGTGGGCCGCCGATCCAGTTTTGCGACCGGCGAAACTCCCCTGGTATTTTGGTGGAGCCGCGTCCTTTTGAAAGCAATATTTCATGAATTTCCCGAATCAGCCGCAAGGATAGCGGGAATCCACCACGCATCCGCTCCAGACCGTGATTCAGCGCTGCTATGCAATTGGAGACATCTTGGACATCCTCTTCAGTAGGTGCGCCGGGAGCTGCTTCGCTTTCATGAATCAGAAGACCGGAAAAGCTCGATTGTGTCCCTTCAATCTGCGAAGACAGTAGCGCTTCTTTCCGAACATACATGTAAATGAACAATCCAATATCCGGCAAAAATCCGGCTAGACCATCCAGACGGCCAAGAGCAGCGCTGGCAGAAGCCAGCAAACTGCCAAGCTGCCCCATATCCAGCGGCGGTTTAGGAGGCAGAGTGGACGGAACAAAGGCCTGATATTTTTCCTCTGCCACCGAGCAGGATACAAATTCACCCGTTTCTCTGACCTTCTTCATGGGATCGTTTCCGCCTTTAATTGGCAAACAAAGTAAATTAAAGAATGCATGACAAATTTAATTAGACGTCTTCATTAGTTAAACATCTTTCGCAGGGAAAGGAAATTAATTAAATATATGGCACTAAAATTAATTAACCATTTATGTTAGTGATGCCGCTGGAGAATTGATTTCACGTCTGGAGTCTTTGCTTGACGATTTGTTTGAGAGTGGTCAATTAATTAATCTCTCAGTGATTTTATGTATTTCTGAGTAAAACGCTGGCTCTTCTGTCTGGAAAGGATAAGTTTAAGGGCTCATGGCATCGCCAGTAGACTGTTATGCGAAAGACAGTATCCACTATTAGTTAGCATCTTCCGTACAGAAATGGTTTATATATAGATCATTGTCATATATTATGATCTTTATATGGATCATTATTGTCTTGACATAAAGCTCAATATCTATTATGGTGGTTCACAGAATAATCATAAAGGCTTTTTATGATCTATATATGAACCAAAATAAATTGATGCCAAAATCAATTATACGAACTTACTCACGTTATAGTCGTGAAGCGTCTCTCCTCCTTGGGGAGTTAATTCGCGTTGCACGAAAAGAACGAAAGCTGACCGCTCAAGAGGTTGCAGATCGTGCTGGTATTTCGAGAGGTTTGCTGCAACGTATCGAGAAGGGTGATCTTAAATGCGAGATCGGAGCCGTTTTCGAAGTGGCAGTCATCGTCGGTGTAAAGCTGTTTGATGCCGATGAAACCACACTGACAAGGCATATCCGTCAAACTGAAGATAAGCTGTCGTTATTGCCGAAATCCGTGCGCAGAAAATCCAAGGTGGTGCATGATGATTTCTAGTCATGACAAAGAAGCTTATGTCTGGATATGGTTGCCGGATGAAACGGAGCCTGTCGTTGCAGGAAGGCTCGAAGCTGATAACGGCAATATCCTATTTAACTACGGTAAGCGTTACCTTGAGCGTGCCCGCGACAAAAAACCAGCCATTGCAATTTACGAGCCGGAATTACCTTTAAAAGCAGGCGTATTGCCCCTACACGAAGGCTTGGCCATGCCGGGCTGTATTCGGGATGCCGCGCCGGATGCGTGGGGACGACGCGTCATTATCAACAAAAAATTGGGACGCAAAGGTGCAAGCACGGATACAGGCGAGCTGGATGAATTGTCCTATTTATTAGAATCTGGCTCTGATCGTATCGGTGCGCTCGATTTTCAGCGCTCGCCAACCGAGTATATACCACGCTCAGCAAACAATGTGAGTATGGAAGAGCTCGTTGAATCGGTTGAACGGGTTGAAAAGGGCGTTCCACTTACACCCGAGTTGGATCACGCGCTCTTCCATGGCAGCTCCATCGGCGGGTCACGTCCAAAGGCATTGATCCTGGATCAAGGCAAAAAATACGTCGCCAAGTTTTCTTCCAGCGCTGACTTGTATAGCGTTGTCAAAGCTGAATTTGTTGCAATGCGGCTCGCTGCGTTATCTGGCTTGAATGTTGCGCCTGTAAAGCTCATCAAGGCTGCCAATAAAGACGTGCTTTTGATAGAGCGCTTCGACCGCACAAAAAAAGATCAAGGCTGGTCGCGTAAAGCAATGGTCTCGGCACTGACACTGCTTGGTCTTGATGACATGATGGCGCGTTACGCAAGCTATGAAACCTTTGCGGAAATTATCCGCCATCGTTTTACTGATCCAAAAGCGACACTTGAGGAAGTCTTTTCGCGCCTCGTCTTTAATATTCTTTGTGGTAACACGGATGATCATGCGCGAAATCATGCTGCATTTTGGAATGGCAAAGAACTGACGCTTACACCGGCTTATGATATTTGTCCGCAAGGCCGCACGGGTAACGAAGCTTCACAGGCTATGCTTATCTCCGGCAATAATAATCTTAGCCAATTAAAATCTTGCCTTGCAACCGCTCATAACTTTCTGCTTTCCAAAATTCAAGCACGTGCCATCTTTGAAAAGATGATTTCTGCAATTAAACGGCATTGGGATGGCGTATGTGAAGAAGCTGAACTCAGCGAAGTTGACAAGAGACTGCTATGGGGTAGACAGTTTTTGAATCCCTTCTCGATAGAGTGATTTTCCAAACTAAGTCGTGGAAACCTCGGTAGTTTCAAATGAACGTTCAGTTTCTGAATTGAGAGGCGCTTTCTACCTCGATAATAAACCCATTAAGAAATCAAAATGAGTTTTGCGAATTTGTTTATAGCGTCCGCCCAGAATGTCATAGATTTTGTTCTCATCAAGATTACCAGGGCAATCACTTGCGTGTCGTATCAATATGCGGGGATTGAGGTGCAAGCGATTGCGCAAATCGGCTAAATCGGAGAGGTGTTGCGGTGTAAGTCTGATCCATTCCATCGGGGGAAGCACACGCCAAGCGTTCAGGACAAATTGAACATGTTCCTCCGGCGCTTTGTCACGGACACCAGCCAGCCAATGATCGATTGCGCTGGGCTTGATTGCGTCATTCAGTGATCCTGCAATATTGAGAAGAGCTATTGCGCCGATACCCGTTCGTTCATGTTCGAGTTGAAGCTCCTTCTGGATTTCGGGAGTAATCTTGATCCATTTTGGCATCTCCGACCAGCGCCTGAACACATCATTCCAATGATCAGGCCGCGCCGTTCTCGTCTTGCCATTGAGCCAGCGATTGATCATCGCGGCATCAAGACCTTTTGGGCGATCATTTGCGCCACGTTACATGGCTGAAGCACCAGCACCGCTTGAGCTTTTCAAGTCCTGAAGATACCGTCGCAGCTCATCAGATATTATGATCAATTCCATATCCATGACCTGCCAATTCCAAATCCTGCTCCTTTAAAGAATATTCTCGCAATCGCTGGATTCATGCAAGAAACATAAGCAGATGCGGCGAATAGCGATCATAATATCCGCATAATATGCGGTTATTGCAGTTGCAAAATGCGGAGAATATGGCGGATAATCTCCGCATGAGGTGCGTAGGATGAATCGCTATATCCATGAGTTGTCTGACTGGCCTGATTTCCGCTGGGATCATAAAAAATTATCCGGGTTGCTGGCGTCTGTGCGTCACCGGCAGGGACGTCTGATTGGCAGGATGGATGCGTTGGGATTTCCCTTAAAAGTGGAAGCCACGCTCCAGACCCTGACGCTCGATGTGCTAAAATCTTCCGAAATTGAAGGTGAAATTCTGGATCGTGACCAGGTTCGCTCATCTATTGCCCGGCGGCTAGGGTTGGACATTGGCGCGTTAGCACCCGCTGATCGTCATGTTGATGGTATTGTCGATATGATGCTGGATGCGATGCAAAATTATGCGCAACCACTAAGCACTGAGCGTCTGTTTGGCTGGTATGCAGCCTTGTTTCCGACTGGTTATAGTGGCATGCATAAAATTATCATCGGGCAATGGCGCGATGATTCAAGCGGGCCGATGCAGGTGGTATCCGGCGCTGTTGGAAAAGAGCGGATACATTTTGAAGCCCCTGCCGCCAAGCGCCTTAAAAAAGAAACCGATATGTTCCTGAAGTGGTTTAATGGCAAGGACGATACGGATACCGTTCTCAAGGCAGGCATTGCCCACCTTTGGTTTATCACACTTCATCCTTTCGAAGATGGCAATGGACGTATCGCGCGTGCGATTGCCGATATGGCATTGGCACGATCAGAACAAAGCTCGCAGCGCTTTTACAGCATGTCGGCACAAATCCGGCAGGAAAGAAAAACCTATTACGATATGTTGGAAAAAACTCAAAAAGGTGGCCTCGATATTACATCCTGGCTGGAATGGTTTTTAAATTGCCTTGACCGTGCAATCAACAGCACGGAAGAAACGCTGGGCAGCGTGCTGCACAAAGCCCGATTCTGGCAGCATTATAAGAATGCGCCATTCAATGATCGACAGCGCCTGATGCTGAACAAGCTGTTGGATGGGTTTGAGGGTAAGCTTACATCCTCAAAGTGGGCAAAGATCGCAGAATGTTCTCAGGATACGGCTCTGCGGGATATTTTGGGTCTGATAGAACGCGACATTTTGATTAAAGATGTCGGTGGTGGGCGCAGCACTAGCTATTCCCTAAACAGGATACCAGAAGCCCAATGATGGCTGCTTTTGCTAGTTGATTAATATTATTGGGAATTTTGGATTGCCCTAACATTGCCAAAATTTGTGAATGAGTCTGTTCATCTTTGATGAAGAAACGCTCTTTGGCTCTTTCTGTGAGCTGGAGTATTTTCATCAAATATGCGTGAGCGTATTATTCAGTCAGAGAAGTACTCTGGGCCGGCTGATTTAATTTTTACCGTTCCACATAGGTTATATGGTAATATTTCGTTCTGAAAGGCTGATTGCGGAAAAACAGGTTAAGGGGGTTGTGCATTCCCGCAACCATACAACAATCGAGCGCAATTACAATTAAAGAATCTGCTAAAGTTGGAATTATGAGCCCTTTGCTGAGAGGATTTGCAAAGGGTTTTTTAATTGCAAATCAATGATAAGCTATCCGCAGATTAATGTAGAATAGTCCTTTATACGGCGGGCCTCCCCGCATTGCATGGTAGTGAACCTGGTCAGGTCCGGAAGGAAGCAGCCACAGCTATTTTCTGCAAGTGCCGGGGGTTTGGCTCGCCACCCTAATTTAACCGGCTACGGATAGGTAATATTTGCTTTCATTCTTTGTCTGGTAAATAGCGTGTCCCAATCACAAGTTCTTGCCCGAAAGTGGCGTCCCAAAAATTTTTCCGAGTTGACAGGGCAAGATCATATCGTCACTGCGATTACACATTCTCTCGAACAAAACCGGCTGCACCACGCCTACCTATTTACGGGCACACGCGGTGTCGGCAAAACGACGATTGCAAGGATATTGGCCAGAGCGTTGAATTGTGAAACAGGGGTAACGGCTATGCCTTGTGGGCAGTGTTCAGCTTGTATTGCCATCGATAAAGGGAATTTTGTCGATTTGGTTGAGTTGGATGCCGCCTCTAATACGCAAGTAGATAGTATGCGCGAGCTGCTTGAGAGCGCTTGTTATGCGCCGACCGCTGCGCGTTATAAGGTATATCTGATCGATGAAGTGCATATGCTATCCAAATCGGCTTTTAACGCCATGCTCAAAACCTTAGAAGAACCCCCGGAGCACGTTAAATTTATTTTGGCGACAACTGATCCGCAGAAGATTCCGGTTACAGTACTGTCTCGCTGTCTTCAATTCAATTTGAAACAAATTCCTGTTGCCTTGATTGTGACGTATTTGGAAAAAATACTGTCGCAGGAACAGGTGGTTTCTGATTCAGCCTCTTTACGCTTACTAGGCAGAGCGGCGCAAGGAAGTATGCGCGATGCGCTGAGTCTATTGGATCAGGCCATTGCTTATGGTAAGGGTGCTGTTACGGAAGCAAATGTCCGTGCTATGCTGGGTGTTATTGAACAGGACTACCTCCTTGCATTGCTGGAAGCGTTGGTTCGTAAAGATGCTGTGAAACTGTTGTCGATAGCTGACGAAATGGAGGCGCGGAGTTTGTCGATGGACAATGCTTTACAGGATCTCGCGACCGTGCTCCATCTCCTGGCAATGGCGCAGGTAGCCCCGCAAGCGATAGATGAGACGTTGCCGGAGCGTGAGCAGATATTTGCGTTAGCTGAACGTTTTACTGCTGAAGATATTCAATTGTTTTATCAGATTGCACTTCATGGACGGCAAGACCTGAATTTGGCGCCCGATGAGTATGCCGGGTTTACCATGACATTGATGCGGATGCTAGCATTTTTTCCTGATCGGCTATTGCCAGAAAAGGGGTTTCCTAAGCAATTCGCAAAAGATGAAAGCGCCTTGCAAGCATCGATACAAACAAAGGAGCCACTCCCGGACAATGCTTATCCAATTCCACAGAAAAAGAGTGAACAATCAGATGCGCCTAATCAAGATTGGCTAACAATCGTTAAACAATTGAATTTGGGCGGTATGGCAAAGATGCTGGCACAACATTGTGAAGCACGCTCTTATTCTGGTGATAAGATTGAACTATGCGTGCCGGAAGAGCATAAATATTTGTTAGAGAAAATTTATCAAGATAAGCTGAAGGCCGCAGTGGAAAGCTATCTTGGGAAACCGATAAGCATGACTTTTTCGATAGGCAGCGTAACGGGGATGACATCGATTGCAATGCAAGATCGCGCAAAGCAGGCAAAACAGGCTGAGGCGATCGCTGCAATTGAATCCGATCCTGTGGTGAGAGAATTAATTGAAAATTTTGACGCTAAGCTAATTGTTTCGTCGATCAAACCAGTTGAACAACGGAGACAAAAAAATGATGAAAGCTAATTTAGGTAACTTAATGAAGCAAGCCCAGCAAATGCAGGAAAATATGAAGGCGATGCAAGAGCAGTTGGCTACCATGGAAGTGGAAGGTCAATCGGGTGCTGGCATGGTCAAAGTAGTGATGACTTGTCGCTATGATGTAAAGCGAATCAACATAGACAATAGTTTGATTGGTGAAGACAAGGAAATGCTGGAAGATTTGATTGCTGCCGCTGTGAATGATGCTGTGCGCCGTGTTGAAGCAACGACACAAGAAAAAATGGCCAGTTTGACAGGTGGAATGGGTTTGCCCCCAGGGATCAAGCTACCTTTTTGATCGATAAGGGTGATTTCCTTTGTTTCGAGTACAGGATCTTTCATAGTGATGTCTGAGCAAGGACTAAATGCATAACAAACAACGGCCGCTAAGAGCTCGCAAGAAGATCGCTCCGGCTCCGATGAAGGATGCTGCTAAAGCGGATGCCGCCGTCACTCATAAGCTTCACAAATTGTTAGCGCAGAGTGGCTTGGGCTCTCGGCGTGAAATGGAAGCGTTGATAGCGGCCGGCCAGGTCAGTATTAATGGCAAAGTTGCTAAATTAGGTGATCGAGTTGGACTCAGGGATCTGGTGCGTGTCAATAAGCGAATTATCCGCATTAATGCGAGTGAGCGCCTGCCGCGCGTGATTCTTTATCACAAACCGGAAGGCGAAATCGTGAGCCGCCATGACCCTGAGGGTCGGCCCACCGTTTTTGATAGCTTGCCGAGATTGAAGTCATCACGATGGGTAGCGGTGGGCAGATTGGACTTCAATACGAGCGGATTGCTAATATTTACAACAAACGGCATGTTGGCAAATCAGTTGATGCATCCTCGCTTCGAAGCAGAACGTGAATATGCAGTGAGAATTATCGGATGTTTGACCCCTGAGCAAAAAGATCAGTTATTGAGAGGGGTAGAACTAGGGGATGCGCTTGCAAAATTCAGCGATATATCAGAGCGGGGAGGAGAAGGAACCAATCGTTGGTATCATGTGGTGATAAAAGAAGGCAGAAATCGAGAAGTGAGGCGGATGTTCGAAACGCTAGGTTTGGCAGTCAGTCGATTGATTCGCGTACGGTTCGGCCCGATTACTTTACCTGCCAGATTGAAGCGGGGTATGTGGCAGGAACTTGAGGAAGGAGACATCAAGCATCTGTTGAGTGCGGTGAACACGCTACCTGTTACCCATCATTTTTCCAAGCTTTAGTCGACTGTACTTTGTTCGTAGCTTTTTTATCAGCTAAACAAAGGTATTGGCTTTTACTGCCAGGAGACCGACAGTCCATACCCATCACTCTTCGCAAGCTGTCCATGAATGCTGAAACGAGTCGCTAGAAAATGTTCAAATCAAATCTTTTCGTTCGAGCATAAATACAAACTGATCACCCCCACTTGTTTCCAACCAGGTGAATGGAATGCGTGGAAAGGATTGTTCCAGTACCTCGCGATTATGGCCGATTTCGACAATCAGTAGACCGTTTTCAGTCAAGTAGTTGGCAGCTTCTTTTAGTAAGTTGTGTATTATCTTTAATCCATCCTGGCCACCTGCAAGTGCAATGTTGGGTTCATGGTGATACTCATCCGGTAAAGTGGCCATCGAGGCTGCATTGACATAGGGTGGATTACTGATAATGACATCATAACGTTGACCGGCTAATGCGCTGAAAAGATCTGATTGAATGGGGCGAATGACGTGTACTAGGTCGTAACGCTCAATATTTTTTTGAGCGACATCAAGCGCGTCTGGAGAAATATCAACGGCATCGATGCGGGCATTCTCGAAAGCGTGTGCAAGCAAGATCGCAAGGCAGCCTGAGCCCGTACAGAGATCTAAGGCTGTGTGAATGCCTTCAGGCTGGCTAATCCATGGAGCTAGCCGAGTCTGCAGTAATTCGGCGATGAATGAGCGTGGAATAATCACGCGCTTATCGACATAGAAACTGAAATCTCCCAGCCAAGCTTCGTGTGTGAGATAAGCAACTGGAATTTTTTCGGTGACACGCTGCAAAATGAGTTGCACGATCTGATCACGTTCGATCTGGGTAAGGCGTGCATCCAGAAATAACGTTAATTGGTCTGGGGCAAGATGGAGGGTGTGCAAAATTAAATGAGTTGCTTCATCATAGGCCGTAGCGAAGCCATGCCCAAAAAATAGATCGGCTTGATTGAAATAGCTGACGGTAAAACGTAACCAATCGCGCAATGTGCGTAATTCACTGCTCGCGTGATTGATCAGGAGTCTATCGGGTGTATTGGCAGGAGTAACCATAATAGGTGATAAAAAAATTAGCGAAGGAAATGTAGCATAAATAAATTACCGAATGCTCGATTATTCGATTGATAAGTAGAAATGAATGACGAAGATTTTATGCGCGCTGCGCTGGATTTGGCTCGGATGGCGCAGGAATTAGGCGAGGTGCCGGTGGGCGCTGTCATCGCTAGGGATGGCAAAATTATTGGCCGTGGCTATAATCGATCTATTAGTGCGATGGACCCAACTGCACATGCAGAAGTAAGCGCTTTGCGCGATGCGGCTCAGTATGTGCGCAACTATCGGTTGCCAGAATGTACCTTGTTCGTCACGCTTGAGCCCTGTGCGATGTGTATCGGGGCGCTTTTTCATGCGCGGATCAAGCGGCTGGTGTATGCGGCGGCAGACCCTAAAACCGGGGTGTGTGGCAGCGTCTTGAATTTGCCGGCCGAGACGAGGCTCAATCATCACCTGGAAGTGAGTGGCGGGGTGTTGGCACAGGAGGCTGGCGCGTTATTGAAACAATTTTTTATTAGAAAGCGTCATTCCGGCAAGAATATTTTATATGCGAATCCATATCAGCATTGATCAGCAACGGCTCGATTTGCTGGCCGAACAAGATAATCTTGTCAAAAGCTATTTGATTTCATCTGCAAAAAATGGTGTCGGTCAGCAGCGAGGCAGTTTTTGCACACCATTGGGTAAGCATATTATCCGTGCGAAGATCGGCGATCAGCAGCCGATCAATACTGTTTTTGTGAAACGTCGCCCTACAGGGGAAATCTATACACCCGAGCTGGCCAGCCGCTATCCGGGGCGAGATTGGATTCTAACGCGCATCTTATGGCTTTCCGGCTGCGAGATTGGATTTAATCGGTTGGGACGGGTGGATACCATGCGCCGTTATATTTACATTCATGGCAGCCCGGATAGCGCTGAAATGGGCAAACCTGGCTCGATTGGCTGTATACGCATGCATAATCACGATTTGCTGGATCTATTTGATCGAGTGCCAGTGGGAACGCCAGTCGAAATTACCCGATAACTTTTTTCATGGCATGATCGTAACGTCGATTGAAGCCTGAAAAGTACCATTGGCTACGCCATCCAAATTGTCGTCGACAGCAAAGGTGAGCGTGTACGTTCCAAGAGGAAGCTGATTGGCCGGTATGGTTAAAATAGGGAAACGGTCGATAACGAAGAGCTTTCCGCCATAAGCCCGGATGGGTTGATCAGAAGGGATAAATTCGAATCGATCACTTAGCCAGAATACTCCCATGGGGGTCGCCGCCCGTAGCCAGTAATCGGCTAGTTTACCGATATAAACTCCTGGGTTGAGCGAGAGGGTAATCTTCAATGTGTCATTTTGCTGCAAGGTAATCGAGCCGGCTATGTCATTGGCAAAAATTGCTGGAGAAGGTGTCGAATATTTGGGCGGGGTAGGTGCAGGCACATCGTTGAAGAACCATGCGATATTCGCATTGAAATAAATCCGACCCTGGCTGATGGTAAAGTGTAACGGGTCAATTTGTACCGCCCTAATTTCGCATACCGCAAAGGAGGCTCGACTGCCATCGAAACTAAAGACGATATCAGCATTATCGCTCAATCCGACAAACTCCAGCTGTACGGTGTAATCATCGGTCGTGCCAGCCAGTCTATCCAAACCGCTCATGGCCAAACGCAAAGTGGCGACATCATCGCCAGTGAGTGTGCGTTGTGCCTCTCCAGAAATAATGCCCTGTTGCATAACAGCTTCTGTATCGTGAATACCCCATAGTCTGCCGACATTGCGGTCAGCATTGGCAGCAAAGCTTTGGCCTGGAGGTAGATCGACAAGATCGCGGCTATAGGTGGTCTGATCGACGCGCTCAGCGACACTAAAAGGATTGTTGTTACTTTTCTGGAACCAGTGCAGATTGACGTCATCGCCCCGTAGATCATCGCCAGAGCCAATGACGGCATCTGCACCGCTGGCGAGATTGAATTGACCATCTGCACCTTTGGTTGAACTCGTGTAGTTTCTATCCATACCCGTCAAGCCTGATTCAGAAGCGAGATTGGGGTGCCCTAGCCCAAGGCAATGTCCCAATTCATGCAAGGCAACCGATTCAAAGTCAAACTGGTGAGCAGGGACATTGCTGCCTTCTCTGACGACATTCTCGGTGGTTGGAATCAAATTATTCCAGGTATCGACGGCATTCTGTATAGGAACGACCATTTCTGCCGCATAAGTGGATGAAGGTGCTATACCGACTGTGACAATCATATTACCTCCTCTGCCGTCATAGCCGGGCGGATGGGTAATAACGTTGGCGCCGTATTCTCTACCTGCAAATTCGAAAGTGCCTGGGGAAACAGGCAAGGCTATACTCATGATGAGAAATAGCAGCGTACCTGTCAGTCTGTGAAGCACAAGCGATCTTTTTGCGGCCATTATTCAATTTTCTTGAGATCAGGCCGCTCCATCAGCGCTGCCAATTGCTGTTGAACAAAAAGTAAATAGCATATTTCCACAATATCCGGGTAACGCTCCGCAGTCCATCTGAGGGCATACCAGGCAATACTCTTTTTTGCCTGCCAGTCTCCTTGCTCAAACAGGATCGTGGCTTGATAGCGATTGGGATAAATTTCAATTTGTGTGGTTGGTGCATCCGAAATGCTGTCGACAGTGGAAAAAAGCGTTGGTTGCGGTTGCTTGATTGCTTGAATTTTGTTTTGGATCAGCATCGGGTCAAACGCCAGGATTTTTTCATCTGTCAGGTTGTGCCAAAGCTGATCAAGGGTGGCGGCATCCAGATAGGTTTCATAGATACCGGCTAGCCGCATGTAGGCTGGGCGGAAAACCAGCATATAGCCATCGTTGAAAATCATCAGTGAAGCCCCTGAGAGCGCTTCTCTTGAGCCCCCTAAGGTTTCGCTATAGTAGACAATTGCCGTATCCAAGCGCGATCGATCCGGTAAAGCGGAGATCAAGGGACGCTCAGAGGAAGTTGTGATATTTTGAGATGAAATACCCTGCTTGGCATCAAGCATGAGGAATCCGATGACCAGCAAGTAAACGATCCAGTTGCAAAAAACACGTTCGGATAATAGACGCATGATCGGTAACCTCTGATTTGCTTTAAGGCTTTATGAGAGTGAGAGTCTTATCATATTACGAATGAAAAAAATTCAGAGTGTGGGTCGATCAATCACGCCCATATGGAAATGGATTTTTCCTTGCTGGCGTTCTTCCAAATAGCGTTTCAAGGGATCATGAATGACGCGAAATGCAATTTCGTTCCATGGAATCTCATGCTCTTCGAAAAGTTTGACTTCCAGACTTTCGATCCCTGGAAAGAAATCCAAATCCAGTAAGCGAGCCTGAAACAGGTGATAGACCTGACTGATATGAGGCAGACTATACACCGCGTAGAGATCGCCAATCTCTACGTGAGCATTGGCTTCTTCCAAAGTCTCACGTAAGGCAGCTTGTGCCAATGTTTCGTTGTTTTCCATAAAACCTGCGGGGACTGTCCATTTCCCTTCCTTGGGGGCAATGGCACGGCGGCACAATAGAATTTTGCCTTCCCATTCTGGAATGCATCCAACGATTATTTTTGGATTTTGATAATGAATAGTATGGCAGGTGGGGCAAACGAAACGCGGTAGCGTATCGCCCTCGGGAACGCATAGAATGACCGTTGCACTGCAATGACTACAAAACTTCATAATGAATTCTGATCGATATACGAAAACAGTGTATTTACTTTATTCCGGCTGGCTTCTTCGATGGAATGATATCTTCTGGTAGTGAGGGAGGCTTGGTGGGAGAGGATATCGGTTTGTTTGCGGGAAGTATATCGACCGTCTCGGTGGCATTATCGGAAACCGTATTTCGATCGTGGGTTGTATTGACCGATTCGCTTGGGTTATTGGGCAACAAGCCATCATTATTGTTGACGGGATGGTCGCTGTCTGTGGATGAAGATGTCGTAATGGGTGACTCATTTTTCTCAGCCGACCACCAGTATACAATGCCACCGAGTATAAAGGTGAATAGCAGTCCTGCTATGGTTATTTTTCGCCAATCGAACGGTGGTTTCTCGAAAGGAAACCGGTTATCTTTGACCACATTGTCTGAGTAGGTATCTTCAAGCGATTGCGGTATCTGATTGAGCTTGATGCGAATTTTAAGTTGCTGGTCGTTCATAATAGGATCAATAAAACATAGCCTAAACGACTTACTATTGTAGAGGGCTATGGAGCAAACAGCGAGAACATTTTAACAGTAAGTTAAAATCTGTCTGTACGGTTATTGCGTCAGAAACAGGGCTTGATTCCTATCGTTCTCGTTTATCGTTGTTCTAAACGAGATCAATTGCTAGGATGAGTAAAATCACTCAGTCGTATCGGCAATTTTCAACAATCTGCTAAAAAAGTTAGCTGTAAACATCATAAAGTTCACCGAGGAAGAAGCGAGCAAAGCGGGATTTGATCGCAATGGCTTCAGTAAATGACCCTGCTTCTGTGGCTTGAAAACCTTTGATCAAGTCCTTAATGCCGGCCAAAGATAGACGTACTGTTCCAACGGCGAGAAGTTGGCCATTTTCCGCTGGGCCTTTAAATAATTTGAGACTTAAATTGGATAAGTCACGCCACATATCAAGCCCAGGATCGTCATTGAGGATATGCTCAAGGATGATTGTATAAACCTCATTATTTTTTTCTATTTCCATTTCATAGGTGATTTTCCGTGTTCTTTTCGATACTTTCTCAAGTGTGTAAGCACCGTTGGTAATCATGCGGAAAGAACCAAGTGAATCGCTGCTGATATGTCCTGTTATCTGCGCAGGATGCGTAGGATTATCCAGGAATGCTTCGAGATGGTGAATATGAACCGTTAAAGCGAGCTTCATGGTTTCATTCACGCTGGGCTGTGTTTGAAAGTTTAAACGGCCTTCCAAAGTTTGCGAGAAACGAATGCCGGGCTTGGGATCATGCATCCGTGATGGATTGAACGGAATTTGGCGAGATGATGAAGCAAGATGCTGTAGGTAAGTTTTGCTATCAGCATAACCCATCTCGATCAAGGTGGTATGGTCAATTTTCCCAAGATATAAATCTGGATCTAACGGCAATGGATAGTCTGGCCGAATGACATGGACTTGAATCGGTTGAGACTGACCATAAGGGCTGTCATTTTTCTCAATCCGCTGATTGAGTTCATGAATGATTGCCAGTTGATTGTTTAGGGCAGTATTGGCACTGACTTCGAGCATTTGTACATAGAGATGGAGCACGCCTCCCCGGTAGACACCGGTATTGCCTAACCCCCAAAGTATCCAGATTTCTTCCGCACCTTGTTTGACTGCTTCAATGAGATTGGCATCCTGCACAAAACCGGTATCCAGATAAATTCCACCATTCTTACGCACTGGAGGGAACACACCCGGCAAAGACATGCCCGCGATGACCATATCTTCATCGATTTCTCGATGTGATATCACCTTGACGATTTTGTTTGCGTAGTCCAGCACGTTATAGGATGCACGCACTGTATCCACCTGGTTTATGGCCGTGAAATCGATGCCGAAGTGAGGCAATACCTTGTGGCGAAATGCATCGGTGTCACCAAGCCCCTGTAGATTCTCAACTTTGAGATAATCTTCGAGCGGCAGAAAAGAAATCGTATCGATGAGGCGCAGAGTACGCCAACGTTGACATATTTCATTAGGCGAGAGTCCAGACAAGAGCATGGAGAGATTGAGGCTGCCACCCGATGTCCCATCCATGAATTGAAATGCGATACCCGCTTCTTGCAGCGCCACCAAGATACCCGCCTGATACGATAAACGAAGCCCGCCACCCGGCAATACTAATGCTCGTTTAGGTTCACCAGATTTTTGAGGTGCTGTCAGAAAAACAGTTGAAGTTGTACTCATCGAGAATGACACTAACGGTTAAAATTGCCAAAAATTTCTCCGACAATGGGCGCACTAGGTTGCGGTGGCCAAGTTTCATCCAGCGGTAAATCGATGACGCTTTCAAAACCCTCTGGTGCAGTTAAGGGTGGCTCTGCTTGGTACAGGAACCAGGATTCGATATGATCATCCAAAGTGCCGACCACGCCGGGAATGAATGCGGTCATTAAAGGCTGATTCTCGATATCCAGCGTTTTTAAGATATCGGCACGAGGGTGGTCGCCAAGCACCAGCTTTGCTTTCGCGAACTTGAACAGCTTTACGCCTGCCCGGCCTTTAATATAAATACTGGATTTCATCAGCATGCCGCGAAATGCGCAGTAGTTGACTGCAGGGATATTCCACAGGGGTAGAAAGGAGAATGAAGGGCGAGCAATCTCTATGTAGGTAACGAGCTGCCCATCCAAATCATATTGGCTGCTCACGCTTTTATCGCCGATTTTAAAATCCAGATTACCTTGATGCTTGGGCATGCCCCAGATTCCTTTTCCACCTTTTACTGAGATCTTGGTAGATACCGGTAATTCGAGCACATATTGGCCCGTGCCAAAAGTGTTCATCAATGCGAGAGGAAGCAAGGGTGGGGCGGGTTTAAGCCCATGGGTACAAGCAATACCGATGCTATATTCGATATATTTGCCGATGTTCGTTCCTAAATAATTGATGACGGCAACGACCAACAGCCCTTTGTTGTTTCGCATACGCAAGGGATGTACTTCAGACGGTAAAGCGGCTTTAGCCTTATCTGCATTGATAGGAAAAACAGCCATGAGTACAGGTGAGGGTGTGCATTGCACGGGTAATTGAAAAGGGATGCCATCGACCAGTGAATGCTGGCCAGAAGTTGTTTTTATTCGCTTGGGAATACCCATATTATGTTTTCTCCAGGTTATTTGGCGAGTTCTTCAATCATGATGGGAAACACATCGCGTGCGGCATGCTTACCCATGAAGATATCCAGGTGACTGTATTCAGGTAGCCTATGCAGGGTATGAAAGTTTGGTTTTAGTTTGTCAAAATAAGCCCACGATTTTTCCTGGCTTTCTGGCAAAAAGCAGCGGTTCTTACCTCCACAAAAAAATGAGAAGCGTGCGTCCGTTTTGGGTGGCATGAGACCAAAGTCGTCCGGTAATTCAGGGTAACCCTCGACCGCAACCAAATGGCCTTTATGCACGCAACGGGCCATCTGTTTGAAAAATCTCATCGGGACGTTGCCGAATTCTTCTTTTAGCCATTCATGGGTGTTTTCGCTTATATTCTCGTGACGCCATAATGCCGGAAATCCGCTGCCATAGGTGAAGCTTACCCATTTGCAAACGGTATTGTTACATTCGTGATGTGTAAGCTTGACCAGTGCTGTCATGATTTTGGCGATCCAGTTTGGTGCTTCGACTCCCCAGTGAGGATTGACATAAGGGGTAAACACATTTACCAACGGCACGACGAAATTGAGCTTGAATCTTGACCAAGCGGGAACCACGGGGTGCAGCGTAACGGCGTTGGCAATGATCGTTGTCACTTGTGGCACCAGACCTGCTACAGCAGACATCATAAAGCTGGTCGAGCCCTGGCAATGGATGATCGCCTTCAGCGTAGCATGACCGGTTTCTTCACATATTTTTTGTACCGCCTTGGGATGATCATAAAGCGCAGCCTGATCAAGGTTCCAGGTATTGGCGGGAAAATCGATGCTGGCGCGCCAATTTTCCAACCAGACATCGTAACCCGCATTTACCAACGCATCGACGATGGTCTCTTTTTCGGGTGCACGGAAGATATTGGCACGCACACCTGCGCCATGCACCAGAATAACTGGCCCAAGTGTCGGAGGATGGGCGGCAGAACGAATATTGATCAGGTTCAACGCCATTCCATCGCCCGCCGTGAAAGGAACAATGCGTTCTGTCAGCTCCATGGAGTATTCCTTCAAGTTTAGGTCGTTAATACATCAAGGGTTGATCAACTCAGCAATACGCTCCGCAAGCGCGGCAATCGTGCGCGAAGGGTTCAGTCCAACCGCTCTAGGAATGATAGAACCATCAGCGATGTACAGGCCTGGATGGCCGAATACTTCTCCTTTATGGTCGACTACACCATCCATACTGCTTGTACCCATACGGCACCCTCCTAGCGGATGGGGTGTGATCAAATTTTTTAGGACGGACCACGTCAGGGGAACCTTGGCTTCGCCCCCTGTTACCTTGGAAAGTTGTACGTGCATATCGATTAATGCCTGGACAGTCTTTTCAGATTTCTTGATATTCCAATCGAGATGCATTTTATGGCGGAAAGGGGGGATCCAGCTTCGTGAAAGCTTTAACACGCCATCTGAAGCGTCAACAGCTTGCCCAAACCAGGGCATGATGGATGATAACGGGCTTTTATTTTTAACTAGCGTTTGTAATGTACTGAAGAAGTGCCCATAGTGATGATCCTTGCTCAAG
This sequence comes from Nitrosomonas nitrosa, assembly GCF_003051105.1. Classification (GTDB taxonomy): domain Bacteria; phylum Pseudomonadota; class Gammaproteobacteria; order Burkholderiales; family Nitrosomonadaceae; genus Nitrosomonas; species Nitrosomonas nitrosa. The sequence goes on along the minus strand of NZ_QAOO01000020.1, from coordinate 29,381 downwards.
CCAGTGACCGCATCTTTCATCAGATTCGGGAACCCCCCATCTTGCACCCAGAATCGTTGTCCTTTGAAGGAGCCATCCAGAAAATCGATGGCACTGGTGATCGTAGGTCCATGAGTGGGCGAGATATCGCGGTTCGGGTAGATTGCGGGTGTCAGGAAATCACCGTTTGAGCTCCAGCCTGTTCCAAGGACCGGGCTGAGATTAGGGAGTGTACCGTATTGATCACGACATCGTAGCAGTAATTCATTGGTACCCATGGTGCCGGCTGCTACGATCACTTTCTTGGCGTTCAGAAAGCCGGGTGACAGTTTATGCCTGTCAATATCGATGACATTGAAATCAACGCGATAACCTTGGCCATTTTGCAGAGGGGTGATGCGTTGCACCAAGTGGAGTGGTTTGACTATTGCGCCATGCTGTTCGGCAAGCGGGATGTAATTCAAATCCAGTGTGTTGCGTGCTTTGACTTGGCAACCGATATCGCAATTGCCGCAATGAACACAGGTTCCTTGTTCTTGACCAAATGCATTGATATGGTATTTGGTGTGTTGGTCACCGAAAGCATCTGGGCGATCGTAGCTAAATTCAGGATCAAAGGTGACTGCCAGCGGTATTTTACGAAAGCGGTCACCATAGCCACCTTTATCGGCAGCCTCTTTCATCAGTTTCATCTTGGCGGGCCACTGATTATCGGGCACTTCCTGCACATTGAGCATTTTGCCAGTTTTTTCATAATACGGTTTTAAGGATTGATAGGTGATTTCCTTAGGCCAATCGGATTCGAAAACAAAGGGTTCAGCTTCAACAAAAATATTAGCGTATATCAATGAACCACCGCCGACACCACTGCATTGCGCGACAGCCATATCTGGATAGGCGCGGATATCAATCCAGCCATTTAATTCTGCGGGTTTCTCGTTGGACCACCACCAGGCATCTTTTGGATCGCGCGGATAATCCTTGACTTCCCAACGCCGACCTCGTTCGAGAATACAAACTTTCAATCCTTTTTCTGCTAGCCTGCAGCCTGTAATCGCCCCCCCAAAACCGCTGCCAATCACAATGACATCGTAGTGCAGCGTTTCGTCATGGGATTTATCGATGATCTGCTTGCCAAATTTTGGGATGACATAGCTATCCCATAACTTACCTGCAAAGAAGGCACCAAATTTTTCAATCGCCCGCGTTTTTTCAGCGAGACTCGCTGCGCCTGGCACTTCGATGGTCGAAAGCAGATCAGTCAATTGCTTGACACCCAGTGTCAGAATGCCTGCTCCCACAATCGGACCTTGTTTGTTTTTCCCTTGATATAAACAAGTGTATAGGGTGGTGGTATCAGACCAGAGATCAAAACCATGATCATCCCTCACATTCTTGTGGCCAGCTAAATAGTAATCTTTTCCTTCATGCTGGAAAGCTAATTCGTAGACCATATAAGTCGTATCGGGATCATCAGTGGGCTTGAATAAATTGAAAACCCCGCTATTTGCTACGATACCCATTCCCAGGGGGGGGAAGTCTATTGTCCCGGTTAATGAGCCTAAGTGAGTTGGGTCGCTCAGGAAGCGATCCAGATCATCTAAACTAACCCTAGCGTGCATTGCAAGTGTAGTACCGTTTTGTTTACCTTCTTGCACACCCGCAGCAGGATCGATTGCTCCGAGAGCGAAGTAGCCCGACATGGTTTCTTTGAACGTCAAAGATGTACTCATAGCCCTTTTCCCAAAAAAGAATTAAAAGATAAGAATTTCAATGGGTTTAATAGATGATCTTAGATAAATAATGCTCTCGGAATATAATGCTGTCAAGTGATGACTCATTTCGCCAGGTGTTTTTGTGCGATTGAAATTCATAAGTTCTGAGAATATCGTGATGTTAGGTGTATGGTGGATTGGAAAACGCCTAGAATAGCGGTAAAAAATGATGCCATTTCCAGCTTGACATAAATATCTTAATGACACCTCGTGTGAGCAGCGTTCGAAAAAAATGGAAGAATCGATCGAAACAATACGGCAGCAGATGCAATCATTGCGTGAAACAATAGAAAATCATAATTATCGCTATTACGTTTTGGATGCGCCCATCATACCGGATGCGGAATACGATCGATTGTTTCGTGAATTGCAGCAGCTCGAGCAGCGCTATCCAGAACTGATGAGCCCTGATTCACCTACACAACGTGTGGGTGCAGCTCCGCTCAAGGAATTTAGGTCGGTCGTCCACCGTACGCCGATGCTATCGCTCAATAATGCATTTGAAGACAAGGAGGTGGAGGCGTTTGACCGGCGCATCAGAGAAGAATTGAAGATAGATGACGTCGACTATGCAGTGGAGCCTAAATTTGATGGGTTAGCGGTGGGTTTGACTTACGAAAACGGGCTGTTGGTAAGAGGAGCGACACGGGGTGACGGCTATACGGGCGAAGATATTACCGCTAATTTACGTACCATCAAATCCATTCCGCTCAGATTGCCTGTTCAGTTCCCGCCTGCTTTACTGGAAGTGCGGGGCGAGGTGCTGATTCTGAAAGCCGATTTCGAGCGGCTTAACCTAGAGCAGCAAAAAAAAGGTGAAAAGTTATTTGCCAATTCGCGCAACGCTGCTGCCGGTTCACTCAGGCAGCTCGATTCCAGTATCACAGCGAGACGCAGATTGACATTTTTTGCCTATGGCCTTGGTGTTCACGAGGGGGGGACGATTCCGTATAAGCGGCATAGTGAAGAACTGGCCTATTTAGCTTCGCTGCATTTTCCGGTGGTATGTGAATATAAGGTGGTAAGCGGAGTTGCAGCCTTACTGGCTTATTATCGACAGATGGCTGCGTCGCGGGATAGGCTGCCTTACGACGTCGATGGTGTCGTGTATAAAGTGGATGATTTGACGCAACAGAAACAACTCGGATTTGTATCACGTGCGCCGCGGTTTGCGATTGCACATAAATTTCCCGCCCAGGAAGCGGTAACCGATTTACTGGATATCGAGGTACAAGTAGGAAGAACAGGCGCTTTGACCCCGGTGGCCAGATTGGCGCCCGTATTCGTCGGCGGCGTCACGGTAACCAACGCAACGTTGCATAACGAAGATGAAATCAAGCGTAAACAAATTAGGATCGGTGACAAAGTGATCGTGCGTCGGGCCGGAGATGTCATTCCGGAAGTAGTCGGGATTGTTCCCGAGCAGCGTTCCAGTCATGCTAAACCGTTCTCGATGCCTGATCTTTGCCCGGTATGTGGTGCCCGTGCTGTGCGTTTGCCGGGCGAAACGGTTACCCGTTGTACCGGTGGCCTATTTTGCCCCGCCCAACGGAAACAGGCCATTTTGCACTTTGCTTCGCGCCGCGCTATGGACATCGAGGGACTTGGGGAGAAACTGGTGGAGCAATTGGTCGATCAATCTATTGTGCGTACGCCTGCCGATCTCTATAAACTCGGTCTAGCCGCTTTGGCGAGCTTGGCGCGCATGGCGGAGAAATCTGCCAACAACGTTTTGCAAGCAATCGAAAAAAGTAAGAATACGACACTTGCCCGATTCATTTATGCGCTGGGTATTCGTCATGTAGGCGAATCGACAGCCAAAACGCTAGCGCAATATTTCGGTCAGCTTGATCGGTTGATGGTTGCGGATGCCGGTCAATTGCAGCAAGTGCCGGATATCGGCCCGGTGGTTGCGTTAAGTATCGCTGATTTTTTTGCCGAATCACACAATCGCGAGGTGATCGAACAACTGCGAAGCTGCGGTGTGACATGGAGCGAAAGCAACGAAATGGCTGTACCCAGAAGTCACCTGATACAGGGTAAGACTTTTGTGCTGACAGGCACATTACCCAACATGGCACGTGATGAAGCCAAAGATCGAATTGAGCGTCTGGGTGGAAAAGTCACGAGTAGTGTTTCCTCGAAAACCGATTATGTTGTCGTGGGTACTGACCCGGGCAGCAAATACGACAAAGCCGTTCAATTAGCTGTGCCATTGCTCGACGAAGCTGGGTTGATTGAATTGCTGGAAGGCCGAGCAGAGAAGTGCGAGAGCAAGGATGATGTTGGTTGATGAAAAGGCCAGACAGCTTCTGGCGGATGCTGAGTTGATCGTTCCTGCTGATGTGTTGACATCGACGATTCACGGAATGGCACAAGCGATTACTGCCGAACTCTCAAATCAATATCCTTTGGTTTTGAGTGTGATGAGTGGGGCCATTGTATTTACCGGCCAAATACTACCCCTGTTAAATTTTCCTCTGGATTTCGATTATCTGCATGTGACCCGCTATAATCGTGCCCTTCAAGGTGGGTCCATTCAGTGGGAGGCATTACCTCGAACCGATTTAACAGGGCGGGTTGTTCTGGTTTTAGATGATGTGCTGGATGAAGGACTCACGCTGGCCGCAATCCGTCAACGCCTCATGGAAGCAGGAGCGAAAGCGTTTTATAGTGCGGTGTTGGTGGATAAATTGATCGATCGTGAGAAGCCGGTTTATGCAGACTTTGTCGGGATTTCGTTACCAGATCGGTATATCTTTGGTTATGGCATGGATGTGCAGGGAATATGGCGGAACTTGCCCGCTATCTATGCGATGAAAGCGTAAAGTGGAGAGAAGTATGCTCGCAATTATTGGGGGGAGCGGGATGACCAAGCTTCCTTGCTTGGAAATTTCACATCGACAGATCGTGAGAACGCCCTATGGCGAGCCATCGGGCCCACTGACATTTGGTAAGATTCGAGATCACGAGATTGTGTTTTTAGCACGGCATGGTCATGGACATACCATACCGCCTCACGCTGTCAATTATCGCGCCAATCTTTGGGCTCTCCATTTGTTTAAGCCCAAAAGGGTGATTGCAGTCGTATCGGTGGGGGGCATACGATCGGATTTGTCGCCAGGGAAAATCGTAGTGCCTGATCAAATTATCGATTATACCTATGGCAGGAAATTTACCTATTTCGATAACACTGATAGGCCCATTACCTATACCGATTTTACTTATCCTTTTTGTTCGAGAGCGCGTGATTATTTGTTTAAAGCTGCAAAACTAGCAAATGAAGTCGTAATAGATGGCGGGGTGTATGCTGTAACGCAGGGACCGCGGCTCGAAACGGCGGCCGAAGTGAATCGATTAGAGCAAGATGGCGCTGATATGATCGGCATGACGGGTATGCCAGAAGCCGTACTTGCTAGGGAGTTGGGGCTTTCCTATGCGGCAATCGCGGCAGTGGCCAATCATGCAGCCGGTCGGGGTGCGAGTATACGTGCAATTCCGTTGGAAGAGGTTTATGCTGTTTTGGATAAAGCTATGGAAAGTGTGAGAAATATATTGGAACATTTGGTAATAATAAATGACGATTAGAACTGTTTTGAAAATGGGCGACCCTCGTCTGCTGCAAGTCGCTAAGAAAGTGAACAAATTCAATACGCCCGAGCTCGATGGACTGATTCAAGATATGCAGGATACGATGGCAGCGCTCAATGGGGCGGGTTTGGCTGCACCACAAATAGGCGTTGATCTGCAAGTGGTCATTTTCGGGGTGAGCTATAACCCTCGCTATCCAAAAGCGGAGACCGTGCCCTTCACCATTTTGATCAACCCAGTTTTGACCCCATTAACGAAAAAGATGGAAGAAGACTGGGAAGGCTGCTTGAGTGTTCCAGGACTGCGCGGTAGGGTGCCACGCTATACACAGCTGCGGTATCAGGGAGTGGATCAATTTGGTCATGTCATCGATCGGAGTGTGGAGGGGTTTCATGCACGCGTGGTACAACATGAGTGCGATCACCTGCAAGGCATACTCTACCCCATGCGCATTACCGATTTTCGCACTTTCGGTTTCACTGATGTGTTGTTTCCGGGTGAAGAGGTCATGGATGAATAAATTCCATTCTTGGATCTACTCAATTACCAGGGCTTGACCACGACGAGGATAACGACTGCAAATAGAATAATAACCGGGATTTCATTGAACCAACGATAATAAACATGGCTATGTCGGTTGCGGTCATGTTTGAAATCGAGTAACAACTTGCCACAATAAATGTGATATGCGATTAGCAGAATGACCAAAGCGAGCTTTACATACAGCCACAAACCTGAGAAACCGTATCCAAGCCATAACCAGGTTCCGAAAATGATCGTCAACAGTGCGCCAGGCGTCATGATGCCGTAATAGAGTTTACGCTCCATTACTTTGAAACGATCAATGCCTGCCTGATCGGTACACATGGCATGATAAACAAACAGCCGTGGTAAATAAAACAAGCCTGCGAACCAAGTGACCATAAAAATAATATGTATTGATTTAATCCAGAGCATAATTAGGCAACCTTACGTTTATCGAAAAGATAGATCATATTTTACGCTACTGTCAGACAAGCAAACTTCGATATGATAAATTGTGGTGATAATATAGTTCAACCTGGAATCCTGACTTGAGCAGAGCAGAGCAGAGCAGAGCGTACGTCGGCCGAATGCAAAACAAGGCAGATGATGCTCGGAGGCGCCGATTGAGGGCGCCGAAGAACAAGATATATCTGTATCAGGACGATTTGGGTACGCGCCATGGCGTCTTTCAAGCGGGTGAAGAGAATAAGCCATCAACTCGTTTATAGCTTGTTTTATTTTTAGGCAACAAATGATAGCTTTGGGGCTCACTATGAACCGAATTGACTGTGTTTGTAGGCAACTCAGCATTAGACGGTTGGCAGTAGGATTTTCTTTCGTGATGATTGCATTGCCGGTATTCGCTGGACAAACTTATATTGAATCTCCGGATACCTATCTGGCTAAATTGAGGAGTTTGCAGGCTGGTGATCATTTGCAGCTCATGCCTGGTGTGTATAGACATGGCTTGCCCATTCATCATTTGCAAGGAAGTAAGAGCGCCCCTATTACCATTTCTGGTCCGGAGAATGGGTCACGCGCAATCTTTGTAGGGCGGTCAGGCCATAATACGATCAGTATCGTTAATGCGCGCCATGTCGTGATACGCGATTTGGAGATCAATGGGCAAGGCTTGCCTGTCGATGGAGTGAAATGTGAAGGCCATGCAGACTGGGCGCACCACATTACGCTTGAAAAGCTATTTATTCGCCGACATGACCATAACCAGCAAATCGTGGCCATTTCCACTAAATGCCCTGCGTGGCATTGGGTCATTCGCGACAATGTCATAAGTGGAGCAGGCACGGGGATTTACCTGGGAGATTCGGATGGGCGCGCTCCCTTTGTGGCAGGGTTGATCGAACATAATCTCGTTATCGATACCTTGGGGTACAATCTGCGAATCACGCATCAACAATCACGCCCAACCTTGTCAGAAATGCCGGGTGATGCGAGTAAAACCATCATCAGGCATAATGTGTTCAGTAAAGCCGCTAACAATGGTGTGAAGAAAATGGCTCGCCCTAATGTGTTAGTGGGACACTGGCCTCTTTCGGGAGCAGGGCAGAATGACCAGTATCTGATTTATGGCAATTTCTTCTACCAAAATCCCTATGAGTCGTTATTTCAGGGCGAAGGGAATATAGCGTTATACAACAATATTTTTGTCAATCACCTGGGTAATGGCATACGCATTCAACCGCACAAAGATAATCCCCGGAAGGTAAGCATTTTTTTCAATACAGTATTTGTTGCCGGCAGCGGGATCCATCTTGCGAACAGGCACAAAGTAGTTTCATTTCCTCAATGGATTGCTAATAATGCCATTTTTGCGCAAAGACCCCTGACAGGTATTGCCACTCATCATGATGATAATAACTTCCTAAGAAGTTATCAGGCTGCACAAAACTACCTCGTGCAACCTTTCCGGCCACCCGGACAGATGAATCTCACGCCACAGATTCAGACAATGAATCAAATCAAAATCGATCGTTCAAAAGCAAGCGTGTATCCTGATTGGAATCAGGATTTCGATGGTCATTCGAGTGATCAACGCTTTGGTGCCTATGCTTATCCTGGGTCGGTAAATTGGTTACCTCAGCTGGAGATAAAGCCAAAGGTTATGCCATAATGCATCGGACAATTAGGTGCAATAACGATATGATCAGTGTAGCTGGTACATTCACGTGCTGATCATGCCGTGCACTTCATTGATCGCCCATTCCTTGAGTATAAATCAGAGATAAGGGAGCGATAATTGCGATCACCTATATCGTCTCGTTATTCTATTCGCGATGCAGCTGGAAGTGCTACCGAAAATCGGGGTATATCGATTTACCTGGTGATCGGCTATTTGATCCTGGTGATCTATGGCAGCTTGTTACCTTTCACGCGGAATGATCTTACGTTTGATGATGCGTGGACGAACTTTCCTCATATCCCATTTCTAAATCTAGGCGTTGCAAACCGTGCGGATTTAGTAGCCAATCTATTGCTATATATTCCACTTGGTTTTCTGCTATGTGGTTTTCTGGCAGGTCGGCGTCGACATCAGTGGGTACGCATTATTGGTTCGATGGTGGCACTATTATTTTCGATTGCGATCGCAGTAAGCATCGAATTTACTCAGCAATTCTTCGCTCCTCGAACGGTTTCGTTGAATGATTTATATGCTGAAATTCTAGGTGCGGTGCTAGGTATCGTCTTATGGCTTGTGGCAGGTCGGCGCACTGTTCAACTTGTCAGTACGATTTATATTGGTGGCGAACAAGCACGTCACGCTATTTTATTGATCTATGGGTTGGCTTATTTGCTTCTGAGCTTATTTCCCTATGATTTTTTGTTGTCACTCGACGAATATGAGGGGAAATGGTTATCGGGCCATATAGGATTACTATTTGCACCCCTTTGCGGAAGCGGCTGTATGTGGAAACTCATTCCCGAGGTATTGGCAGTCATGCCTTTGGCCATACTTCTGTTTCGATCATTGCCGCATGCACCGCTTTTTCTTGCTGCTATTACTGGGGCCATGTTAGGCATTTTGATCGAGGGGCTACAGTTTGCGATAGCTTCCGGGGTTAGCCAAGGAGCATCAATCGTTTCTCGTGCAATCGGGATGATGCTAGGCGCAAGTCTGATGCGATTCATCTCGGAAATCGACTGGCGCTGGATACGTCAATATACTCGCGGGATAGTTTTAATTGGGATCTTACCTTATTTGTGTTTGCTCGCTTTGGTAAGCCACTGGTTTTCTGGCGATTGGTACAGCATATCGGATGCCATTGACCGTCTTGACGAGATTCGTTTCCTTCCTTTTTATTATCACTATTACACGTCAGAACAAAGGGCGCTTATCAGTCTGTTATTTCAAGCAGGGATCTATGCACCGGTTGGTATTTTCTTCTGGTTATGGCGTTGGGGGGTATGGTCGATTGATCTCGTTCGCGGGAGCACCCTGTTACCAGGTCTAGCTGCAGGTTTACTTGCTTGTATCATCGAAATGGGTAAGCTTCTCGTGCAAAGGACACACCCTGATCCTACCAATATTTTGATTGCAGCAGTATCGGCAATACTGGCGTATCGATTGTTGAACATGCTATTTATTACTAAAGTCAGTGGTGGTAAGCCGATTGCCAATACTGCCTCAGATAATAACCAAATAGAAAATGAAGTCAGTGCTACAAAATCAGTAGCGCAAGCTGAAGCGATTCATCAGATTGATCGCTATGCAACATTTACCGTCCAGCATAATCATTCAGATCAACAGTGCGTTAGACGGCCGTTATGGTTGACCGTATTCGGTTTGCTTGCGTTGGTTATAGCAGGATTCGCGGCTTTTACCCATCCACTGGGAGCAACCTGGACTTTACTATGGTTAGTGAGCTATGTAGTCCTGCTTTGGTGGCGCCCGGATTTGTGGTTGGTATGGGTGCTCGCTTTACTGCCCGTGCTGGATTTATCGCCCTGGAGTGGCCGTTTATTTTGGACGGAATTTGATACTTTGCTGTTAGCAACCATCAGTGTGGGTTATTTGCGCCTGTATTCAGGCCAATCCATCTGGTCGATTTTAGGCCTACCCGTGAGCATGCTAATGATGTTATTTATCATATCGGCACTCATCAGCTTAGGATTTGGCATCTGGCCATTGGCGCCACTCGATCATAATGCATTTACTAGCTACTACAGTTCTTATAACGGATTACGTGTAGCCAAGGGCTTATTGTTCTCTTTGGCCTTCATGCCGTTATTAGTGCATGCCTGGTCTAAACCTTCGTGTGCGGTACATAAACTTACTTGGGGGATGGTGTTAGGGTTAACCCTAGAGGTAGGGTACGTGTTGTGGGAAAGGGCTACCTTTTCTGGACTCTTTAACTTCCAAAATGATTATCGTATTACGGGTTCCTTCCATGGCATGCATGTTGGCGGGGCCTATATCGAGAGTTATCTGGCAGCCGCATTACCGTTTGTAGTGCTATGGGCGTGGCTGCAGCGGAAGGTGTGGGTAACAGCGTTTGCCATCGTTTTATATGGTTTGGGGGCTTACAGCATCATGGTCACGTTTTCGCGTGGCGGACAAATTGCGTTTGCAGTAGTGACATTTATCGTATTGCTGGGATTTATGTGGCTTTCGCTACGAGGCAGGACGCAACGGCTGGTGAATATATCGGCTATATCGCTGTTAACGATAGCCGCATTGGCTGTTGCATGGCCAATAGCACAGGGTGGATATAGCCAATCCCGCTGGGCGGCATTCGAAAGAGATATGATCAAGCGCACTGATCATTGGCAGGAGGCCATTCGTATTTTTCAGCTTCGTGATGCGGCACTATTTGGCGTCGGCCTGGGCACCTTTCCTTCAGCATATTATTGGGGTGCAGAAGTAGCTTCGCGCTTCACCACGTATCGTTTTATCACAGAAAACAACAATACTATCCTGCGCCTTGGAAGTGGTGATCTGACGTACCTCGAGCAATCAGTAAACGTTAGGCCCGGGCAGAAATACACGCTGACAATAGACTTGCTCAGTCAATCTGATAATGCTGCTCTGACTATGACAGTATGCGAGAAATCGCTTCTTCATTCATATACTTGTGTAACAAAACCACTTCGGATTAGTGAGCCTGGTGGAGAGTGGACACAGTACAAGTTACAGATTGATACTAAAGATTTTCTTTCTTCTTGGATGCCGTTTCAGCGTCCGGTAAAACTTTCGCTTTTTAACGATCGGCATGGAACGCTGGTAGATATTGATAATGTAGCTTTATATGATGAAATAGGTCGCAATTTGATACAAAATGGCCATTTTTCAAATGGAATGCATCATTGGTTTTTTTCGACCAATCATCATTTGCCATGGCATATTGAAAACCTTTATTTGAGTATTTTGTTTGAACAAGGCTGGATTGGGCTGATTTGTTTTACGATACTGATTATTTATACGCTTATCCGCTGCCTGTTTAATGCTCGTCAACGTGATTCTTTCAGTATTACGCTATTCGCCTCGTTTATTGCCTTACTAATGCTTGGGATATTAAATAGCTGGAACGATGAACCGCGGCTTACTTTCTTATTCTACTTTTTATTGATTACGGGATTGATAGCCGATCAACGCTCCCTATCCACTCAATATCAGATGACTTCTCTTCAGAAACAAACATAACCGTAAATTGATTATTGATGGCTATAATGGGCGAACAATACCAAGTTAACTGCATGGATTATCAACTTAATGCAGATCATCGAGAGTGTTTATCTTATTGTGTTATTGTAAAGGTTAAAATTACTTTTCGATTAGGGTGCTAGTTTATTTAGCTATGCAAGTATCAATGTTCGTAAAGTCTCACTAAAATGATCCGATATAAAACTACCACTTTAATTAATATTCTGAGTTTTTAGAATAAAAAACCCTTCTGCATCCTTTATGTTTTTTTGTTCCCGACATACCTTCCTCGTTAAGAGAAAAGCAGCTTGGCGATATGATTATGAAGGAGATATCAATAAGGGGGGTAATCTGTGAGAGATCTGCTGGTTGCCACCATATTTTTTGGTGTATTACCTTTTGTATTCGCTAATCCCCATATCGGTGTGCTTCTATGGTCATGGATTGGCTATATGAATCCTCATAGGCTGGGGTGGGGATTTGCCTACAATTTTCCTTTTGCACTCATAGTTGCTGTGGTGACTTTAATCTCTTTAGTGGTCTCCAGGAAGAAATTAACGTTTTTTTGGCACCCTATCATCGGCTGGCTAATTGTTCTGAATATTTGTTTCCTGATTTCCACGATTTTTTCCCTTCAACCTGATAGTTCATGGGCTCAATGGGATAAAGTGATAAAAATCCAGCTTTTCATTTTTATTACTTTGTGGGTGATGGGCGATAGGAAGAAACTTGAAAGCCTGATATGGGTTATCATCGCTTCAATTGGTTTTTTTGGGGTAAAAGGGGGCATCTTTACACTGGTTTCTGGCGGTGCAAACCACGTGTTAGGGCCAGAGGGTAGTTTTATTGCTGGCAATACTGAAATTGGCTTGGCATTGGTTATCATACTGCCACTTGTTTGGTATTTATTTCTTCAAGCGACTCACAAATGGGTACGTGCTGGATTAATTGCTTCCTTGGTGCTGATACCTATCGCTATTTTAGGTACCCAGTCACGTGGAGCGTTACTCGCGATCGCAGCTATTGGCTTCTTTCTTTGGATGAAAAGTAGTAAAAAGCTCGTGCCGCTTATGGTCATTCTTTTCATGATTCCTTTTATTTTCATGTTTATGCCGCAAGAATGGCATGATCGCATGTCGACAATCAGCGATTACGAACAAGATGCTTCAGCGCAAGGCAGGATACAAGCATGGACATTTGCCTATCAATTGGCTCTGGCGCGACCGCTAACGGGGGGTGGATTTGAATCTTTTCATAAGGAAAATTATGAGCGTTTTACTCCTGGCTTAGTCGAGCAGGGCACTGGAAATTATCATGATGTACATAGCATTTATTTCGAGATGCTGGGTGAACAGGGATTTTTGGGTTTGGTAGTTTTTTTGATCCTAGGATTTCTTGCTTGGAGAACTGCAAGTAAAATTATGAAATTGACCAAAAAATCTGTAGAACATAAATGGGCCTATGATCTTGCTGCTATGATTCAGGTCAGTTTGGTGGGTTACGCGGTCGGAGGAGCGTTTCTGGGATTGGCGTATTTTGATCTTCCTTACCATTTAATCGTCATGCTGGTTTTAACGCAGCGTATTCTACAGCGAGAATTAGCGATGAACGTTCAAAATCAGATCAATGAGCCTGCATATCGATTAACTTCCTATTCTGGGAAGCGGGGTAATGGTCAAGTACAAACTTTGCGAAATGGCTGAGCTGCTGCCACAGCGTCGATTCGAAGAAAGCTGGCGCAGACGGATTGAAAAGTATACAGATCATGTTCATTATGGTGTTCGGGTTGCGGGATGGTTAGTGACTGGCTTAGAAAACCGATTATGCTACTTAGTCATGTCTTTATCGTCTGTGGTAAACGCTCTTTACCCTTTTTGCTTGATCAATATCTTTCATGACACACGTTCGTAGGTAAGTCTATGAAAATATTGTCTTCCCTGTTTTCACCTGCCGGTAAAAATGCAAGATTATCTATTGTTATTTACCATCGCGTTCTACCTAATCCCGATCCCTTAGTGGGAGGAGGGGACGTCAATAGTTTTGAGAAGCAACTTGGTTATTTGACTAAAAATTTCAATGTCTTGCCTTTGTACGAGGCTATTAAGCGACTGCGGCAAGGCACATTGCCGAGTCGCGCGGTCAGTATCACTTTTGATGATGGTTATGCGGATAACGCAGAAATTGCCTTGCCCATTCTCCAGAAATATAACGTATCGGCAACCTTTTTTATCGCTTCAGGTTTTCTTGATGGAGGCAGAATGTGGAATGACACAGTAATTGAATCTGTACGCCAAGCGCAAGGGGAGCGGCTGGCTCTCGATGAGATCAATTTGGGCACCCATATAATTTCTACCTTGACGCAGCGGCGAGAGGCACTTTTTAACATTATAGAAATTCTCAAATATCTGCCTCACGAAGTTAGGCAATTGCAGGTTGAGGAAATTAGAACACGTATTGCTGCAAATCTACCGAATGATCTCATGATGACTTCCGATCAAGTCAGGCAGTTACATAATGCGGGTATGGAGATTGGCGGGCATACAGTAACTCATCCTATTCTGTCAAAGGTCAACAATACTATCGCGCTGACTGAAATAGCCAATGGTAAAGAAGCCCTAGAAGGAATTATTGGCGCGCCAGTCCGTTTGTTTGCTTATCCAAACGGCAAACCGGGAAAGGATTACTGTGCAGATCACGTCGAAATGGTCAAGCAGTTAGGGTTTGAAGCGGCTGTATCCACTGCCTGGGGTGCGGCTAAAGGGCATGATGATGTATTCCAGCTGCCACGATTTACCCCATGGGACAAAAGTGAGCTTTTCTATGTGTTACGAATGGCGCAGAATACCTTCAACAAGATCGAAGTGGTCTGATTGATTAGATTAGAAGTTGCGTAAATAGGAATCCATGAACTTTGATCCAGCTTTAAGTAATCCCCTGATGTATTACGACTGGTGTGGTGTGTTATCGTGTAAGTTCAATCAGGCTTAATAGGGGATTGAACCATTTTCAGCACAAATTATTTACACGGCAAGATTCTTTAATCTTTTCCTCCATGCCGATTTGCATTCCTGCTGTGCGACCCTCTTCCAAGGCGATGTCGAGCGCAATCCCTTTGTGCAAGCGATAAGCAGCCCACATCGCACCGGCACGATTACCCGATGCACAATGCACGAGTATGGGTGGGGTGGCGTGTTCAATGGTGTCAATAAAAGCGGATAGTTGGACATCATCGATACCTTTTGCTGTGACAGGGATATTGATGTAGCGCATGCCCGCTTGTTCGACGGCCTGTTTTTCAATATCGGTACCTTCGGCTTCAGTACGCAAATCGATGATTGTCTTAAAACCTTGCGTAGCCAGTTCCTGTACACCGCTTTCACCCAATGAGCCGCCAGTGGCAACTTGCGTTGTGGCCCGATTATAATTCGAAACTCCTTTTATCTGATTGCCGAAAGGTGCTTGGTTATGGGCTTGAATAATACTTGCAAACGATAAGAGTGACCAAACTAAGATGATGTTCTGCATGTGGTTCATCCTGATCTCCTATAATAAACTGGGCCATGTTTCGTTTTACTACAAGGTAACATAATTAAGGCTATAAATTAAGCGGATGATGAAGGAGCGATACTTGGCCATACTTGAACCCCCTCGCAACAGTACATGGCATAGCCAATCAGTAGAACAGGTATTGCTTGATCTTCAATCCCAACAGAATGGTCTTTCAGAAAAGGATGTAATACAACGTCAGCTGCAATACGGACCTAACCGTTTGAGACCACCCCAGCAGCGTAGCGCATGGAAGCGATTTTTTTTGCAATTCCACAATGTATTGATTTATGTGTTGCTGGCCGCCGCAATGGTGACGGCGGTGCTTGGTCAATGGGTCGATACCGCTGTTGTGATTGGTGTCGTCGTGATCAATGCTCTTATCGGATTCATACAGGAAGGCAAAGCAGAAAAAGCCTTGAGTGCCATCCGGCGTATGCTCTCACTCAATGCGATGGTTCTGCGCGATGGCAAGCGCATGCAAATTCCTGCCGAGGATCTGGTGCCAGGCGACATCGTGTTACTTCAACCTGGCGATAAGGTCCCGGCTGATCTACGGTTATTCAATGTTAAAAATTTGCGTATCGAAGAAGCCGCTTTGACTGGTGAATCTGTCCCCGTGGAAAAAGCGGTTACCCCTGTTCCCGAACAAGCCTCGATTGGTGATCGTTTTTGCATGGCTTATTCGAGTACGCTCGTGGTGTACGGACAAGGGGCAGGTATCGTGGTGGCGACCAGTGACCGAACCGAGATTGGACGTATCAGTGTACTGCTCGAACACGTGGATACTATCGAGACGCCCCTACTGAGACAATTGGCTGTATTTGGTCGCTGGTTGAGTGGTGTGATCATGGTGTTGGCTATCGCTATGTTGGTGTACGGCATGCTGCTTGGGCATTATCGTTTGGATGTAATGCTTCTAGCGGCAGTCAGTATAGCAGTTGCGGCCATTCCTGAGGGATTGCCCGCGATCATGACCATTACGCTGGCGGTGAGCGTCCAGATGATGGCTAAGCGGCATACCATTATCCGGCGTCTGCCTGCCGTGGAAGCTTTGGGTGCAGTCACCGTTATTTGTACCGATAAGACGGGGACCCTGACACGAAATGAAATGACGGTGAGGCAGATCATTATGGCCGATTATCGACTGGAGATCAGTGGCGCAGGCTATGCACCAGTCGGAGGATTCAGCCTGAATGGCCAGGAAATTTCAGTAGCTGAATTCCCGGAGATACATGATCTTTTTCGGGTGGGATTGCTATGTAATGATGCACAATTACATGAACGTGAAGGGCAATGGGTTATTGAGGGTGACCCAACAGAAGGTGCTTTGCTAACACTCGCCATGAAGGCGAGGTTGAACACTTTGTCAGAACATGTAAGGTTACCGCGTATCGATGTCATTCCTTTTGCATCTGAACATCGCTTTATGGCGAGCTTGCATCGTGATAAGGCTGGGCAGGGGTATATTTTTCTCAAAGGCGCACCAGAAGAAGTGCTGGCAATTTGCACACAGGAGCGGTGTAGAAGTGGTGACCGTCCATCGAGTCACCATTACTGGCTCAGCCAAATGCAAGCGGCTGCGGCATCAGGGCAACGAATACTCGCCATTGCGGTTAAATCCGCTGAAGAAGGTCAAGTGAAGCTGACATTTGATCATGTTCGTAGCGGTTTTACGATACTTGGATTAGTCGGCATTATCGATCCTCCTCGAGAGGAAGCTATTGAAGCTGTACAGAAATGTCGGTCAGCCGGAATAAACGTCAAAATGATCACGGGAGATCATATCGCAACCGCTCTGGCGATTGGTATGCAGCTTGGCATTGGAGATGGGCGGGCTGCATTACATGGGGTCGATTTAGAACGGATGGATGAAGAGCAGTTACGCGCTACTGTTTTGCACACCGATATCTTTGCTCGATCCAGTCCAGAACACAAGCTGAGATTGGTGCAAGCTTTGCAAGCAAACGGCGAAATCGTTGCCATGACTGGTGATGGCGTTAACGACGCGCCTGCTCTGAAGCGGGCTGATATCGGTGTAGCCATGGGGAAGAAAGGAACCGAAGTTGCCAAAGAAGCTTCGGAAATGGTGATTACCGATGATAACTTCGCCACGATTACGCATGCAGTGGAAGAAGGGCGGACGGTCTACGATAACATCAGAAAAACTATCGTCTACATCATGCCTACCAGTTGTGGAGAAGCCGGTATGCTAGTAATCGCTATTCTTCTTGGCATGGCGACATTGCCGATTACCCCTGTGCAGATACTGTGGGTCAATATGGTGACTGCGATCACACTTTCCTTGTCGCTTGCTTTTGAGCGAGCTGAATCGGATATTATGCAGCGTCCTCCACATCGTTCCAATGAACCCATCTTGTCACGTTTCATGCTATGGCGTATAGCATTCGTATCCTTGCTGCTGACCGGTGGTGTGCTGGGATTGTTTCTATGGGAACAGGCGCAGGGGAGCGGTATTGAGGTGTGCCGGACTGTTGCGGTAAATGCATTAGTGATGGGAGAAATCTGGTATTTATTCAATTGCCGTTATTTGCTGGCATCCGCACTATCTTACAAAGGGTTGATGGGAAACTTATACGCCCTATTTGCAATTGTCTTGCTCATAATGATTCAGCTTTTATTTACCTACAATCCTTTAATGCAGCACTTATTTGGGACGGCTGCGATTGATGCCGCTGCTTGGTCCAAGATCGTTGCATTGGGCGTAATGCTTTTTCTAGTGGTTGAAATTGAGAAATATTGGATCCGTCGCTATTACGTTGTTTGATGTTAATCACTGCTAAAGCAAGCAGGTAGTGGCTTATTCAACAGATTTTTCAATTCGCCAGCCTCTATCGTGATTTTCATTGATCGCATTCTTTGACATTTCTTGAATCATGTTGCTCTTCTGGAATGCATTGACCGATGCATTCAGTAGTGGATACAGTAAAGACCAGCTTTTATCTGCTTGTAATAAAACTGTAACAAGATTGTAATAACCTGCCTTCCAGTTATTGTTCATTGAAGAAAAAAATGAGTAAATCTGGAAAAAATCAAGATAAAAGAATTGGCAAGTTGCTGAGTAATGTTGCGCTTTGCATGGCTTCTCTTGGAAGTCCGGTTTTATCAGCCGCCACGTTAATTTTGTATGTGGATGTGGAAACAAATCAGGTCTATACCACACCAGGAAAGAATCGGGTCAAGCTGGGTGAGTTCGAACAGGTAAAAAGAGTTGAGAATTCAGCTTCTCAGGAAGAAACTCACGTTCCAGCGGTCTCCAGGGTTAACCAAAAAGTAGAAGAACCGGCGATGCGTGGAGCGCCCGCTGCAGAGCAATCAACAGCAACACAGACGGTGGCTGAGCAAAGCCAGCAAGTAGCGCCACAGAAAGCTTCGGCTGGAAAGGAAGAAAAGAAATGGTATGACCGAATCAAGATTGGTGGATATACCCAATTCCGCCAAAGTGCCGGTTTATCTGGAGATGTAGAGAATTTGTCATCTCCAGGGGATAGATCAATTGAAGAGGATACTAATTTTTTTATTCGTCGTGCGCGTTTAGTTTTCCAGGGTGATATTTCAGACCACTTAAGCCTCTATATGCAATCAGAATTTGCAAATGGGACTGTTGGTGTTCGGGATATGTATGGTGATATTTATTTCGATAAAAAGAAAGAATTTAGGATTCGGCCTGGTCTTTCTAAAATTCCAAACAGCTTTGAATTATTGCAATCTAGCCGAGATCGCCTCGCGTTTGAACGCGCGGATCCTTTAGCCAGTGGTGTGCGTAACGAACGTGATACCGGGGTGTTTTTTTACTGGACACCAGAACATGTACAAAAACGCTTTGAATTCCTTAAAAAGGATTTGAAGGGCTCGGGCGATTATGGCGTTATCGGCTTTGGTGCCTATACGGGACAAGGTCTCAACCAGAGCGATAAAAACGATAACGTGCATCTTGCCGCTAGGGTGACTTATCCATTCGAGTTCAGCAATGGGCAGTTTTTTGAAGCAGGCTTTTATGGTTATACAGGGCGTTTTGTGCCAACCGTAGCAACCAATGTGGCTGCTGGGATCTTGGATAAGCCTACCTTTGATAGTAAAGGTCATCGAGATACGCGTGTAGGTTTGCATGCCGTCCTTTATCCTCAGCCCTTTGGTTTCCAAACTGAATGGAACTGGGGTAAATCACCTCAACTGAGTGCAGATCTAAGCCGGATAGAGTCCGACGATATCCATGGTGGTTATGTGCAAGCCATGTATAAAATCGATGGTAGCTGGGGCACATGGATTCCTTATGTCAAATGGCAGAGATACGATGGTGCAGAAAAAGACAGCGTTAATGCGCCTTTTAGTAAGGTTCGCGAGACAGAAGTAGGCGTCGAGTGGAAGTACTGGTCAGGAGTTGAATTAACGGTTGCTTATGCAAACATGGAAAGGACCAACGTGAGAACGCTCAAGCATGTCAATGATGCGAATATCATGCGTTTCCAGCTGCAATGGAATTATTGAGATGTGGATACAAAACGCGTGCAGGCGATGCGTTGTGTCATCATTCTTTAGCTTAGCTATACGAAAATTGAGGGATGCCGTCATTCAAATTTATACCAGGTATATAAAGGTTTGTAGACCCATCCAACCGATTTCCCTGTGAGAAACAATTCTTTATTTCAAAGCAATAGCGTGTTTATCGATATTCCTACACCAGAGAAAATATTGATTATTTTCAATCCGATCTCTAGTGTAGGGAACACGCGGGCATTAGCTCACAGATTAGGAGAATTTCTCGTTCATCACGGTAAACTCGTTGAAGTAAGCGAGTCTGAAAAAAAGATGAAAGCCTACATGCGTAGCGTAAGTGAAATAAGCGCTTATGATTTGCTGGTCGTCGTGGGGGGGGATGGTACAGTCAGAAAACTACTTCCTTTGCTCAGTGAAACGAAACTTCCCCTTTATGTGGTCCCTGGCGGGAATGAATCGTTATTTGCCCATTCGTATGGTATGAGCGCAAATACAGAGAATTTACTCAAGGCGCTTGAGCGCAGTCAATGTTTAGAACAATTTTATGGGGTAATCAGCGGTAATGGGATTCGAGGGGCGAAACCATTTTTTATCATGGCATCGATGGGTTTTGACTCGTTGACGGTCAAACGAATTGGTAGGCGAAAAGGGCCGATCAGCGATTTTACTTATGTCTGGTGTGGATTGAGCGCACTGGCTTCATTGCATCATCCAACCGTCACGATCTCAGTCGATGGTCAAGTGGTTGTCGATAGTCAATCAGGATACATTATTGTGGCAAACAGCGCAGCTTACGCTAGAAATTTACAACTCGTACCTTCTGCTAGTCCCTCCCTAAAAGAACTGGTTGTTGGTTTTTTACCCGGAGCGCAGCGCTATCATGAAATGATCAAAGCGTGGTACATGCTCCGGCGCAAGCGTGCCGACCTCCCTCTGCAATATTATTCAGGAAAAAATATATCGCTTATGTTACATGCGCCATCCTACCCAATGCAGGTCGATGGCGATTATTTTCGCAACCGTGATATTGTAGCGGGCAGCATGCTTGAATTCAGTATCAACCCAAAACCGATCCATGTATTGATCCAGCCTCATTTATCTGTCATGTAACCTGACGTGTGGGTTTTGGGTCTACCGCTCTGCAGCATGATAGAAAAACCAGCCAAGACCTATGGTAAAAACAAAGCAGCCATATAGCGCATGCTCGATCGAAGCAAGCAGCAGCGAGCGATGTCGATGGTAGGTATAGGCAAACATAATTCCGCCTGCAAAAGTAAATGTGACCGAAATCCAATTATTGAATACGATATGTGCGTAGCCGAACAATAATGAGTTGACGGTAATCATCAACCATGGCGGTTGGAATATGGGGCGATAGCGCGTAAAAAAATATAAGCGATACAGCAGCTCCTGAGGATAAACCGAGAGAATAGGATAAAGTAGGATGATCAGGAGCCAGACCAGAGGTTGTGTATTAACAAGTGAAAAAAGCCGTTCATGATGGTAGTAATAAGTAAAAGCAACAATGGCGGGAGCAACCAGCATGAAGCGCAGCAAAATAGGTCTTAGGGCAGATAAGGTCACCGCCTCCATATTGATGAGTTGTGATTTGTCAAATCCGGGCTGCTTCAAGAGATAGAAGCAGCAGCTCAGAGAAATGATCCATAGTGTCAGGTGGATCAGTTTTGCGCCCTCAACGCTATAAATCGCTAGAGGTAAACCCACGAACAAAACGAAGCATTCCAAATAGAGATGAGAGGTATTGGGGCGTGTCAGGTTCATGCTATTCCGCAGGATTGGCTCATCTATCAATTGTAACAAAATTGTGGTAGCGCAATTTTGAATTGCAGGCAAAGCGGATCTGCCGATTTGTTTAACCATCACGCTGCTTAAGAAAGCATGTTGATGTGAGAATGCTTAGTCTATGAGTGCTGCTTGATACATCTTCCACGAGTGTTATTCGAGAATTAAGCTATATTCCATTCTTCAAGCTCATCATAGTGATCGTTGTTGGCTTAAGCCTATATCTGATAAAGTAACAAAATTAATCCCTATTTTTAAAAAGGGAATAAGGAAGGTATCCAAGGCTATGCATTGATGGGTTGCTTGTTAAGTCTTTCATCTTGTTTATGTTGGCATTAGACATTTTCAGATATCGATTAGATAGCAATAACGATAAATATAATGAACATCACAACGAGGCATTTTTTGTGTGAGTAAAATGGTATGAAGTGCAAAGGGTGTCTTGTTACTATGCATGTAGATCTTACGCCATGATGCGCTTGCTCTGCTTGTACGTGTTGGCGATATCCCTAATGAGCATGCCGAGTTACGCTGAAGAACTCCAAGTTGAACGCAGTCTGAGCGGCGTAGTCATCAATGATCGGATGGCAGCGGCAACCGATATTGCAGCACGTACGCTCTGGCGTCAAATGATCGCTGAACCGGAACGATTTGCCCCTGCAAGCGGATTCAATGGGGTTGGTTTAGGTTCTGACGCGCACTGGTTGCGTCTGGATTTCCAAAGAACCGAGCCAGAGCGGAGTGCGCCGTGGTGGCTGGTAGTTGAGCCACTCAATCTTTATGATTTGCGTCTATATCGCCGCAATATTCATGGTGAATTCGAGGAATTAGCCTCCGGCGAGCGCGTGCCGTTTGCGGCAGGGCGTGAGCGGGAGTGGCGCCAATACGCTTTTATGCTGCCGGCGCATGGGCCGGTTTATCTTCGTGCTTATGATCCCGGTGGCGTGAGTTTCCCAGTCGCATTGTGGCATCAACATGATCTGGAACGCTATGAACAATGGGGCGAATTATTGCTGGGAGGTGTCTATGGCGCGCTCTTGGCTTTGTGTTTATATAACCTTTTCCTGGCGGTGAGTCTGCGCGATCCCGCTTATGGTTGGTATGTCGCCACGACGTTGGCATTGGCTATTTTCTTGGCTTATCTCTATGGTCATGCTGCTCAATGGTGGTGGCGCGATTGGCCTCATTGGGTAGCAATGGGGCGAGTGATCTTACCGAGTCTTTGGGGGATGGCGCTGACAGGCTTTGTGATGAGTTTTTTCCGCACGCGCATTCATCTTCCTATCGCGCACCGGATCTTGCAAATTTTTATGTTGAGCTACCTAATGATCATCACAATGCGTCTAGCGGGTGCGCATGGACTACCCTCTCTGCTATTGACGGCACAGTCATTACCGGGTGTGGGGCTTGTACTCTATATTGCGATTCGCCGTTGGCGGCAAGGTATGGCGGGAGCACGCTATTTTCTGGCAGCTTATGGCATCGTGTTGGCGGGTGTCGTTATTTTCCTGTTGCGGGTTTGTGGTCTATTGATGCCGAGTCCATTGACTGAGTTTGCCATGCCAGTATCCGCCACATTAGAAAGTTTGATTTTCTCGTTGGCACTGGCAAGGCGTATCAAAAGTCTGCGTCATGCTAGCAAAGCTGCTTTTATTGATGAATTGACCCAATTGCCTAATCGTCGGGCACTTGAGCAGCGATTTAAGCAGTACGCCGAAAGTGAGGCAGGGCGAGGATTCAGCTTGTTGACAGTAGATTTG
Source organism: Nitrosomonas nitrosa (assembly GCF_003051105.1). Classification (GTDB taxonomy): domain Bacteria; phylum Pseudomonadota; class Gammaproteobacteria; order Burkholderiales; family Nitrosomonadaceae; genus Nitrosomonas; species Nitrosomonas nitrosa. The sequence goes on along the minus strand of NZ_QAOO01000020.1, from coordinate 6,225 downwards.
GATAAATTTAAGCCTGTTAACGATCAATGGGGGCATGCTGAAGGCGATGAAGTGTTGCGCATTCTGGCGCAACGGATGCAATCTTGTGTTCGGCAAGAAGATATCGTGGCACGAATCGGTGGAGATGAATTTATCGTACTTCTTGCACCCCCGGCCAATACAGATATTGTTTCGGCCGTCATTGACCGCTTGATGGAGGTGACACGCCAGCCTGTTAGATTGGGAGATCGCAGCCACTGCCTATCGGCAAGCGTGGGGTTAGCGTACTATCCTCGTCATGGACGCAGCTTCAGTGAACTGAGCCGTTATGCCGATATGGCTATGTATGAAGCCAAACGTGCTGGCCGTGGTACCTGGCGGGAAGCCGTACCCACTATTTAGGATTAATAATGAAACAAATATTCGTACTAATGACAGTTATCGTAATGACCTTGTCAGGTTGTGCAACAAATCAAAAAAAATCACGCGCTGAGTTTGAATCCAGACTTTGTGATGCTCAGTATGCTCAACCGAGTATCGTGATCAACCATATCGCACAACACGGCGAAATGGCTGGAGAGGGGCACACTCATGTCAACGAACCGAATCTAGAGTGGAAGGCCTCCGCTTTGGCGGTCACGCGAGACGATACGCTTCGGCCGCCCAGAGAAGGTTGGGGTGAATGTTGCCAATGGGTGCCTGGCTATATCCCGAAATATAACTGTGCTTACCAATACTGTAGAAAGTTTGAAGGCCATAGCCTAACTGGCATACTTGGATTGGCGCGGGCGGCTGATATTGAGCAGGCAGAGAACATGGCATTAAAAAATTGTGAAACGGCATTACAACAATTCGCACGTAACTTTTCCCCGACCTTCCTGCGTTCTACCCAACAATGCAAAATTTTGAGATCCAAATGGTGTGATTGATTGAGATTGATGAACCTACGTAGGAGGCTCGTACGCAGTGGATCAGTCTCGGACAGCCCTTCCTAGTGATCGCTTTGCCCCAACATAACACGTTCATAGCGCAAAATATCAATGCACCATGGGTCCGGCTTCACCAAAGATCGCTTCAATTGCGAGCGCATCGAAGCGGTACTCGTGATTGCAAATATCGTCATGCACAATCACTTCGCCAAATTCCTTCAAGATTGCATTGACTTCCGCACGACCCAGCGATTGCAGCATATCGAGCACCTTGGCCGTGTCCTTATGACAGCCATAGCTAACAACCTGTGGCTCAAAAATGCGGATTGTTTCTTCAACAAACAGGCGTGTCAGGATTGCCTCGGCTGGCAGACCAACCATGGTTTGATCTTGTACGGTTGCTGCGAGGGCTTCGATGCGTGTCCAGTCATCGGGATCGCGTTGATCCATCGTGGGCAGCTTTTGTAACAAAATACCGAAAATAGCCTCGGCTGAAGTGGTTAAGAATAAACGAGAAGGCAGTTGCTCAGATTGTCTGAAATAGTGCTGAAAAATTTCAGCTATCGAATCACCATCAAGCGGCACAATGCTTTGATAGGTTTCTTGCATCGACTGCCTGTCCAAAGTCAACACCAGTTGACCATGCCCCAATAAATCAGGTACAGGTTGAGGTGTGATGGAATGGGAATATTTTGCCATACCACGCAAATCAAGGCTTTCATTGCAATCGATAACCAGCATGGAGACGGGGCCATTGCCTTTCAGTTGCACCGTTAGCCTTCCTAGCTGCTTGAGGTTGTAGCTTAGCAGCAGCGTAGTGGCACACATTTCTCCCAGGATTTTCATGACAGGCACGGGGTAATCCCGATCTTGCAGCATTTGCTGCCATACACTATCCACATGCACGATTGCACCGCGGATATCCAAATCTTCCAGTAAAAAACGTTGTACGTAGTTGTTCATGAAGTTTGTGAATTTTTTTGTCGATGGCTAAATTTTGACATAATGGTAGAGATATTTCTTCGAATTTGATTTGCGCGGGTTGTACCTTCGGGTAAGCAATTGAATTTAAAAATTCCGTCATAGTTCAACCAGCGGACGAGCGGAAAAAACTGAAAGAGTAGTTACTGCATTGAGCCACCATAAAATAATGGGACACATGACTAGCGTTGAAACGGAGCAGGAGGATGATCGATCCAAGCGGGCGACTCGGTCATCAATGCTTGCCAATCGGATTGTTTTGCTGGGTGCGAGCAATTTGACATTGTCTTTACCTTTGGCTATTCAGCAAATACAACATTGCTGCGGAGGGCCAAGCGAAGTGTTGGCAGCTGTAGGGCACGGCCGCTCCTACGGTCAGAGTAGCCAGGTACTGATACGCGAATTACCGGGCATTATCGAGAGCGGTTTATGGTCGCAACTCGATTCGTGGTGCGCCCGACCGACATATGCTTTATTGACCGATATCGGGAACGATATCCTTTACGGATATCAGCCTGCTCAAATCTTGCAATGGATAACTTGGTGCATTGACCAACTGCAACGGCAATCAGCTTCTATCGTAGTCACCAATTTACCGATCACTTCGATTGAATCCCTGTCCGAATGGCGCTATCAATTTTTCCGGAATGTGTTTTATCCGTTTTGTCAGCTTTCCAGGAGGGAGGTTATCGAATGCGCACACGCTGTGCATCAGGGCCTGATCGAACTGGCAGCGCGAAAGCATTATGTGTTGTGTGAGCAAGATCCCGCCTGGATGAGCCCGGATGGTATCCATTATGCTTTTGGAAGCCGAAAGAGGCTATATCAGCATATCTGCAAGCATTTTAATGAGGTTCATGAGCTAGCTAGTAGAGCCGAGAGGAAGCAGACTTCTTTTTCATCATGGCAGCAACGCCCGCAATTTGCTTATAAAAAGATGTGGGGAAAAGAGCGGCTCTGTCCACAGCCTAGTGGATTATTAGCCGATAACACGGTCGTATCCCTCTATTAGATGAGCGCCTCTAATCTTGATCGATTCTATGAATCTTGGTCTGGGATCAACATCAATGTACCAATCCACTCCAAAACTGGAACACGGCTGTGCCAGCAACGGTTCCCAAGGCATAGCCAAATACACCCACCAGAATGCCGGGTGTAATGAGCTCGTGCCAACCCTTAGCGGCAGCTAATGCCGGAGCTGTGGTGGCGCCTAGCACCGCTGCATTGGAAGCGATAATCAGCTCTGGCAGCGAGAATCTAAAGAGCAAACCCAGACCGAAAGTGATCAGCGCATGCACGCTTAGCAGAATGATGACCAGTAAAATCAAGAGCGGAGCAATTTGGATCATGGCCAGGATATTGGCTCCAGCCGCAATCGTTGCAAAAAATACGAAAGACAACAAAATACCCAGTTCGAAACCACCGTGAAGACGAGCCATCTGCCGAGGAAACAGCGTGGCTGGAACGATTGCCAAAAGCGTGATCATCACATAGCGCCAATTGGGGTTGGCAAGCCAGCTAGTCAGCATATCCGCAATGGCGACGATCAACAGGGCTAGTGTCAGGGATAGCGCCAATGCCGGCAGCATGATACGCTCCGGTGCGTGATCGTGGCTTGCTGCAGTATGATCACGGGCAAGGTAGCGCCGTGCAAGCCAACGCCACGCTGGTAGCATGGCTAATAGCGCAAGATAGAGCGCGCTGAATAGATTATCGGTCGCTGTCGCTGCTGAGAAGAATGAAGCATCTTCACGCAGCTGGGTGATTTCTCCAAGCGCTGCGTAATTGACCGATCCCCCGATGTAAGTCGCGGTGAACAGCCCGGCGATCGCGGCTTCCCGTTGTGCAGTGTCGATGGTTACGCCTGTGCCGAGTGAAGACAAATCGAGCAAGAATACAGCTGTGATCGCACCCACGACCGTCCCTGTGCAGGCGAGCAAAAACGCCATGCTCATGCGGGTCGTTTCAAAGAACATCCGCCTGAGATCTGCCTTGAACAAAAACAGTGGAATCAATACAGGCACAAAATATTCGAAAACGAAGTCGTAGCTGGTGGACGCATGCGGAATAATTTTCAAGTTTGCAGCAACGATGGCGCCAAGAATCGCGATAACCGCTCCAGTAAGCTGCGCACCAATACGGGTTTTCTCCGCGAGAATAGCAAGCGAGGCAATCGCGAATAGCGCAGCCATGACGGCAAAGGGATGATCGGCAGGAATTAAGGTAATCGTCAGACTCCTGTCACCATATGGTTTTTGAATATCCGTAAGCCTTGTGTTTAATTGGCCGCATCGTGTGGATTGATGGCATCCATGATCTGGTTAAACGGCTTGTTTTGTAAAAAATGCCGGATATTCTCTGCAATCAGATCGAGTAGCCGTTGTCTAGAATCTCTGCTTGCCCAAGCAGTATGGGGTGTGATAATGAGATTCGACCGTGGATAGTTCAACAATGGATTACCCTCGACAGGCGGTTCTTTCTGCAAAACATCGGTGGCTGCACCCGCAATACGTCCGGATGACAGGCTATGCAGCAGATCGTCTTCATTGACCAGTCCGCCACGTGCCGTATTGATCAGATAAGCCGAAGGCTTCATCAATGCGAATTCTCTTTGGCTGATCAGATTGTGCGTTTCTTCTGACAGTGGGCAATGCAGGGTAATGAAATCGGCCTGACTGAGCACTTGATCGAAGGCAGTCCGGCCAGGACGAGGAGGTTTATCCTTGTGGTCGGCTATCAATAAGCGCATACCGAACGCTCGTGCTATATGAGCGACTGCTTGACCCAATTCGCCATAGCCGATGATGCCGAGTGTTTTGCCCGATAATTCTTCGATACCGAAATCGAGCGGACAGAAATGTACGCTTTTTTGCCAACCCCCTTGCTTGACCAGTTGCCGATATTCCACAAAGCGGCACGTTAAATTGAGCATCAGCATGAAAACATGCTGAGCGACGGAAGGCGTGGCGTAGCCGCGCACATTGCACACCGGGATATTGCGCTCAGCCGCTGCGACAAGATCGACGTTGTTATAACCTGTGGCGGCAATACAAATCAGCTTCAAACGATGTGCATAGGCTAATGTCGCGCGGTCCAGCAGTGCTTTGTTGATGACGATGATCTCTGCATCCTTGATCCGCTCCGGGACTTGCTCGGGTGTGGTGTCATCAAAAAACTGCCAGGGCGAGATGGCTTCTTCCAATGCCGTACAGTCCATGTCGCCTCGTGTAACTGAACCGAAATCGAGAAAAACTGCGCGCATAATGTCTTCGATAAGTTGGAAATGCTTGCTGTTCTCATGGAATGTATTGAAATCGTGAAAAGTTGTCAATTGAGAACTTGTTTCGCGATTATTGCCGCTCATAAAACAAGCAGCCCGCGAGAGAAATCGGATGGTTTTATTGAGTGATCCGACGATAAGAGGGGCTATTCTGCGCAAGAACAACAATTCTTTATTGGAGAGTAGCGGCATGCCTCACACTTGCCGCCCTCGCAGAACCGGACTTGGAGCGTTACACCATCCGGCTCCCAGCTTGAGTCATCCACAATGGTGAGGATATAAGTTGTGCTTGATACGTACCGGCGGTAGCCATGTTTTGAGCACCTCACCAAAGCGCGCCCAATCACACTCTTACACTGACTGCGTCGATTGAGCCACTTGAACAGAACTCGACTCACGCGGTAGATATATGTTTTCAGGCTGCGGCTGTTGCCGCTGACTCCAAAGTACGCAATATGTCCCTGCAAGTGCCGTTTCGTATAATCCATCATGGCGTGTCCACCGCTTGTGCGCAGCTTTGCTAGTCTTACGCCCACCTCTTTCAGCTTTTTGTTGATTCGGCTTCCCTGTGTTTTCCGCCCCACCATGAAGCGCTTGCTGCGACTCCATGTGACGTAGTGCGTGAAACCCAAGAAATCGAACGAGGGCGGGCGACTCAAGCCTAGTTTTGCGCATTGCCGCTTGGCATAGCTGCCAAATCGCAACAGCGCGGTTTTGCTCGGCTCTACTTCTAGCGCAAATTCTGCCAGTCGTTCGATCAGCGCTGCTGAAAATCGCTTGGCATCTTCTTCATGGGTAAAACAGGCCACGAAGTCGTCCGCGTAACGTATCAGTTTTGCCCGTCCTCTACAGCTTCTGGCAAAGCGCTTTTCAAACCATATATCAAGTACGTAGTGCAGATAGATGTTGGCCAGCACGGGCGAGACCAGACCACCGGTGAGTCGGCCGAGAGAACTTCCCCCTCAGCCGCTCTTAGAACCGGACGTGAAGCTCTCGCTTCATCCGGCTCCCATTAAACAAATGAACCTTGTATTCCCCTTTTCCAGTGCGCAAATA
>NZ_QAOO01000019.1 GCF_003051105.1 Nitrosomonas nitrosa | reverse complement strand
TCATCTCACCCGAAATATGTTCCATGGTGAATGGAACTACAGGATTGATCCACGTCCAATCGTCGGTTGATTGTTACACTTATTAATTAACGATTCCTAAGCAACGCAATTTCATTTTATTTTTGGGAATATAACAAAAAAATTAGATTGGCCAAAATAATCAGTCGGCTACTGACTCAAGCAAAATCAAACCATTTATGCTTAGTATCCACCACCGGAGGCGGAGCCATTAGCCTGAGAACTAGCCACTTTTTTCATCACATCTGCACATTTGACTTTAGTTCCATCGGTTCTGTCTTTAATTTGTTCTTCTGGTTTTTTATCTTTGCAAGCCATCATATTCAAAATATCTTGTGCTCTAATAGGCGTCAAAGAGGATGATGCATTACCACTTGCAAATGTTGATGTCGAGCCTATTGCCAGTATAGAAACAAACAATGAAATGATTAGTTTGTTCATTTTTCCACTCCTTTTTTCTTTAGTAAAAATTTGATTATAGCTATTTCTGTGAATCTCGTCGGCCAGCAAAATCATGAAATTCGAAAACGATACCAATACTGCATTTTTCAGCTTCTGGCAGAAGAGTATTTCATAATTATCAGTATATAACAGCGTTTTTTATTTGTCAGGTTGTTTTAACAGAAATCAATACAACCTAGCCAGGTTAGCAAAAGCCATACAACCACAAAGTGGGTATCACGCAATCGCGTCATGGATGAAGCAGCGGTATGCGCCGTAGCCTAAAACCATCAGTTTCTAACCAGTGTCGCATTCAAGAATCCTCCAGTTGATTAATTGTTTTCTACACTTTCCAGTTTCAATTGCGTACCGTTCTTGAACCACCGCGTTATAATTGTTCCTTTTTTGATAGAGATGATCTCCTGATATGACCACCATAGTATCCGTACGGCGTGGCAAACAAGTTGCATTGGGTGGCGATGGGCAGGTAACACTTGGCGCTGTTGTTGCCAAAGCAAGCGCGCGTAAGGTGCGTAGACTTTACCATGGCAAGATTTTGGCAGGCTTTGCTGGTGGAACAGCCGATGCATTTACATTGTTTGAACGTTTTGAAGGTAAACTGGAAAAGCATCAGGGTCACCTGATGCGCTCAGCAGTCGAGCTGGCTAAGGATTGGCGTACCGACCGCATTTTGCGGCGTCTCGAAGCGATGCTGGTAGTGGCTGATGTTGAAGCAACGTTGATTATTACAGGCGCGGGGGATGTGATCGAACCCGAGCAAAGTTTGGCCGCGATAGGCAGTGGCGGCGCTTATGCTCAGGCGGCTGCCCGGGCGCTGCTCGAGAATACCGATTTGTCCGCCAAAGAAATTGTTTCCAAAGCACTCACTATTGCAGGTGATATCTGCATTTACACCAATCAGGCTCATGTCATAGAGTCGCTTGATTAATTTGACTCACTTCCGAGAAATTATAACCATGTCACAAATGACTCCCCAGGAAATTGTTCATGAACTCGATAAACACATCATCGGTCAAGTCAGCGCTAAACGCGCTGTGTCGATTGCGCTGAGAAATCGTTGGCGCAGGCAGCAAGTGGCCGAGCCCTTAAGGCAGGAAATTACGCCCAAAAATATTCTAATGATCGGTCCCACTGGCGTAGGTAAAACAGAAATTGCGCGTCGACTCGCCAAACTTGCTGATGCACCCTTTATCAAGATAGAAGCAACCAAGTTTACTGAGGTCGGCTATGTAGGACGCGATGTCGATTCGATCATTCGCGATTTGGTGGAATCCGCTATTAAGCAGGGACGTGAACGGGAAATCCGGAAAATGCGCCCGCTTGCAGAAGATCGTGCAGAAGAACGGATTCTCGATGTATTGCTGCCGCCTGCGCGCGACCTGGATTTTCGTGCAGAAAACGAAGAAAGCAATGCCACCCGGCAAAAATTCCGCAAAAAATTGCGTGAGGGCGATCTGGATGACAAAGAGATTGAAATTGAAATCGCTACTCCCCAAGCCAATATGGAAATCTTTGCACCACCGGGTATGGAAGAGCTCACTTCACAAATCCAAGGCATGTTCCAATCGATGGGTACAGGTAAAAAGAAAACGCGCAAACTCTCAATACGAGAAGCGAAAAAACTCCTGATTGAGGAAGAAGCCAGTCGATTGATCAATGATGAGGAGTTAAAGCTGCGTGCCGTGCAGAATGTCGAGCAAAACGGCATCGTATTTCTCGATGAAATCGATAAAATCACCAGCCGTTCCGAAACATCCGGTGCGGATGTTTCCCGACAAGGTGTACAGCGCGATTTGTTACCGCTGGTCGAGGGTACGACCATTTCAACCAAGTATGGCATGATCAAGACTGACCATATTTTATTCATTGCCAGCGGCGCTTTTCATCTGGCCAAACCCTCCGACTTGATTCCCGAGTTACAGGGACGTTTTCCGATTCGGGTGGAATTGGGTAGCCTGACCGCAAGCGATTTTGAACAAATCCTCACCAATACCGACGCTTGTCTGACCCGCCAGTACCAAGCACTCCTGAAAACCGAGGGAATCGAATTGAGCTTCTCCGAGGATGCCATCAAGCGATTGGCGGAAATTGCCTACTCAGTCAACGAAAAAACGGAGAATATCGGCGCAAGAAGATTGCATACCGTTATGGAAAAGCTATTGGAGGAAATTTCTTTCAATGCGACCAAGCGTAGTGGTGAATCGATTGTTATCGATGCTGTGTATGTAGACGCGCGCCTCAAGGATCTTTCGCAAAGCGAGGATTTGGCCCGCTATGTACTTTAATAGCCACCTTGTCTGTTGAGGTATCTTCCGTGCCATCATCGGGCGTAGTCATACTCAGCGGTATCCGTACCGCAATCGGTGATTTCGGTGGTTCACTCAAGGATATCCCACCTGCCACACTCGCAGCAAAGGTCATGCGCGAAGCTGTTATTCGTGCAAACGTTGAGCCTCTTGAGGTGGGTCATGTGGTCGTGGGCCACGTGATTCACACCGAAGCGCGTGACATGTATCTTGCCCGTGTAGCGGGTTTGGAAGCGGGTTTACCGCAATCAGGGGCTGCTTTGACGCTGAATCGGGTTTGCGGCAGCGGCTTACAGGCAATTCTATCGGCAGCACAATCCATTATGCTGGGTGATACGCGTATTGCCGTAGCAGGCGGCACTGAGTCCATGAGCCGGGCGGGTTATCTTTTACCAGCACTACGCTGGGGACAACGCATGAAAGATAGTCAAGCAGTCGATATGATGGTTGGCGCATTGACCGATCCGTTCGATCAAATTCACATGGGCGTGACAGCAGAGAATATCGCTAAAAAATGGCGTATCAGCCGCGAAGAACAGGATCGTTATGCCATGGAAAGTCATCGGCGGGCAGTGCATGCGATCAGGAGAGGTTATTTCAAATCGCAAATACTGCCGATTGAAATCTCTACGCGTCAAGGTATAACACTGTTTGATACCGACGAGCATCCCCGTGATGAGATAAGTTTAGATCAATTAGCGAGATTGCCGGCTGTATTCCAGACAGACGGGTCTGTGACCGCAGGCAATGCATCGGGAATTAACGATGGCGCTGCTGCCATGGTACTTATGGATGCAAAAACAGCGGAGCAAACGAATCAGAATCCACTGGCAAGATTGGTAGCCTATGGTCATGCCGGCGTCGATCCTCAATTCATGGGGATCGGCCCAGTTGCGGCCGTACGACAGGCATTGCATCGCGCAGGACTGGCGCTTGCCGACATGGATGTGATCGAATCCAATGAAGCTTTTGCTGTACAAGCCTGTGCAGTTGCACATGAACTCGATTTTGACCCCATCAAAACAAACCCTAATGGGGGTGCAGTGGCTTTCGGACACCCGATCGGCGCAACTGGCTGCATTCTGGCAGTCAAGGCAATCCATGAATTGCATCGTACCAACGGACGCTATGCTTTAGTGACATTGTGCATTGGCGGCGGACAAGGGATTGCCGCCATTTTTGAGCGACTTTGATCCATTGTTTCTCCCATTTCTATCCATCTTATAAATAAATTCTTCAGGATTAACCCTTACAGTACAGCATGTCTACACTGACACAATCCCCTGCCTGGCAAGCGCTGCAGGTGCATCAGCCACTTATCGCACAGCAACACCTGCGCACGTTGTTCGCCAACGACCCACAACGATTCGAGAAATTTTCTGTAACCTTCAACGATATCTTGCTGGACTACAGCAAACAGCCCGTGACAACAGAAACCATGCGCCTGCTACTGGCGCTTGCACGGCAGCAAGGCTTGGCTAGCTGGATCACGCGCTTATTCGAGGGAGACAAAATCAATTCGACCGAACAAAGGGCTGCATTACATATCGCCTTACGCGCCGATCAACCCGTTTGGCTAGATGGCGTAGACGTCTTACCTGAGGTGAAACGTGTTCTCCAGCAAATGGAACATTTCACGACTGCAGTACATCGCGGAGAACAGAAAGGATATACCGGGCTTCACTTTACGGATATTGTCAATATCGGCATCGGTGGTTCCGACCTCGGACCGATGATGGTAACCGAAGCGCTCAAACCCTATGCTGTAGCGCATCTGACGCCGCATTTTGTTTCGAATGTGGATGGCGCCCATCTGGCTGAAACACTGAAGCCGCTCAACCCAGCAACGACACTTTTCATCATCGCTTCTAAAACGTTCACTACCCAGGAGACACTCGCCAATGCGCATTCAGCACGCGAATGGTTTCTAGCACAAGGAGGTACGGAGAACGATATCGCCAGTCATTTCGTGGCAGTGTCTACCAATCGCGAAGCGGTGCAAACATTCGGCATTGATCCCTCTAATATGTTCGAGTTCTGGGACTGGGTAGGTGGACGCTATTCTTTGTGGTCGGCTATCGGACTACCCATCGCATTGGCGATCGGCATGGAAAATTTTTACGCGTTGCTGGCTGGTGCCAGAGCAATGGATCAGCATTTCCTATCAGCCCCGCTGGAAAAGAATCTACCTGTGATCCTCGGCTTGATTGGCATCTGGCAGATCAATTTTTTTCGGGCCGGCAGCCATGCCGTATTGCCCTATGATCAACACCTGCACCGTTTTCCTGCCTATTTACAACAATTGGAAATGGAGAGCAATGGCAAGCGCATTACGCGTGACGGAGAAGAAGTCGATTACGATACCGGTACGGTGGTATGGGGAGAGCCCGGCACAAACGGTCAGCATGCCTTTTATCAATTGCTTCATCAGGGTACGCCCATCGTGACAGCAGATTTCCTGGCGCCCTGTCAGAGTCATCATGTCATCGGTCAGCACCACCATTTATTGCTAGCCAATTTTTTTGCACAAACCGAAGCACTCATGCGCGGCAAAAACGCTGATGAGGTTCGAGCAGAGCTCACCACACAAGACATATCGCCAGCAAAATTGGAAAAATTATTGCCACACCGAATTTTTCCGGGCAATCGTGCCACGACATCCATTCTATTCAAGAAACTTGACCCCGCAACACTCGGTACATTGATCGCACTTTATGAGCATAAGGTTTTCGTGCAAAGTGTCATCTGGAATATCAACCCTTTCGATCAATGGGGCGTGGAACTCGGCAAGCAGCTTGCAGGTCGCATCCTAAATGAACTCGCGGAGGAACAAAAGATCACCTCCCATGATGCTTCGACCAATGGCTTAATGGCTTATTTCAAGTCGAACCAAAAATAACCTGATAACCGAAATGACAGCCTAGCTTTTCAAGACGATGCCCTCCTCTACTTCTCATAACGCGATCAAAGTATTGTTCGTCACACCAGAGGTTTATCCCTTATGCAAAACCGGCGGATTGGGCGATGTCAGCGCTGCGCTTCCCGTTGCTTTGCGAGAACTGAGCGTAGATATCCGGTTATTATTACCGGGTTATCCTTCCGTTCTCGCTGGACTCAAGTACAAGCGAAAAGTAGCGATATTTGACGATCTTTCCCATTTTCCCTCAGCTACACTCTTGTCAGCCAAACTGCGGACAGGCAACGGCCGCTCGGCAACTAGTTTACCTGTTTATATCATCGATTGCCCCGCACTGTACCAGCGGGAAGGCGGTCCTTATCTGGATACTGCCGGCAACGACTGGCCAGATAATGCCGTACGTTTCGGCTTGCTCTCTAAGATCGCGGCTATTTTGGCATGCGATACCAGTCCGCTAACTTGGCAACCGGCTATCGTGCATTGCAATGACTGGCAAAGTGGGATAGCACCAGCTTATCTGCATTTTCATTCCGGAAAAAAAGCTGCGTCCCTCATGACCATTCATAATCTTGCCTTTCAAGGCTGTTTTCCACCCAGCATGGTCGCCCAGCTTGGATTACCCGCGCGAAGCTTCGATGTGAATGGAGTAGAATACTATGGCAATTTATCATTCATAAAAGCGGGTATCTTCTACGCCAACCACATCACCACGGTCAGCCCAAGCTATGCCAGAGAAATCCAGCAGGCACCGCTGGGATTCGGTTTGCAGGGACTGCTGGCTACCCGTCGCCAAGATATCAGTGGTATTGTCAACGGCATCGATACGGTGGAATGGGATCCTGCCACCGATCCTTATCTGAGTAAGAATTATTCCACTCAGAACCTTTCCGCAAAAATAAGCAATAAACTTGCACTTCAGCAAAAAATGGGGCTCACGAGCGATAAGGACAGGTTATTGTTCGCGGCCATCAGTCGATTCAGTGAACAAAAGGGTTATGACCTGATACTCGAAGCTGCGCCGCAGCTCGCGCAAATCCCCTCTCAACTGGTGGTGTTGGGAAACGGCGATGCCGTCTTGGAAGAGGATCTGGCACAATTGGCGAAAAACTATCCTGGCCAGGTGGCGGTACACATCGGTTTTGATGAAGGGTTATCGCATTTAATCGAAGCAGGCGCTGATTGCTTTCTGATGCCGTCACGATTTGAACCTTGTGGCCTGAATCAGATGTACAGTCAGCACTATGGCACACCTCCGCTGGTGCATGCCACAGGGGGTTTGATCGATACGGTGGTGGATTGTACCGCATCAACCTTGGCTGACGGCACCGCTAGCGGTTTCCAATTTCACGACATGACTGCGGAGGCTTTCCTTGAAGGAATACAGCGCGTGGTAACGGCTTACCACGATAAAGCCATTTGGCAGCAATTGCAGAAGAATGGTATGCGCAAAGATTTTAGCTGGAGAACCAGCGCTATGGCTTATCGAGCGATCTATCAATCGTTGTTGGCAAAATCGCAAAGTTAAAGAGCACATTTCGGAAACTCAAATAGCTTTGATCGTAGCAAGTTACTTATTTGCACCTATGCGCTGCAACTGCCAATAGTGGACTAAAGACTCAAATGTTAATGCCGCAAGTACACAAACCAAAGGCATGATTGGTTCTCGGTAGCGAAAAATCACGTAGAACAACATATGAACAGCGGTATAACCCATGATAGCAAGCCAAAGCAAGGTTGTTTCACGATTTCTCAGTCGAGCGATAAACAAGCATCCGATCGCAGCCCCTATCAAAACGATAAACTGAATAGCCCATATTACCCTCGCGACTGTTTCGGCCTTTGAGGGTTGTCCTTTACCCTCATGAAATGGCGGTAGCCAGAAGTAAGCTGCCTTCTTGAGCGCCAAATTGAGCATGAAAGAACCTGTGCTGAAGATGAGCACACTCCCATCCAGTAAAGGTCGTAGTAACATGGATCACTATGAAGTAACGGCCGGCTTAATGATGCAGAACTGATTTGAGTCTTCATCCAGCTCGGTGCATTACGTTGGATAGAAAGCACTCTAATTCCAATATTAGGGCTCGAACCACGGTAGCGCGTGTGCCGTTAAGAGAGTCTTGATTACCAATTTCGTTACAAGACCTTCTATTTGTAAGTAACGAGTCTTCCTTATCGCATCATGATATGAAATACTGGATTGCCGATAAGCGACCAGCATTCATTTATAATCAGGAGCGCGCGATGTTCTCAGTTTGTGGTAGACAGCCAGACGCCGTTCAATGATTTTCCCATCATTTAAGGCTATCAGCAGTGCACAGCCTGGTTCGGTGATATGCCGGCAATTACTGAAACGACACTTCCCCAGGTAGGGTCGAAATTCCACGAATCCCCATGCCAATGCATTTTCATCGACATGGTGGAGGCCAAATTCCTGTAAGCCAGGTGAGTCTATAATGCTGCTCGTCGAGTCAAGGTGATAAAGCCGGGCATGGGTAGTAGTATGCCGCCCACTGTCGAGTGCGGTGGAAATCTCCATAGTGGCGCGTCGCGCATCAGGAATCAATGCATTGATGATGGTCGATTTGCCCATACCAGACTGACCGGTCAGCACGCTACGATGGTCTCGCAGATAGGGTTTGAGTGGTTCGATGTTTTGGGCGGCGCTGAGTGTTAACAAAGGGTAACCCAACGACTGATAAAATGACAATACATGTGCTGCTGCGCGCGACTGCTCTAGCAAATCTGCTTTGTTCAGCAGAATCAGCGCCTGAATATGCTGATCTTCTGCGGCAACCAAGCAACGATCGATCAATTCTTCGCTGAAGCTTGGCTCGGCAGCAACAACAATGATGAGCTGAGTAACATTGGCGGCAATCAATTTCTGCCGAAAGGCATCGCTGCGGTAAAGTAGGCTCGTACGCGGCAGGATTGTTTCGATAACGCCCTGCCCCGAGGTAGTCGGCATTATCTCGACGCGATCACCACATGCCACACCGCCTTTTTTGCCGCGCATGACGCAAGTAAGCAAGGAGCCGCCAAGTGTTTCAATCTCATAATGCCTGCCGTAAGTCGCAATTACTTGACCTACGACTGACTGAATAGCTTGTTTCTTTGTTGTAGGACGTTTTGAATTCAAATTTTGAACAACCAATCGATTTTGGCTGCACAGATAAAGTCGTTCTCAGACAGACCATTGATCGCATGCGTCATATACTCGACATGGCACTTGTTATAGCTTACCGCCATGTCCGGGTGATGATCCTCGCGATGCGAAATCCACGCCACGGCGTTCACGAACGCCATGGTTTGGTAGTAATTTTTGAATTCAAATGTTTTGCTGATTTTATTGTTCGCAAGTGACCAACCCTCGAGTTGTTGCATTAATTTGTTCGCTTCTTCCATAGAAAGAGGCGGAACACCACCTTCACAGGGCTTGCACTGCTTGTTTGCTAAGTCACAGATATTGGTCATCGGTTCACCTATACAGAAATGAGTTTTTTGAGCTGCGCAATACGAATTGCCGCAGGCGGGTGAGAATCGTAAAACGCTGAATGTAACGGATCGGGTGTAAGCGTTGAGGCATTATCTTGATAAAGCTTGACTAGCGCACGGATCAAATCGGCTGCAGAAGCGTTCTGAGCGGCATATTCATCCGCTTCGAATTCATGTCTGCGCGAATAGAAACTCGATAACGGATGCAGCAAAAAGGTAAACACCGGCATGATCAGGAAGAACAATAACAATGCCATGGCCGGAGAAGGAAGCGTCGAAATGGAAACACCCAACCCTTCATAAAACCATGCCTGCTGCATCAGATAACCCAGCAGCCACAAAAAGGCCAAGCTGACGAAAAACGACCATACAATGCGCTTCAAAACATGGTGACGCTTGAAATGGCCGAGCTCATGCGCGAGTACGGCTTCTACTTCCGGCCCATTGAGACGCGACAGCAGCGTATCAAAAAACACGATACGCTTGTTTTTGCCAAAACCGGTAAAATAGGCATTACCGTGGCTACTGCGGCGTGAACCATCCATTACGAATAATCCGCTCGATTTAAAACCACATTTATGCAGAAGTTGTTCGATGCGTGTTTTGAGCGAAACATCCTCCAGCGGTGAAAATTTGTTGAAAATAGGGGCAATCCAGGTCGGATAAATCGAAAGTAGAAATATGTTGAAACCGACCCATGCTAGCCATGCATAAAACCACCAATAATCACCCATTTTTCCCATTAACCATAGGACGCAGAAAATAAGTGGCGCACCGAGCAGCAGACCGAGTACATATTGCTTGAGGAGATCGGTAAAAAACATCGTACGTGTCATCTTATTGAAGCCAAATTGCTGTTCAATGACGAAGGTCCGGTAATAACTAAAAGGAATCTCAGCTACACTCAACAGCAAGACAGTGCTGATAACGAGTGCCATGCCATGCGCCACCGGATCGCTCAGCCAATTTTCCCAGAAATTTGCTATCGCATTGAGTCCACCCCCTAAGGTAAGCAGCAATAGCAGCAATACATGAACCAAGGTATTGGGATAATCCAATCGGGTCTTAGCACAGGTATAATCAGCAGCTTTTTGATGAGCGGCAAGATCGATTTGCGAGACGAAATCTTGCGGCACTTTGGCACGATAGGTACGGACATGGCGGATATGCCGTGAAGCAAGCCAAAACTGAATCAATGTCGTCAATGTCAACGCAGTGATAAAAACAACGGTAAATGTTTGCATGATCGATAAAACATGAAAAAAAGAAAATGGAATGGAAATCCCCGCTTATAAAGTGACGGGCAGTTTGCAATATGACACAATCAAACTATTAAAAATTCAAGAAAGCTCATTATGGCACAAGACAGCAATCATCTCATCTGGATAGACATGGAAATGACAGGGCTGAATCCCGATACCGACCGGATCATCGAAATCGCGCTCGTTATCACAGATTCACAGCTGAACATCGTAGCAGAGGCGCCGGTATTGGTAATATCGCAGCCCGTTTCGATTCTGGATGGCATGGATAAATGGAATCAGTCGACACATACCAAATCAGGTTTGATCGATAAGGTCAAAGCTTCCAAAACAACAGAGGCGGAAGCTGAAGCGAGTATGCTGGCCTTCTTGCAAGCCTATGTCCCTTCGGGTGTATCCCCAATGTGCGGTAACTCCATATGCCAGGATCGCCGCTTCCTCGCACGGACCATGCCACAATTGGAAGCCTATTTTCATTACCGCAACTTAGACGTCAGCACCCTGAAAGAACTGGTTAAACGCTGGAAGCCCGGTATCATGGCGGGGCTGAATAAAGAAAGCAAGCATGAAGCGCTCGCGGATATTTATGATTCGATCAACGAATTGAAATACTATCGCGAGCACTTTATCCATATTTGATGATGACAGTATTGATCTCTTTTAAGGAGTGCGATCGATGACTACCCGAACTGCTTTCACCGTCACAGTCAACCCTAAAATACCTGCACGCCTTAGCCGTCTGGAAGAGTTGGCCAGTAATCTTTGGTATAGCTGGGATCGTGGCACGCGCAATTTATTTTCACGTATCGATCCACGACTGTGGGGAGCGGTCGGGCATAACCCCAAAGCTTTTCTCAAACGAGTCGATGAGTCATTACTGCAGAAAGCAGCAGAAGATCAAACGTTTCTTGCTAGCTATAACAGCGTACTATCCGCTTATGACTCCTATCATTCCGAACCTCTGCGATACACCCATTTTGAAGAGTTTGGCCCACGCGACCAGGTAGCCTATTTCTGCTTTGAATTCGGTTTTCATGAGAGCCTGCCGGTTTATTCGGGTGGGCTGGGCATCCTGGCAGGTGACCATTGCAAAGCAGCCAGCGATTTATGCTTGCCTTTCGTCGCAGTCGGTCTGCTTTATCGTCAAGGTTATTTCTTTCAGACCATCGATAGTTTAGGTAATCAACAAGTCAGTTATACCGATTCGGAGTTTGAAGATTTGCCGGTAGAACCTGCTTTAAATGATGACGGCTCAGAAATCCATGTGCAAGTCAGCCTGCCGGGTCGCAAAGTCATGGTAAAAGTTTGGCGAGCTACTATTGGACATGTAAGCTTGTATTTGCTGGACACCGATTTACCGGAAAACCCTCTGAAAGACCGCATGATCACGCACCAACTCTATGGCGGCGATCGAACCATGCGTATCGAGCAAGAAATCATACTCGGTATCGGGGGCGTGACTGCGCTGGGAGAAATGGGTATCCAGCCCACTGTCTGGCATAGCAATGAGGGGCACGCCGCGTTCATGATGCTAGAACGGGCGCGTAAACTGGTCCAGCAAGGATTGGATTTCGCCAGTGCTGCCGAGGCGGTAGCGGTCAATACAGTCTTTACCACGCATACGGCAGTACCCGCGGGGCATGATTCTTTTTCCAAAGCCATGATGCACGATTATTTCGCCAGTTTTTGTCAGGACCTGAAGATTTCCTGGGAGGAATTCATGGCATTGGGACATATTCCCGGGAGCGATGATTTCAATATGACAGCGTTGGCCATCCATCTATCTCGCACGCATAACGGCGTCAGCAAAATTCATGGCGATGTGTCGGCACGCATTTGCCGTGACCTCTGGCCACAGATCGAACCAGAAGAAAACCCAATGACTTATATCACGAATGGCGTACATGTGCCGACCTTTCTCGCACAAGAATGGTCTGATCTGTTCGATCGCTATCTTGGCTATGAATGGCGCAACAAAATGTGTGACAAGGATTTTTGGCTACGCATCGATACCATTCCCGATCATTTGTTCTGGAGCATCCGACAGACCTTAAAATCACAAATGTTTTACGGTATTCGAGCGCGCCTGGCCGAGCAGAATGCACGCAATCGGGGCTCCGAGGCGCACCTTGACCGGCTCCTTAAACTCGTCGACCCGATCAACCCCAATGTGTTGGTTCTGGGTTTCGCGCGCCGCTTCGCAACATACAAACGCGCGACCTTGCTATTCGAAAATCTGGATTGGCTCAGAAAAATCCTGCTCGACACCGAACACCCAGTCTTACTCATTTTTGCAGGTAAAGCGCATCCAGCGGATATCCCTGGCCAGGATTTGATTCGCAAAGTCAGCTATGTGTCTCGCATGCCCGAGTTCGAAGGGCGAATATTGCTGGTGGAAAACTATGATATGCGCCTGGCCCGGCGGCTCGTTGCAGGCGTGGATGTGTGGCTCAACAATCCTATCTATCCGCTGGAGGCGAGTGGCACATCTGGCATGAAAGCTGGCATCAACGGCACACTCAATCTTAGCGTGCTCGATGGCTGGTGGGAAGAAGGTTACGATGGCAAAAATGGCTGGGCCGTTAAACCCGCCTCGGACGACACTGAAGCTGTCCTGCGTGATAAAGACGAGAGCCAGTCTTTTTACGAAATCCTGCAAGATCAAGTCATTCCGATGTTTTATCGTCGCGGCAAATTCGGCTATTCTTCAGAATGGGTAAAAATGGCCAAATACTCGATGGCTTCCCTCCTGCCGCGCTACAATGCAGCGCGCATGGTGAGCGAATATGTCAAGAAATTTTACGGCCCCGCGAATAAGCAAGGCATGCATTATGCGAAGGATGCTTTTGCAAACGCAAAACTCATTGCTGCTTGGAAAGCCAAAGTAAAGTCAGCCTGGAAAGGCGTATCACTCCGACGCTTAGATACACCCGGCAAACGAATCGATTTTGGTGAAACCATGGATTTCAAGGTGGCCGCCAAATTAAACGGATTGCAACCGGAAGATGTCATAGTGGAGCTCCTGCTATGCCGTCAATACAAAAAGATGAGATTGAACAGTTTCAAGCACGTACATTTCAAGTTTGCCGGTATCGATTCGAACGGCGAGCATTTATTCGAGCTGAACTATGTGCCTGATCTCTGTGGTAAGCAGGAATACTATCTGCGCATTTATCCTTATCATCCGCTTCTGATTCACCCACTGGAGATGGGCAGGATGGTATGGCTATAACTTGTTCTCATATCAATTGGTATGAGCAACATTCATGATCACTCGTTTTGTCAGCGCTGATCCGAGGTAACTTGGTCAACCGACAATTCCAGATTGTCGATCAAACGGGTTTGGTTTAACCAGGCCGCACCCAAGATCACAAGATCAGTATCCCCTCCCTCGGCAGGCAGCAGCGATGTCTGCTGCTGTACTGCAATATAGTCGACTTTCCACCCTCTTTGGGAAAGTACTTGCTTTGCCGATACTTCTAACGATCGATAGTTATGGTCGCCTCGCACTATTTCATGTTTCACCTGAAGCAAGGTACGAAACAAATGACTGGCTTCCCGCTGCTCTCCCTCACTCAGATAGCTATTACGTGAACTGAGCGCGAGGCCGTGCTCCGTACGCACGGTTTCACCAGTCAGGATAGTAACTGGCAGATTCAATTGCGCCACCATTTGCCGAACGATATGCAATTGTTGATAATCTTTTTTACCAAATACCGCCACATGCGGCTGGACGATATTGAACAATTTCAGTACGACAGTTGCGACACCCCGAAAAAAGCCTATACGGAATTCGCCTTCCAGGCTATCGGCCACAGAGGGAAGCAATAACTGGAAGGTTTGAGGAACGGGATAAAGCGTTCGCTCGCTGGGTAAAAATACGATATCTACGCCAAGCTTCTCTAGCAGTTGGCAGTCACTTTCCTGGGTTCTCGGATAACGGTCAAAATCTTCGTGAGGAGCAAATTGCAATCGATTGACAAATATGCTTACCACAACACAATCTGCATTTTTTTGTGCTATTCGCACTAGTGACAAATGACCTTCGTGCAAGTTACCCATGGTAGGGACAAAACCAATTTTGGATTCGCGTTCTAAGCGCGTTCGCAGTGATGCGATATCAGTGATGATTTCCACGCGTGACGTATTGGCAAACTGGAGACGGTGTTTTAGAAAGTATGTTCGGCCGCCGGGTATTTCCCTGCTTTGACCTCATCGACATAATGGCTAATCGCTTCCTGAATGCTCCTGGCACCTGCCATAAAATCTTTGACGAACCGAGGTTGTTTACCCGGTGAAATACCCAGCATATCGTGCATCACCAACACCTGACCGGAACAATCTGCACCAGCGCCGATACCGATGGTAGGAATCGATAGCTCCCGACTTATTTTACTGGCAAGTGCTGCCGGGATCGTCTCCATCAGTAGCATGCCTACGCCCGCTTCTTGTAAAAGCAAGGCGTCATTGAAAAGTTGCTCTGCCTCATTTGCTGTTCTCCCCTGCACTTTATAGCCACCCAATTGGTGTACTGATTGCGGCAGCAGACCAATGTGCGCGCATACGGGAATACCTCGCCGAGTCAGAAAATCAATGGTATCAGTCATGATATGACCACCCTCGATCTTGACCATCTGCGCGCCGGCCGCCATAAGCCTCGCCGCGTTCATGAAAGTTTCTTCAGGTGAGATTTGATACGTGCCAAACGGCATATCGGTCATGATGAAAGCTTTGTCTGAGCCGCGTACTACACACTCGGTATGATAAATCATGTCATCCAGCGTAACAGGCAATGTACTGGGATGGCCTTGTAGCACATTACCCAGCGAATCGCCGACCAGCAGGATATCGACGCCCATATTTTCCAGCAGCGCTGCGAAGGTTGCGTCATAGCAAGTCAGCGCAGCAATTTTTCTACCTTCGGCATGCATCTTGTGTAAGATATCTCGCGTTATTCTCATATCGTTCCAATTTATAACAACTTATAGGTATTCTTTTAAGCCGCAGTTGAAATATTCCCGTGCACTACGCATTTGATTGATCCGTTGTAACAACAAATTGAAATCAGCCGTATTATTAGCGAAATTAAGGTTTTCACTATTGACGATAATGACAGGCGCTTTTTCATATTGATGAAAAAACTGCGTGTAGCAATTGGACAGCCTATAGAGATATTCCTCAGTGATATTTTTTTCATAAATACTGCCGCGACGCTTGATCCGCTCGTACAATTTTTCTGGAGAAGCTTGCAGGTAGATGACTAAATCCGGGCTAGGTGCTTGCGGCTTCATTTGCTGGTATATTTTTTGATAGAGCGCATACTCGGGTTCGCTGAGGGTAAATCGAGCGAAAAGTTGATCCTTCTCCAGCAAAAAATCACTGACCATGGGCCGAGCATGAATATTAGCATGCGTGATAGGCTGAAATTGATCGATGCGCTGAAGTAAAAAGAATAGTTGCGTAGGCAAAGCATACCGCGCACGATTGCTATAGAATTTTTCGAGAAAAGGGTTTTCCTCGGGTCGTTCTAGCAGGAGCGCACACTCCAAATAATTAGCCATATTTTGGGCAAGGCTGGTTTTTCCAGCACCGATCGGCCCCTCAATGGCAATGTAGGGGTATTTTTTCAATATCATGTTTCGAAATTCGCTCCAATGATTGATCGGCACACGCTGATAACAATTCAGCGACGGAGCCGCGGTCAGGAATGACACAATCCTGCTTGATCTCCATGAGGGGTTGCAACACAAAAGCACGCTCATGCATGCGGGGATGAGGCAAGATCAATTCTTCTTTATTACATTGCAGATCATCGTATAGCAACAAATCGAGATCGAGTGTACGGGGTGCGTTGGGTGTCGTACGGATACGTCCGCACTGCTGCTCGATTTCCAATAACGCTTTGAGCAGTTCTGATGGAGATAGTTTTGTTTCAATCTGAACCACTGCGTTGATGAAATCAGGTTGATCTAGCTTGCCTACGGGTGCGCTGCGATATAAAGAGGATTGCTTGATCAAACGCGAATGATCGAGCTCACTAAGCAATTGGATACCACGTTTGATTTGAAATAGCGGATTTTCTAAATTGCTGCCCAATGCAATGAAAGCCGGGCTGGCTATGTGGTTGGCGGAAGTAGGCATCAGCTCATTTTTCCGGAACGATAATCGAATGATCAACGTGAGTTTGTCCGATATCGGTCGATACCGTCGATTCCGTTGATTTACGGCTACGACGACGCGGACTTCTTTTTCGTTTTTTCGGGGTGGCATCCTGTTGTAACATCGCGTCACGAGTAGCCGTATCGGCATACTGGAAGGTACGCCACCACTGCCCGATCGTCATATCGACCTCACCGCTTTCACAACGTAGCAATAAAAAATCATACGCTGCACGAAAACGGGGATGCTCCAGCAACCGATAAGGTTTACGACCCACGCGCGCTAGAAACCGTGGCTGGAGCGACCAGATATCGTAAATGATCGAATCCAACCGTCGTGGAATGGCAAGCCGCTGGCGCTGTAAAGTCAATATCCCGGTCATAGCGAGATGGAGTGCTGGAATCGGCTTCTCTCCTTCCGCCTGTCGCTTATTCCAGTCTGCCAGTACTTCGTGCCAGAGCAATGCTGCAAACAAAAAGCCGGGTGACACAGGTTTATCTTGCTGGACGCGCTCATCGGTATTTTTAAGTGCAAGCATGATGAAACGTTCCCCGAGTGGCTGCTCAAGGATGACATCGAGCATGGGAAGCAAACCATGATGGAGTCCGCGCATACGCAAATCGACTACGCAGGCAAGCGCATGACCTGACATCAACAACTTGAGCATTTCATCGAATAGCCGTGCAGAGGGTACATTTTGCAGCAATGGCGCCAAATCACCGATAGGTGTTGCGGTCGAATCATCGAGTTGGACATCGAGTTTCGCCGCAAGGCGCACTGCCCGCAACATACGCACTGGATCTTCCCGGTAACGCTGGACCGGCTCACCAATGATGCGTAAACGTTTGGCTTTGATATCCTCATAACCCTCTAGATAATCGAGAATTTCTTCGGTTGTGGGGTTATAAAACAGCGCATTGATAGTAAAATCTCGCCGCATGACGTCTTCTTCCTGACTGCCGAAAATATTGTCATGCAGCAGCCGTCCGTGTTGGTCGGCATGGTGCTGAGCGGCGATACCTGGTTGGTGATCAACAGCACAGTTGGCACGGAAAGTCGATACTTCTACGATCTCGCTCCCATACGGCACATGCACTATGCGGAAACGCTTGCCAATAATACGCGCACGGCGAAACAGCACACGCACTTCCTCAGGGGTGGCATTCGTCGCGACGTCGAAATCTTTGGGTTCCAGCCCCAGCAGGAGATCGCGTATCGCTCCACCGACCACGAAAGCGGAATAACCTGCTTGCTGTAAGGTCGTCGTTACTTTGAGCGCGCCTGCGCTGATTTGTTGGCGAGCAATACCATGCTCTTTGCGTGAAATTGTGCGCACCACCGATGCAGTCTGGGAATCGGATGAGTTGCGTGTAAAGATACGTCGAAAAAATTTACGAATCATTGCAAAACGCTGAAAGGATTAGCAGCCGATTATACACTCGGTCATGTATTCAATACTAAATGGTTCTTTCATTCATGCTGGAATACGCTATGCGGCATTGGTAAAGCGCTTCAAGATTGGCTTGCGTAACTAATTCGGTTGTCTTGCCAACCAGCGCATGACCATCGTTGAACAACATCAGCACATGATCGCAAAAAGGAATAAGCCAATGGATATCGTGTAAAACCATTATGACCGCTTGACCCTGCTGCGCAATATCATGCAACAATGCCATAGTCAGATACTGATGGCGTAAATCCAGATGCTGCAAGGGTTCATCCAACAAGTAGTATTCTGGTGATTGCGCCAGTAACAAAGCCATGCGCGCACGCTGGCGCTCACCGCCTGATAGCGTACTTAAAGAGCGATCGGCCAATTGGCTCAATTCCAGTTGCGCAATGACTTTTTCTACCATCGTATAATCTGGATCATCCCATCCAAACAACGATTTTACATGCGGATATCTTCCTAACAGGATATAGTCTCGCACCGTTCCCCAGAATTCACCGGGTTCTTCTTGCAACATCACGCCGAGCTTGCAGGCCCGTTCACGGCGAGGCAAGGCGCTAATAGCGCTCCCTTGTATTGTGACCGTTCCACTGTCAGGAGCGCGTAGGCCACCCAATGTATGCAGTAGCGTTGTCTTGCCGCAGCCATTCTGACCCAGAATCGCCCAACACTCACCTGGGTTCACCTCAAAACTCAAAGAACGGCAGAGCCGCTTCCCAGGATATTGCAAGCTTAGCTGGCGTGCTGCGAGCATTACTTCCTCGTGAGCAAAAATAACAGTGCCGGCACACCCAATAGGGCAATCAATATACCAACGGGTAATTGTTGTGGCGCCCATGCAGTGCGCGCCAGCGTATCTGCCAGCGTAAGAAAGCTGCCACCCAGCAATATCACCAAGGGTAACAACCAACGATGGTCGCTCACACCAAGTAAACGGACCGCATGGGGTGTAAGCAAACCAATAAAGCCGATCGCACCCACTTGCATAAGCGCCGCAGCTGTCGCCAACGAAGCCATGAAATAGACGCCTATCTGCAATGGCAGAACAGCGATGCCCAGTGTCTGAGCTTTCGTCTGCCCGATATTCAATACATTTAATTGACCAGAAAGCAACAAGCTTACGGTAGTGACAATTATTAACGGTAGCCAGACCGGTAATAGTGTCTCGGCACGGGAAATGTCGCCCATCAGCCAAAATAGCATACCTTTCACGTCACTTGCAGGCGACAACGTTAGGATTAAGGTCGTAATAGCGGTACATCCTACAGACAACACCACACCAATCAGCAATAATCGATAAAGATTCCAATTGCCTACCCAGAAGCTGAGCCCAAACACAATGGTTATGATGGTCAGCGCCCCTACTAATGAAGTCAAATTGACCAATATTGGCCCCCATCCGAGCATCATGGCTGTCAAGGCACCCACTGCAGCACCACCTGACACCCCCAAAATATAAGGATCGGCAAGGGGGTTGCGTAATAATACTTGCAACAAAGCACCCGCGATGGCAAGCAACCCACCACAAGCGAAAGCGCTCAATACACGCGGTATACGCAGTTGCCAGATAATTTGAGAAACAGGATCATGAGCAGGGGTGACCAAAGCTTGCATGATGCCATTTAAAGGAATGGAGACGCTGCCAAAACCTATGCCCACCAGCAAACTGCCGGCAGCGAGTAGCAAAAAAAAGCAGAAAAGACGTATAGGAGGCTGAGTGGTGGTCACTTACTGGCTTTAAGCCGAAACGGAGACTAATTATACAATTAAAGCGAAGCTGACCGGTAAGCCGGGTTCTGTCTTGGACAGTCATTCCTCTAGGTGCAGGGTTACCCCTGCACTCAAGCAACCTACCCGCAGACTCGGCGAGCAGCGTCATCGTCTGCCTATTTGGTCTTGCTCCGGATGGAGGTTACCGCGTTTCACCGTAACTTAATACGCTCGTCTCTGTGGCCCTGTTCCTCACCTCACGGCGGCCGGCCATTAACCGGCATCCTGCTCTGTGGAGCCCGGACTTTCCTCTCCTTGTTTACACAAGCAGCGACTGTCTGGTCAGCTTCATTGAGTATTCTATCAATATCTTGATCAGTAATCTGATGAATCTTACTGGAAGACTGTCCGTAGTAGATCAACCTATTCTCGGACAGCATTACCTAGAGCACTGAAGAAAATATTGAGGCCTTAAATTACATCCAGTAAAGAAACAGGTAGTGTGGGGGTGCATATCACATCAAGTAAGTTGGGAGTTATGAATGCAAGGAGCGGCAAATGCCGCTCTCAATGGGCTCCCGTTTCAAACCGATTATTTGTTAGCAACCGCACTCTTGAAAGTTGCGCCAGCAGAGAATTTGGGCACGGTTGTCGCCGCAATTGAAAGTTTCTCACCTGTCCTGGGATTTTTGCCTTCACGGGCAGCGCGCTGAGTGGTTTTGAACGAACCGAAACCAGGTAGCGTCACATCACCACCGCCACTTACGGTTTCAACGATGGTATCCAGCACGGCGTTCAGAGCACGCCCCGCATCAGCCTTGGTTAAGTTGGTACGGATGGCAATCTGTTCAATCAATTCTGTCTTGTTCATCGCTTCAAATACTCCCTTTGGTTGAGAAACCGGTAGTATAACCATTCAGACATCGTTGGCATATCATAATGTCATCAACCATAAACCTCTATTTCCGGCACCGCCATGCCGATCAGCAGGCGATAATGCAACAATCTCGACACCAAGATGATGAGCAATGGAGGAAAGCACCGTGCCCGCGTCCAGTTACTCGCCTTCTATCTCACTGACTTTGAGCACATCTTCAGTCATTACTTGTAAATTTGCTTGCTTACGTAACCCGAACCCCGGATCATGCACTCGCCCCAGCAAATGGCCTTGGGTGTGGTGTACTTGGACTGACAAAACAATCAAGTATTGCGTGTCATAGCGCCAGCGGAGCCACCCGGACTGATGCCGGAGCTAGTTATATCCGCTATTCATGGTGTGAATTTCTGTGACGAGCTCTATGAATATCCAGAACCTAGAAGGTTACCCGTATATAGACGGATCTACTGCAGACAAAGCTGCCAAGTGGGATTTCCGATCCTTTTCATTAATTAGAAGAACAACTATTCGCCTTAAATGATCGAAAAATCCAGCTCAGTCAGCTTCGCCCTCGCTACGATCGCCATTCAAGGACAGCTTCCTAGAGAAGAGCATTGATTTCCTTCAATTCTTCCTCATCGAGTTCACCCACTTCCGCCTTCAGGCGTAAGCGCGACAGCAAATAGTTATAATAGGCCTGCGCTAAATCTCGACGTGCGGAGAAATATTGTTGCTGTGCATTCAAAACATCGATCTCCGTTCTGACACCGACTTCCTGCCCTAAGATGGTCGAATCCAGTTGGCTGCGACTTGAAGTCAATGCCTGTTTGAGCGCCTTGACCTGGGCGATGCCATTGGTCACGTTCAAATAGTGCTGGCGAACTTGTAAACCAACCGTGCGTCGGGTATTTTCCAGCTCCTGACGAATTTTATCCCGGTTGGCTAATGTTTCTCGCACACGGGACTGGGTCGAGAATCCCTGAAAAATAGGGACATTGAGTTGAAGCCCAACCGATTTGGATTCCAGATCGATGCCTCGCCCGGTAATGGCGCCCCCTACACCTTGCTGATTGCTATATTGCGCGACCAAATCCAGGGTAGGATAATGACCCGCTTTGGCTTTCTTTATTTCCTGCTCTGCCATCTCATAGGCAATTTGTTGAATTCTTAGCGAGAAATTTTTCTGCTCGGCCAGCGTAACCCATTCTTCCATACTGTCATAGGGCAGTGTAAGCGAATCGGAAACAATTTTATCGATACTGGTGCTCGCCAGATAATCAGGAAAGCGGTTGATGATACCCTGCAAGGTACGTTTACTGATCTCCAACGCATTACGGGCCGCAATCTCCTGAGAAACGGTCAAATCGTAACGTGCTTGTGCTTCATGAGTATCCACAATCGTGGCCACACCCACCTCAAAGTTACGCTTGGCTTGCTCAAGCTGTTCGCTAATCGCTTTTTTCTGAGTCTCCATCACTTCGACATTGACCTGAGCCACGAGCGTATCGAAATAGGCTTGCGCGACACGCAGAATTAAATCCTGGGCGGCCAAAACGAACCGCGCATCGGCTTGAGCGACTTCTTTTTTAGATTGCTCATAGATGATGAAATTTTCGATACGAATGAGCGGCTGTGTGGCAGAAATAACAACCCCACGATTTTTGATCAGCACTTCCGGACCAAGGTTAGTATCGATATATTGATTCTGACCAGTCCCAGTAGCATTAATACTTGGCAGCAATCCTGCTCTACCTTGCGGCAGTTTTTCCTGGGCAGCGATATAAGCTGCCCGTTCAGCACCATACTGCGCATCATGCTCGAGCGCTTCGCGATAAATATCTATCAGACTTGCTGCCTGCAAGGGTACATACCATAGACTGCCGATCACCAGCATGACCAACAGGGAGCGCAGCTTTCTCGTGAATACTGATTGCACGTTTCTTTGGGTAAGGAGCCCTATTGGCTCCTAATTTCGATATTTAGAAGGTAAATCGCTGTGGCTGCAACGCATTTCTCAACGGAGCGGTACAGGTTTCAAATAACATCTTGCTATGATAAACACCGGGCGCGACGCACGTAATCAGCATTGCTTCCATAAGGGGGTCTTCGCCGACGATCGCGAACAAACGCCCGCCAGGATTGAGGCTTTTTTGAAATGATTCCGGCAATACCGGTGTTGATCCCGTCAGCACGATCGCATCGTAGGGCCCATGTTGTGGCCAACCCTGGGCAGCATCACCTTCTTCCAAAGTCACATTGGAAATATCATGCACTTGAAGGTTGATTTTGGCCATATTGCAAAGCGTGGGCACGATCTCGACGCTGTAGACGTGGGAACCGAGCTCTGCCAATAACGCAGTCATGTATCCGCTGCCGCTCCCCACCTCCAAGATTTTATCGGTTTTTTTGATATGCAGTTCCTGTAGAATACGTGCTTCCATTTTAGGCGCCAACATGACGGCACCATGTTCCAACGGAATTTCCATATCGGTGAAGGCAAGCGAGCGGTACGCTGCCGGCACATATTCTTCACGCCGGACTTTATAAAGTAAATCCAATATTTTGGTATCCAAAACATTCCACGTCCGAATTTGCTGCTCTACCATATTAAAGCGGTTTTGTTCGAGATTAGTCGCGAGTTGTTTCATAATTGTTGTTATTTATGGAAGAAATAAACGAGCTTGCAATTATTTCATATTTCTATTAGTTTCACAGCTTCAGCTAGGGGTCCGCATCTGGAACGATTTCCAGAATGCTGGTGAGAGAGTCCCTTAATACCTGATGCGGATAACGCCGCCGTAGGGAAGCTCGGGATATTTCCGCTCGCTCCTTACGGTATTTTGAGGAGCATAACATGAATACCATCGTTTCAAAGCTAGAAAAATTCACGAGTGATACTGCGCACGTCGATCAGGCCGCGGTTAAGCCATTACCGAATTCACGTAAAATCTATATTCAGGGAACACGACCCGATATCCAGGTTCCCATGCGGGAAATCAGCCAGTCGGATACAACCACCCGCGAAGGTGCCGAAAAAAACCCCCCAGTCTATGTATACGACACTTCAGGGCCTTATACCGATCCAGCAACCAAGATCGATATTCGCGCCGGCCTCCCGCCTTTACGCGAAAAATGGATCGAAGAACGGTACGACACCGAGCTGCTTACCGGCTTGAGCTCGACTTATAGCCGAGAACGGTTGAATAATCCAAAGCTAGCCGAATTGCGTTTCAATCTCAAGCGACCTTCTCGACGCGCCAAAGCTGGAGTCAATGTCACCCAGATGCACTATGCGCGTCGCGGCATCATTACACCAGAGATGGAATTCATCGCAATCAGGGAGAATCAGCGCCGTGAAGCTGCAGCAGAATATCAAGAGCTGCTCACACGCCAGCATCCTGGTCATGATTTCGGTGCGGCTATCCCACGTTGGATTACCGCTGAATTCGTACGCGACGAAGTAGCTCGCGGGCGCGCCATCATTCCTGCCAACATCAACCATCCAGAATCTGAGCCAATGATCATTGGACGTAATTTTTTAGTCAAGATCAACGCCAATATTGGCAATTCTGCATTGGGTTCCAGCATACAAGAAGAAGTCGAAAAAATGACCTGGGCCATTCGCTGGGGTGGCGACACGGTGATGGACCTCTCTACCGGTAAAAATATCCATGAAACACGCGAATGGATTATCCGTAACAGTCCAGTCCCTATCGGTACTGTGCCTATTTACCAGGCGCTGGAGAAAGTCGATGGCAAAGCGGAAGAGCTGACTTGGGAGATTTTCCGCGACACCTTGATCGAACAAGCAGAACAAGGTGTAGACTACTTTACCATTCACGCTGGCGTGCGCCTTCCGTTTATTCCCATGACAGCTAAGCGCATGACGGGTATCGTCTCGCGCGGTGGGTCGATCATGGCGAAATGGTGTCTGGCGCATCATCAGGAGAGTTTTTTGTACACGCACTTCGAAGAAATCTGCGACATCATGAAAGCCTATGATGTCAGTTTCTCACTGGGTGATGGCCTGCGCCCCGGCTCGATTTACGATGCCAATGACGAGGCACAGTTCGCTGAACTGAAGACATTAGGCGAGTTGACACAGATTGCCTGGAAGCACGACGTGCAAGTGATGATTGAAGGACCTGGTCATGTACCCATGCACCTGATCAAGGAAAACATGGATCTCCAGCTCAAATATTGTCAAGAAGCTCCCTTTTATACCCTCGGCCCCCTCACGACCGATATTGCGCCGGGATATGATCACATAACATCGGCGATAGGTGCCGCCATGATCGGCTGGTATGGCACAGCCATGCTGTGTTATGTCACGCCCAAGGAACACTTGGGTCTTCCTGACAAAGATGATGTCAAGGATGGCATAATCGCCTACAAGATCGCAGCTCATGCGGCTGATTTGGCTAAAGGCCATCCGGGAGCACAAATTCGTGACAATGCACTTTCCAAGGCTCGCTTCGAATTTCGCTGGAATGATCAATTCAATCTGAGTTTGGATCCGGACAAAGCCAAACAATTTCACGATGAAACCTTACCGCAAGAAGGTGCTAAGCTGGCCCATTTTTGTTCCATGTGTGGCCCTAATTTCTGTTCGATGAAAATTACGCAAGATGTGCGTGATTATGCGGCGCATCAAGGGGTTTCTGAAGATGAAGCGCTGAAAATTGGCATGCAACAGAAATCGGCCGAATTCGTGGAAAAAGGTGCGGAGATTTACAGCAAATTATGATTTTATCGACATTTTTTTCTTATTTTATGCGTTTCCCACTCTTCAATAGCAGGCTCGCATGGATTGGCCAATACTAATCAAAGCATTGATCCTCGGGATCGTCGAAGGGCTGACCGAATTTCTGCCGATTTCTTCCACCGGTCATTTGATCCTGGTAGGAGATTTGCTTGATTTTAACGACGAAAAAGCCAAAGTTTTCACCGTAGCCATTCAGTTGGGCGCCATTCTGGCAGTATGCTGGGAGTATCGCGCACGCCTGAGTGCGGTCATTAAGAATATCGGTTCAAACGAATCGAATCGTTTCGTATTCAATTTATTGATTGCATTTTTGCCAGCGGCTATCCTGGGACTCCTATTCGTCACAACCATTAAGTATTATTTGTTCCATCCTTTGCCAGTGGCGATGGCATTGATCATTGGGGGAGTGCTGATCTTGTGGGCGGAGCGGCGCAAGCACATCGTCGATGTCGAGCGGGTGGAAGATATGGATTGGAAACATGCGCTAAAAATAGGTTGTGCGCAATGCCTGGCACTGATTCCGGGAACATCACGCTCAGGTGCAACCATTATTGGTGGATTGTTGTTTGGTTTATCCCGCAAGGCAGCAGCTGAGTTTTCATTTTTTCTGGCGATCCCGATTATGTTTGCGGCAACTTTTTATGATGTTTATCGGAGTCGTGACCTATTGCAGATTGAAGATCTGAGTATGTTTGCAATCGGATTCATTGCCGCATTCGTGAGTGCCTGGTTAGCGATTCGTGGATTGCTGCGTTATATCAGCAATCATGATTTCACCATCTTCGCCTGGTACCGCATCGGATTTGGTCTCGTCATTCTGGTTACTGCTTATTCGGGGGTAATCTCGTGGTCAACGGTGTAGAAACAGCGGTGTAGAGACAGAACAGGCTCGGCCCAGCCTGATATTGGCGGGAGAGCAATACGCAACCCACACTGTAGTGGGTTATTGCATCCCGCACCTTTGACAGGTTTACGATGAACACGTAATTTAGTAACTAACTTTGTACCCACGGTAAGTCAGCTGCTTTCCATCCGCCCTTCCGGCCACGGTGGCCCGTTTCATCTTTATCGCCCTCGAATCCTTCCAGGATATTGTAACAATTTGGAAAATCGGATTGAGTGGCAATCGTTGCCGCGTAGTCTGAACGACCACCGCTGCGGCAAAGAAACATGATGATGTCGTCTTGGTCTACCCTCTCGGCAACCTGGTCGATGAAATTAGGATTAGGCTGCATACCTGGATAGGTTTTCAACTCGACTTCGATTGCGCCAGGAACACGGCCAACCCAATCCAGCTCGGCCTTGCAACGCACATCGATCAGCTTGGCATTGGGCACTGACTGTAACAATGCAAATGCCTCCGCGGGTAACAAAGCCCCCTTGTAAGGGAGAGCCATGTCTTCGGCGCGCTCATGCGCTTTTTCGAGTATCGTCGTTGCTTTTTCCATAAGTCTGTATTTAATCGTTAAAACCTGAAGTGTAAACAATGTGGAGCACCGAAGCAAAGGAATCGGAGCTGTTCTGAACTGATTCACCCAAGATGAATCTCATGTAGCATACGTCAACATTATTCATCATTTGAATCGCTACCATGCTTTATCTGATTTCAATTGTTTTGCTGATTGCTTTGGTTGTGGGCCCTTCATACTGGGTCAAGCACATCATGGAAAGATACAGTGAGCCAGAAGATCGCTATGCGGGTACAGGAGCCGAATTAGCGCGTACCTTGCTCGATCAGGCCAATTTACCGCATGTGAAGATCGAAGTCACAGACCTCGGCGATCACTATGATCCCTTAGAAAAAGTGGTGCGCCTAACCCCTGACAAGTACCACGGCCATTCACTGACAGCTATTACCGTCGCCGCGCACGAAGTCGGTCATGCCATTCAAGATCGGGAGGGGTACTTACCATTGATAATGCGTACCCGCCTCGTCCAGCTTGCCGCTCCGGTAGAAAAACTGGGCGCAGGCATCCTCATGCTAGCACCCATTGTGGTGGTTGCGACGCGCGCACCGATCGCAGGCGCATTATTCCTGGCAGGTGGACTATTGACCCTGGGAACGTCGATCTTGGTGCACTTGCTGACTCTGCCTATGGAAATGAACGCCAGTTTTGCTCGCGCATTGCCACTATTGGAGCAAGGAAATCATCTCAAACCAGGCGATGCGCCGCATGCGCGCAAATTACTCAAAGCTGCTGCTTGGACCTATGTTTCTGCTTCGCTCATGACATTACTCAATATTGCGCGCTGGTGGGCAATCATTCGGCGGTAGTGAGCAAAGCGCGGCATGCCCGCTTGCATAACCCCTCTTGTAACAAATCGTTAATTTAATCGTAACAATATCGTCATGATGGCTTGCTAGTCTGCTTCCTTCAAGATTTTTAATGTGAGGGAACTAATTTATGTCCAGATTTGGCAATTGGCATGGCCAGCTAACAGCGCTGTCTGCCGCCGTACTCAGTACAATTTCATTCAATGCTCAAGCCGCTACCGCAACCTATAATCCGGCTGACGGCACCGTCGACTTGCCCATCGTCGAAGTGCTCGATGGCAATTCATCATCGTTTTATAGCGCAAGATTGCAACTGGTAAGCGACAATGAACTCATCCTGATTGAAGCGCAACCCATACCGGCCAGCAAAGGTGTACAGCGCAACGTGTTTGACTCTGCCACCTCGGCAGTGCATGTCGCTGCTGTAGTAGCAGGTTCGGATCAGTATTACGCCAAGCTGAGATTGGTACCGGGTTCCAACCCTATGCAATTCACATTGGAGCAATTAGTCAATAATGAATTTCAAGGTTGCCCTGATTTTTCCACTCCAGGACCATCGGCAGGCAGCTGTGTCTTGAGTGGCGAAATCAAAAGAGACATCACGCTGACCAAAAACATTCAGTGGATTCTGTCCGGTGGTGTTTTCATCGGCGGGGACAAAGTAGATAGCGCCATCCTTACCATTAATCCCGGAACCAAAATTTTTGGTCAGCAAGGCGCCGATTTCCTGTGGATTAGGCGTGGTTCGAAAATCATGGCAGAAGGCACACCCGATAATCCAATCGTGTTCAGTGGCCCATCCCAGCAAGTAGCGGGTGAATGGGGAGGCCTGGTCCTTTCCGGCCAAGCGCGAATCAATGGGTGTAATGAAGATGTCGCTGTCTGTGAAGTCGCCAATGAAGCGATCACTTCTGAATTCTCAGGTGGCAATAACGATGCCGACAGCAGCGGTATTCTAAAATATGTGCAAATACTGTTTGCCGGATTTGCCGTGCGACCTGACGAAGAGTTGAATGGATTAACGATGAACAGCGTTGGCTCAGGAACACTGGTAGATTATGTGCATGTGCATGCAGGTCTGGACGATGGGATAGAAATGTTTGGTGGAACGGTCAACATGAAGCATCTCGTCTTGACCAATATCGAGGATGATAGTCTCGATTGGGGCCTGGGTTGGCGCGGTAAAGCGCAATTCGTTCTGGTTAAGCAGTCAGCTAATGATGGCGATCATGGTATCGAAGCAGACAACAATCCGACCAACAACAACCTTCAACCCCGCTCCAAGCCAATTCTGTCAAACATGACGTTTATCGGTACACCGGTATCCCAGTCTTCGGGCGCGCTGTTGCGCAGGGGTACCGGCGTCAATATTTGGAATTCGGTGTTTACCCAATTCAGAAATTGTTTGACGATTGATGGCGAAGCTACTTCGGCGCTTGCAAGTGCGCCAGGAGAATTGACCATCAACCATTCTTTTGTGCATGGCTGTGAGAACAATTTCTCTGAATCGAACAATGCAACAATCTCAACTGCCGATTGGTTTAACTCACAAGCTGGTAACAGTACAGCGGATCCACTTTTGAATGGTTATTTACCGACATTTGGTTCCCCATTAACGCTTGCTGGTACTGCGGTTAGTGATGCTTTCTTTACACCAGTCGATTATGTTGGCGCCTTCCGTGATGCAGATGATGACTGGACACAGGAGTGGACTTTTCCTTTCTAATTGATCTGTGATCGGGATAGGGGCGATCAGTATACCTGACCGAGCCCCTCACACACCACCCGACATGCTGGCCACACTCGGTCGCACATAAAAAAGCCCTGCTTGCTCCAGTAGCAAGCAGGGCTTTTGCATTTATAGTCTTCTGCAATTGCCTCTACTCGGCGCACCATCAAACGAAGCATTTTACAAGCACGCCAAATAATAGTAATATTGACGTGGATTTATTAAGTGGCTGGATGAATAACCTATATTTTTAACGAACAGATCTGAAAGGAGTAGGTATCGATGACTTATATCAGCGGATGGGCGGCACGGGGTGCAAGGCAAAAACTCGAGCCTTACTCGTATGATGCCGGTCCACTCGGGCTGGAAGAAGTTGAAGTTGCGGTAGAATACTGCGGCTTGTGCCACTCCGATCTATCGATTCTCAATAATGAATGGGGCTTAACACAATACCCCGTCATTCCGGGACATGAAGCAGTAGGCCGCATCGTTGCAATGGGTGACCGGGTCAAAAGTTTGAAAATCGGTCAACGCGTTGGTATAGGCTGGAATGTCAACAGTTGCATGCATTGCCATGAATGTCTGACAGGCGCACACAATCTCTGTTCAAAGGCAGAGCCCACGATTATCGGGCATCATGGCGGATTTGCAGAGCGCGTGCGTGCGCATTGGATCTGGGCAATTCCGCTGCCGGCCACGCTTGAAATATCCTCTGCCGGACCATTGCTTTGTGGTGGAATCACAGTCTTTGCACCGCTGATTACGTTTGGCGTTAAGCCCACCGATCGAGTCGGCGTAGTCGGCATTGGCGGTTTGGGTCATCTTGCGCTGCAGTTTGCGCACGCCTGGGGATGCGAAGTGACGGCATTCAGCTCGAATTTAGCAAAAGCAGAAGAAGCCCGCGGGTTCGGGGCACACCGCATTGTTTCGAGCCGTAACAGTGCGGAGATCCTCAAAGTAGCCAACTCACTCGATTTTCTACTGGTAACCGTCAATACCCCGCTTGACTGGACGTCATTACTCAAGACTTTACGGCCTAACGGCCGCATGCATGTCGTCGGTGCCGTGCTAGAACCCTTGGCCATTCCTGCGTTCGAGCTGATCATGGGGCAAAAAACTGTTTCAGGATCACCGACCGGTGGGCCGGCAGTCATGGCGACCATGCTCGATTTCGCGGCACGACACCATATCGCACCGCAGGTTCAACATTTTCCACTCAACAAGATAAACGATGCGATCGCACACTTGGCGGCTGGTAAAGCGCGCTATCGTGTGGTGCTGGATCATGTCGACCGTACCGACTTTGGGGTAAGGTCGATTTAATCCGCCTCTGTCCATTTCATTCTCGTAGAATCGGAGATTCTTCCATTCTTTTCCTACATTTGATTTTCTGGCTGCTAGCTTGCGTTGCAACCGTGTCCTGTAGTTATGCGGCAAACGTGGAACAGTCTTTCATAATGTAACTAGGTTAAAATATCGGGTGTACTTTTCTGCTCATTGCGCTGAATACCAATGCATACCAGTAGAAAATTGAATCTATGGCCTCAAGGCTGATAAGTAAATAAACAAAAGGATCCAATATGAAATTTCAGACCGATGATTTGCGTATTATCGGCTTGCATGAACTGACTCCACCAGTCGAATTACACCGTGAATACCCTGTTACGGAAGTTGCGACCGAAACGGTATATGCCGCACGACAAGCAGCTCACAATATTTTGCATGGCGAAGATGATCGCTTATTGGTCGTGACGGGCCCTTGTTCAATCCACGATGTCGATGCAGCGCTGGAATATGCGGCCCGCCTGAAACATCAGCGTGAAATTTTCAAGAATCAATTGCACATCGTCATGCGGGTGTATTTCGAGAAACCACGCACCACCGTCGGATGGAAAGGATTGATCAACGACCCTGACTTGGACAATAGCTTCCACATCAACAAAGGTTTACGCATGGCACGTAAGTTACTGCTAGATTTGAACAATCTGGGCATGCCTGCGGCAACAGAATATCTCGATCTGATCAGTCCACAATACCACTCAGACCTGATTAGCTGGGCCGCTATCGGCGCACGCACCACTGAAAGCCAAGCTCACCGTGAACTGGCCTCCGGCGTATCTTGCCCAATTGGTTTCAAGAACGGCACTTATGGCAACTTGAATATTGCCATCGATGCAATTGCGGCAGCATCCCGCCCACACCATTTTCTCTCGGTCACCAAAGAAGGACATACCGCAATTTTTGCGACCAAAGGCAATGAAGACTGCCATATCATTTTACGCGGTGGGCGCAAACCCAATTATGATACGGCCAGTGTCGCCGCAGCCATCGAAGAGCTGGCCAAAGCCAAGTTACCCTCCTATCTCATGATCGATTTCAGCCATGCAAATAGCCATAAAGACTACCGCCGCCAACCCGAAGTCGCTGCCAATGTAGCCGAACAAATTGCCAGCGGCAATAAAGCCATCTGCGGCGTGATGATCGAAAGCCACTTGGTCGAGGGCAATCAAAAGGCGGACGGTAAAAAACGCGAAGAACTGGTTTATGGACAGAGTATTACCGATGGCTGTATCAGTTTCGAGACGACCGAGCAAGTACTACAGCAGCTAGCAGATGCTGTGGAAAAACGCAGAAAAGTAAAGCATTAACGAATGCGCTGAAAAGCACGAAAATATTTTCAATCTGAAGTTTTACATAAGCTCATGCATTATTTTTGGAGCTGTCCATATCGGTTACTTAGCTAGCCCGAAATATTGGGGCTAGCTTCTTGTCGCCAGACCATAATGTAAAGACATGCGGTAAGCGCTGAGGGCAGGAATAAGGCCGAGCAATAGCGTGCCGGCCAGGATGAGGCTCAAAATACCGAGTGTCTCGCTGTTAAATGCAAATGAGTCAATGAAAACACCATAATTTTCAACAAGAAACGATTGGGCAAACTGAATACTCATCGTCAATGCAAGCATGGCGACCAGAACACCAGTCAAGGTGATCAAAAGCGCTTCGGTTTGAATGATCATAAACACGAAAAACGGACTTGCGCCGATTGCGCGAAAGAGTGCGATTTCACGCCGTCTTTCACGTAAAGACGAGAGCAGCATGACGCTCAATCCCAGCAATGATGAGAACAGCACCAGAAGTGAGATCAATCTAAGCGTGTTTTCCATCACACCCATCATTTGCCAGAGTTCGGTCAACGCAATACCCGGTAAAATGGCGAGCAAAGGTTCTTTGGAATAGGTGTTGATTTGTCGTTGCACATGAAACGTGGTCATTTTCGATTTGAGCCCCACCAGAAAAGCGGTAATACTTTTGGGTGTCAAATCTCGCTCTGCCAGCGCGTCTAACGATGTTTTCCTAGCCGGTATTTTTACGCCGTTCCTCCAATTGAGGTGGATTGCCTCCATGCCCTGCAAGCTTACATAAAGGGCCTGATCCACAGGCGTGCCAGTGGGCCGCAATATTCCAACCACTTTGAATGGATGATCGTCATGGAGGCTAAAGCTGGCTTGCCCAAGGCCGTGCGCCAGGATGATTTCGTCATTCAAGCGATAACCGAGTTTTTTAGCCAAATCAGCACCAATCACGACATCGAAGAGCTGTGAAAAAGGTTGTCCCTGCGAAAAAGATAGCGGTGTATTTTGACCAAAACGGAAATGAGTAAAATAGTCTTGAGTCGTACCCACCACCCGAAAACCGCGATGGGAATCCCCCAATGATATCGGTATCGTCCAGGCCACTTTGGGATCGGCCGCAAGTTCGCGGTAGCTTTCCCAAGCGATATTGTTCGTGGCGTTACCCATGCGAAAAACAGCGTACAGCAACAGGTTTAGCTGACCTGTGCGGGCGCCGACGACAAGATCGACACCTGATACCGTTTTATTGAAACTTTCTTTTGCTTGGTGACGAATATGCTCTACCCCAAGCAATACAAAAATACTGATGGCGACCGAGATCAAGGCAAGCAATACGGTGCCTTTCCGATTGAGCAGGCTATGCCAGATCACATTA
Source organism: Nitrosomonas nitrosa (assembly GCF_003051105.1). GTDB lineage: Bacteria > Pseudomonadota > Gammaproteobacteria > Burkholderiales > Nitrosomonadaceae > Nitrosomonas > Nitrosomonas nitrosa. The sequence goes on along the minus strand of NZ_QAOO01000019.1, from coordinate 24,511 downwards.
AGAAACATCATTTCCAGCTCCAAGCCGATTGATTTCCGATAAGTTAACGACATGGTGAAAATAGTGGGACAGCGCGGTATCATGGCTCACAAATATCAATGTGCTGCCTCGGCTCTGGCTGATTGCCAACAACACATCCATAAATGCATCCCGTAAATCGCTATCCAAAGCGGAGGTGGGTTCATCCACGATCAGTATCTCTGGCGCATTCACCAATGCCCTGACTATCGCTACACGCTGCTGCTGGCCAACGCTAAGATGGTTCGCCTTTTTTGTAATCAGCGAGTCATCCAGCGCCAACGCAGCGAACAGCTGCTTTATCGTTGAATCAAAGTCGATCTGTTTCTTCCTGCCAAAATAGGCAGCAAGTTGGATATTATCGAGTACACTTAAATAAGGAATGAGATTGAATTGCTGAAATACGATGCCAATATGCGCGGCTCGGAAGCGATCCCGCTCGCGGGCAGACAGCGCGCCCAGCTCCTGACCCAGTACTTCGACGGTACCTCGTGTGGCTACCAAGATACCCGCCAGTAAATTCAACAAAGTTGATTTTCCGGACCCGGAAGGCCCTCTGAGAAAGACATGATCGCCCTGGGCGATATGCCATTCAGGGATATCCAGGACAGGCTCCTGCCTTTTCCCAGGATAGGCAAAGTACAAATTTTCGAGCATGATAGCCGCAGTTGCCTCGTCTAAAACGGCTGATTTTGCATTTTCCGGAAAACTCGGTTGCAAGAAAAACCTCCTGGTCGATATTGTTCTGGCTCCAATGTACTATACTGTAACACCAACTTGCATAGACTTGAGGAGAGTTAAACGACGGGTTATGAATTCCAATTTTTTCGCTACAAAATCAAAGTCTGCGGCAATTGTCTGTTTTCTTGCCGGACTTCTGGCCGCGTGCTCCCAAAACGATCCAAACACTGATGCGAGTGCTGTCACCAGCGCTCAAACAGGTGCACAACAGCAAGGCGCGCAGACCATTGCTTATACAACCATTCAGTGGATCGATTTACTGCCACAGGAAGATCTGGACGCTTTGATGAATCCACCAGAATATCTCGACGAGATCGAAGATGGTTCCGAGGAAGATATGCTAAGCAGCCAATTCATGCTGGCGATGGCGCAAGCGAGCGACGATCGTTATATGCAAGCGCTGACATCCACTCGCATCAAGCCTGAATTCGACAATCAGAATATCAGGATACCCGGCTTTATCGTACCGCTCGAATTTGGTGAGCAGCTTGTCGTGAAACGCTTTTTTCTAGTCCCTTTTTTCGGCGCATGTATCCATGTTCCACCTCCTCCCCCCAATCAGATTATTTATGGCATTTTCGAGAAAGGACTAAAACTTCAAGCACTACACGAACCGGTTTGGGTAACGGGCACTTTGAAAACATCGCTGACGGAAAATGCGGTTGCGACATCTGCTTATACGATAGAAGTCGCAGAGATAGAAATATATACGGAATAGCTCCAAACATTCCGTTCCCGTGTTGACAAAAAAACGCGGAGTATAGCAACTGCCTTGCGTTCTTAATTTAACCTTAGCGTAGCGTCACTCGGCGTCAGTGAAGTCGAACCCTGCCTGCCTTGGGAAATCCATTGTGCCTTGATTGTCTGGATCCCTGGAAAAAGTGAAAAGAGCGTCGTCGAAATGGCCCGTAAATCGCTGGCTTGTTCGCATTGGAAGGTATAGTTTGCTTGGAAGTCAGCATGTTCATGGTGCGCTTCCTGGGCGCTTTCATGTTCGTGACGGTGAGGATGATTATGTGCAGGCTGACCAGGATAAGGCACGTTTATTTCTTTGCTTTCCAGCAGACATTGGGTAGCGCCAAATTGAAACAAGCGATCGGTGGCAGCCAGTATTTGTCGAGCATTCGATAAAGCTGCCTTTTGCTCTGGATTAATGGGTGCATGCTCAAATCCGACCAGGTTGATTGCTGGCGATTCAAACTCGATGTACACAGTCGTGCCCTCCTGCACAACGTTGAGCACGGCTTCCCCGTGAACATGCGCACCCTGTAAAACAGGGTTCCCTGATGATAAAACAGGAGCGCTGCTTGCCGTCAGAATCCATACCCAACCCATCAATAAGGGCTTGTTCAGCATAATTTTCATTCCGAGAAAAATTGTCTAGTATCGAAGCCTGTATATATCATTATTCTAATTGAACGTTGTAGAGAAAATTTCGAATATTTGCTCGATCTGCCCAAAAAAAGGGCATCCGCACAAGCGTCTCATCTCATCTTACGCAAAGGTCAATTAATGACATATCACACCCCTGTTCCGGTAGAAAATGCTTCAGTACCGGTGCTAACGAAACGATCGAAGGTGCGTTCGATTACCGAACGATCGATATCACGTGTAATAAAAACGATGCGTGTGCGGTGATCTTCTGATGGCCACTCAGCTAACTCGACAGGCGGATGAAAAATATGTTGCACGCCATGAATGATGATAGGCCCTGAACGGTGCTTCAGGTTGAGCATACCTTTCACACGTAAGATATCCGGACCTTTGAATGCCATCAATAGCCCCAGCCACTGATCAAATAATTCTGGCTCGATTGGCGTATCAAAAGTGAAGCTAAACGCCCGGATATGATCGTCATGACCATGAATATCTTGTTGAGCAACCTTCTGTTTCTTCTGAAATCGCTGTTTACTTAACTTCCCAGTGATCGGTTGGTAACGGAAAGTATCCGACGCATTTCCCGCCTGTTTGATGGTTCCTGCATATGCTGACTCATTGAGCCAACCCAATACATCAGGTGCTTTCTGATCAAGGAAAAACAGGTGAGCGCCGAACAACGCTTGTCCATCTGTTTCACCGTTCAAGACGCGTAGCTGCTGGGCAGTTGGATTGAGTCGAGCAAGCCGATGTTGCAAATCCGTTAGCTGTGTTTCGTCAATTAAATCATTTTTGGTGAGGATAAGCCGGTCTGCCACCGCCACTTGTTTGATGGCTTCAGGATGGCGATGGAGTGTCTGCATCCCATTGACACTATCGACTGTGGTAATCACAGCATCCAGACGATAACGAGACGCGATGAAATCGTCGGTCATGAGCGTATGTATGATGGGAGCCGGATCGGCCAGACCCGTCGTTTCTATCATGACGCGCTTGAATTTTCGCTTTCCTTCTCGCGAAAAACGCCAGCCAATTTCTCGGAGTGTGCGCGCGAGGTCGCCGCGTATCGAACAGCAGATACAACCGCTGTCCATCTCCGTCACGACTATTTCATTGCTTTGAGTAACCAGTAAATGGTCAAGGCTGATCTCGCCAAACTCGTTAATGATGACCAAGGTATCGCTGAAAGCGGGTTGGCGGACCACGCAATTGAGCAAGGTAGTCTTGCCGCTGCCTAGGAACCCCGTCAGGATGGCTATAGGAATAAGTGGCTGGGAGGAAGTAAATTCATTGGTCATAAAGTCGCTCAATCAGTTCGCGGCGTTCCTGCGCTTCAAGACAGAGTGAGGCTGTGGGTCTTGCCAGCAATCGAGGAATGCCGATGGGCTCACCCGTCTCTGCACACCAGCCATAGGTCCCCTGCTCGATGCGCAACAGCGCATCATCAATTTTTCTAAGCAATTTGCGTTCACGATCCCTCACTCTCAACGCCAGCAGGTATTTTTCTTCCGTGCTCGCTCGGTCGTTGGGATCAGGTTCCGGCTCAGTCTCTTGCATGCAGTCAAGTGTTTTTTGCACATTCTCGAGTAATGCGCGTTTCTCATTTTCCAGTTTGGCACGAAAAAAAGCCCATTGTGCCGCACACATATAGTCGCCCGAAAGTACATCAGGCATGGTTTTTTCTTCTTCTGAAGAAGCCAATATTCTTTTATTGACTCGCATCGTTTCTCACCTTCGTTACCACATCGTTATCGGCCGGCTCGAAACGGTATTCCCGCTCGACGCGTTGCTGCCACTCATCAAATATTTCAAATTTCAAGTTTCTCATCACGCATGTCACATTTATATTATTTGAAATAAGAAATGTTATAACATATCATAAAAAAGAACAGCACAAATGATATGTACAAACGTTTCAAGAAACTCTTTTATGTATTTTTGCTTAGTCAGCCACCGATTGCACGCTTACGGCAGTGGCGAAATATTATCAGTATCTTATTGATTATGAGCATACCCTATCCAGCTCTTGCAGCAGATAACAAATCAAACGATTTCATCCTAAAAACGGAATTAGCGGATTCTGCCGGCAATGAGGCTGCCGTCCATTTAAAACCCATAACAATCATCGGGATTGACTCCAATCAACCAACCCAATCAAACACCAGCATTCTAAAAGGTAGGCTGCTGCATTTACAGAGAAGCGATACTCTCGGCAGAACGCTCGAAAAAGAATTAGGTGTCAGCAACGCTTCTTTTGGACCGGGCGTGGGTATTCCCGTGATACGTGGCCTCACAGGTTCGCGCATTCGCATGCTGCAAAGTGGTATCGGCAGTCATGACGCCGCCAGCCTCAGCCCAGATCACGCTGTAGCGATCGACCCCCTGTTTGCTGAAGAAATCACCATCATACGTGGTCCCGAAACGGTCCGTTATGGTGGCAACGCCATCGGGGGAGTTGTCGATGTCAAAGATCACCGTATTCCCGAACGTGCACCTAAGAACCTCGTCAGCGGCTCCGTGGAAAGCCGTTACGATACCAACGGAAATGGCACGAATTCAGCCGTTAAATTGAATCTGGGCAAAGATTGGCTGGCATTCAATCTGGGTGGTTTTTATCGCAGCCGGGGCGATATCCGAATTCCTGGCAAGGCAATCGATGAGCACTTCATAGCGCAACAGTACGGCCTAACGGACATACAGAACATTTCAGGCAAAATTCCCAACACTGATAGCGAAAGCAACGGTGGCTTTGCCGGAATCTCGTGGCTAGGTGACACTGCCATGGCGGGAATGTCGATCAGTCATGTGGATAACCGTTATGGTGTGCCGAGAGGCAGTCATGGGTTGGATCCCAATCATTTAGGGGGTTTGGAATTAATTCTGCCTAAACTGAACGATCTGACCGGTTTTGAAGATATTTTTGGTCCGCAAGCCCTTTTCCCCAATATCCGCCTGGCTATGCGGCAAACACGCTATGATTTTAAAAGTGAATGGTATGAACCGATCCGAGGCATTGAACGTATCGGTTTTCGCTATGGGTTGGTGGATTATCAGCATACCGAAATCCAAGGAGGCCTTCCTTTTACCAAGTTTAAAAATGAGGCGGGCGAAGGCCGGTTCGAAATCGATCATCATTTTTTTCCACGGTTAACCGGTACGTTCGGCGTGCAGTGGATTGGCCGAAATTTTTCCGCACTGGGCGTCGAGACCTTTGTGCCAGAAACCAAACAGCATTCATTGGGTTTCTATACGACCCAGCAATACACCTGGAATCGCTGGATTGTGAGCGGGGGGGTCCGTATCGAGCAATCCCGTGTCAACCCCAAAGCAAGTGAACTGAGATTACGTGGCAGCGCCTTGCCGCCCATCCCACTGCCAGATGAGCTGAAATATCAGACAACCTCCTTTTCATCCTCGCTACAAAGAAATCTGGTGGATGATTTAACCATGACGATTTCATTCAACCAAGGCAAGCGTTCCCCGGATATTCAGGAATTGTTGTCACTCGGTCCACATTTATCCATACGGAGCTTCGATATCGGTAATGTGCAACTGAAGAACGAAACCATGAATATGGTTGATCTGGGCTTTGACTGGAAAAAAGAGCGTTTCAGCTTACGGGTCAATGGTTACTACAACCGTACTGATGACTTCATTTTTCAGCGCAACACCGGTTTGGTTTATGAGATCGACAACGAAGTGATTCGGCAGCAATGCGTGAGTAAAGCTGAATGTGTATCGATTTTCGCTTACGATCAGCAGGATGCTGAATTTATCGGTTATGAATCCGAATTTGGAGCAACCCTCTACAAGTTACCGCAAGGTGATCTCTTATTGACCCTGTTTTCCGATTATGTGCGCGGACGCTTTGTGCGTGGTATGCACGGCGATGTACCACGCATGCCCCCACTGCGCTACGGAATTGAACTGGGGCTGGACAACAGTCGATGGAATAGCGCATTACGCTATACCCGGGCAGAAGCACAAAATCATCCAGGCGAAAATGAAACTATCACGAAAGGCTACCACCTGTTAACCGTAAGCGCGGATTATCAGATGAAAATGGGTAAATGGGCCGATGTCTGGTTGTTCGCCAAAGGCACCAACCTGCTGAATGAAGAAATACGCAGCTCGGTTTCATTCTTAAGAAATTTCGCACCTGAACCGGGCCGAAGTTTTGTGTTGGGATTAAGGGCAACGTTTTAAGCATGAGCCGTCCCGTTTTATACTCACTGGTTGCGGCGTTGATGTTTAATCATTCTGTCTTTGCCCAGCACTTGGACGTTGAAGTCTGGGGACAAGGCAATGCATTGTTTGCCGGCTATTGCCGTACCCCCGGTGTTGTCGGCTGCGACTTGAATGGCCTTACGCAAACATTGCAATTGCCTGCGGGAACGTTACCTTTAGAAAACGCTACGGGCAGACTCATTTTTTTGGCTGATTTTCGCGATTTTTCAGGTGGCGATTTCAAAACCAAAAATCCAGGATTTCAATCCGCGCAAAATGCGCTGCTACCTAACGAACTGCTAAGCTATCGCGCGCTTGGCACGCTTAAATACTGGGACCCAGTATTATCTGCCTGGGGAAACCCACCTTATGGCATTCAGGTCAGGCTGTTTGGCGGGCTGGAAGCCAGTCGCCAAGTTATCAGCGACTACTCACAGTGTGCCGGGCAGCTATTTTGTTTCAGTGAAGGCGGTTTGGGCGTCGATGGCAGCACCGTCTTCTCTGCCGATGGCATCCTTGGCAGCCCTGAATTGGTCGTCGATGTAACAAACAACAATGGCATTCTCCATACCCACCTCAGCTTTTTCCTGGAAAACTGGCAAGGTGAGATAGGCGGGCCGGTCGGCGCCTATCTGGTCACAATGCAGCTGATTTCTAACGCCCGTTATTTTCCTTCCGAACCGTTTCTGATTCTGTTCAATGCTGGGTTAGACGAGAATGCGTTCGCTACGGCTTTATTGGCGCTTATCGGCGAGCCTTCGAATAGAGACCCCATTCCGCAGCCGGTCATACCGGTATCGATCCCGGGAGATGTGGACTTGGATGGGGATGTCGACCGAATCGATGTAGCGCTCATTTTGCTGGCTGCGCAAAACAATGAACCTCTACAACCGGAAAACGCCAGATTCGACGTTAATGGCGATGGCATCATTGACCGCGCAGATGCTTCCCTGGCTAAAGCATTATGCACACTGAGACTATGCAATATCCCGACTGATGCCCCCGCGACGGCATTGAATGTAGCGACGGTCTATGATGAAAAAACCGGCATGTTGAGTCTGAACGATATTCAAGTGAACGACCAACACTACCGCGCGCAACTGCAACTTCAAGATGAAGCTCTCTTCGTACTGGCTACGGTACAACTGGACAAATCCCGCTACGTTTCGCCAGCACGCTATGACGTAGAAAGCGCCTTATTGGAGATTCCTGCAGTTTTCACGAATGGAAAATTCTACAAAGCGGTTTTGCGCAACATAGGAGATTTCAAATTCCGGCTGGAACAGTTGGAAGAAACAACCGTGGCTTTTGAATAACAGCCGTTTTTTTTAAGTGTTAGGGAAATACTCGTTCCATCGAAGAATCAATCATAAACAAAAACTTAAATTCATTTAGGAGGATGTCATGTTAATAAAAATTGTTATGCTGCTCATTAGTTTAGCTATCAACCCGTTTTTGTCGACCGCTATGGCGAATGAAAATCAAAGCCATGAAGAGGAAGACTCCCATCTGCATGAAAGCGATATCCAACCGTGGCGGATCGGTGCGGAGATATTTGTTAACAGCCATCTGTTCGAAACAGATTTTGGCGATATCAGCGGTGGACTCTATGCTACCGATAAACCGGGCGTTGATGTCAATGTAGAGAAAGGCGCGTTCACCCCTGGCAACTGGCTGCGTTTTCAACCAGTAGGTCAACTCCTGTTCTGGAATGGCAGCGATTGGCGGCCAGTTGTGCCAAACGGAGAAAAAGTTGAGATCAAGGATGCGCAGGAGAATGCCATTTCATTTCGCATTGATGGCGTAAGCGAACACGCCGGCGTCATTGGTCAAATTGACAGTGAAGGGGGTTTGCATGCGCATCTGGATTTTTCTATTCTTGATGTTTCCAATGCATTAGGCGGCAGTTCTGGGGCATACCGCATCCAGCTCAAGTTGTTTGAATCAAAGCCCAATAGCGATATCTCTGTTTCTATTGCGCCATCCCCGATCGCGATCGTTTTGAATCGTGGACTGCAACAGGAACACTTTGAACAAGCCGTTTCTGCAGCGGCTGATCTGAATGAAAATTCAGTTTTTGTAGCAGATACCGGAATATTGAATATCCAACGAGTCAAAGCGCTAGGAACATTCTATAAAGTGAAGTTACAGCATATCGGCAATAACCAATTCCAATTGATTGAAGCAGAAGAAATTTCTGGCACGGAATAATGGAGCAAGCAGCAATCGGATGCAATAAACCCTGCCAGAACCTGCGGGGCAAGTGATGTTGCGCCCGATTGAAGCAGAAAAATTGTTGAATCTGGGGTTATTCTTAACCGAGGACCCCCTGATGTAGCGTGCCAACTCTGGGAAGAAGCCCATTTGACAGACGCTGCGCATAAACCTGGCCATGACGGCCATGTCCGAGCATATTGTTACACCACTGATCAACCGGTTGCCAAAAAAATCTGCCCGACCTTGCTAGCACTGTTGTTTTAGCTGGGCAGTAATAGCTTGCGTATAAAAGATAGCCTGGCGATCATGGCGGCAACCGCCATGATCGCTATACTCAATCCACTCTGCTCGAGACGCTTGAACAATCCGATCATTACAGCTTGTTGCGATAGAAAAATAAAACTACTCAAGCTGACGTGGCAAAATATCATTTAATATCTTCGCTAGCGTTTATGGATAAGCAAACCAATGAGCAGAAAAACCATCATACGGAATACACAACTCAGCGATATCAGTTCCATTATTTTGCTACAAAAAAAGGTCTATCCCTCAATACCTTGCTGGCGCGAGGAAATGCTGCGTCACCAACTTGAAATATTCCCTCAAGGGCAGCTCGTAGCAGAAATAGACGGTCATCTGGTCGGCGCCGCCAGTTCTTTGGTCATATCATGGAACCAATGGGCAGTGCAGCATACTTGGAAAGACATCACCGCGCATGGTAGTTTTGATACACATAACCCCCAGGGCTTGACGCTGTACGGCGCGGAAGTTTTCGTCAATCCAACCATGCGGGGATCAGGCATTGGTCACGCGCTTTATCAAGGAAGACGGCGCTTATGTCGCAAATTCAACCTTAAGAGAATCATCGCGTGTGGACGCTTACCTGGCTATCATCGTTATGCCAAAGAAATGCCCATCGAATTATATGCACAAAAGGTCGTTTGGGGCGATATCCGTGATCCTGTATTGAGTTTTCAATTGCATGAAGGCTTCAATTATTGTGGTATAGTGCGTGATTATATCCCTGAAGACCGTGAGAGCCTCGGTTATGCGTCACTCATCGTATGGCTTAATCCTCATTATAATGAAAAGAAACCTACGCTCATAACTTGAAGGAATAATCATTGAAAGTTCGTATTGCTGCAGTACAGTACCTGCTTAGATCAATCAGCAACTGGGAAGATTTTGAAAACCAAGTTCGCTTTATGCTCAAGGCCGCTGCCGAGTATAAACCTAATTTTGTCATGCTTCCTGAAATTTTTACTAGCCAGCTCCTCTCTTTTCTCGATACTGAAAACAATATCAGGGCCGCTATACGCAGCATGCATGACTACACGCCGCGCTATCTTGATTTAATGGCTGAGCTCGCCAAAAAATATAATATTTATCTTATTGGTGGAAGTCACCCGAACTTACGCAACTCATTGCTTTACAACACTTCATTCATGTTCTCACCCAAAGGTGATCTGTTTTCGCAAGACAAAATTCATCGCACCCGATGGGAAAAAGACAAATGGGATACTTCTGCAGGCGATAAATTACATTTGTTTCAAACCGATTATGGCGCTGTTAGCATACTTATATGCTATGACATTGAATTTCCTGAACTGTCACGCCAGGTTTGCGAAGCGGGCGCCGATATCATATTCGTTCCCTCTTCTACAGATGATCGGCAAGGATTTTTGCGTGTGCGCTACTGCTCTCATGCCCGTGCGATTGAAAATCAGGTATACGTTGCCATGACAAGTACCGTTGGCAATCTTCCAGTAGAAGGGCTTGGCATGCATTATGGTTGCGCGAGCATCTTGACGCCCTCTGATTTTCCCTTCTCACGCGACGGCATAGCAGCAGAAGGAGAAATAAACATGGAGCAGATCGTTATTGCTGATGTCGATCTTAATATTCTTGCACAGAATCGTATCAATGGTACGACCATCCCGCTTTACGACAAACGTCGTGAAATTTATCAAAATCCAGTGGATATCGTAAGTGCGCATTGCTAATCGCTAGTACGAAAAAATTATTCACCAACTTTAAAACAACCCGAGACCTATTCTTTTATTCCTGACACTTTTAGATCTCGCTCTACTTGGTCAATGTGATTATCAGTTCACGCAACAGCGTGGGGCCACACAGCCCTTTAGTGCATCAGGGTTTACGAGAAATTACCATATTTTATAAGTATTCGGCCTAAATCCCTGTATGCAAGCCGGGTATACCAATGCGTTGGATATGGAGCGCATTGCCGCCTTCCTCGTAGGCGAGTAATCTGCCCTCTTTTTGCCAAAGCCGGAATGCCAAGGCATAAGACAGCACCCGTATTGGGTAATCACGCGGCAAGGTTTGCAAATACGGCTGAATGGTTATGAAATCGGAAGCACCATACTGCTGCATGATAAAACGCAAACCACCGTTAGCAGGACCGATATTGTAGGCAAGCAGCGCCAGAAAAAGGTCGCCTTTCATCTCAGCCAGATAGTGTTTAAAGGTGGCCGCAGCAAGAAAAGCATTATGCCTGGGATTTTCCAATTCGATTGTTTTAGCGTTCAACTGCATGAGTGCCTGATCGACCGCCGCTTTGGGAACCCGGGTAATCTGAAATAACCCGCGTCCACCGTCGTGGCTATTGCGTGGTATGAAAGACGATTCTGTCGCGGCAATGCCGTACAGCAAATTGACGTCGACGCCAAATGCATCGGCTGCATCTTTGATGGCAGGCTGAAATTCCTGAGCGCGATCAATCATTCTTTGCAACTGGGTTGGGCCATACCTGCGATAAGTCGCATAAACCTGATGTGCGATGGTCACCCGGCCAACTTCTTCTTTGCCACCTACCAGTGTACGGAAATTCCCGTAAGCCAATGTCAGCTGCCCATGCGTAACCAGCCATCCCGTCAATAAAGCGAAGAGCAGAGACAACGTTGGCGTCAACAATTCAGAACGACCTTGCAACCATTTTCTCAGTTTCCACCAGCCAATCAGAAAAATGAAAGCAACGAGCATCAATACCAGCACGCCAACAGCAAACGGTAGCAAACTGCTGAAAAAATGAGTACCTGAAAACTGGCTGGCAGAATAGCCTAACAGCGCCATAATGGCTAAAACTGCGGTAATACCGAGGCCAAGGATCTCAATGCTGATCAGCAGGAATTTTCGCTTGATTTCGCCAGACCGAGGTTTCTTTAGCCGTTTGCGGAGCTCGCTTTTATTAGAATAGGCTACCGGCCGGCGTTTGCGAACCGGTTTAGGTCTATTAGGGTCAAGTTTGGGATCGCTTGGATCAACCGTTTTATCCATCGAAGGTTCTTTAGTACGATATCAATCGACAAAATGTTAGCAGATTAGCGTGTACTTCCACTGCCCGAGCTAAGGATTGGCGGATACTCGCTTCCAGGCAGCGATGTCATCGAATGACGATCATTTTGCAGAAAAGTGTCAATGTTCCCGGCTAAGCGTCAACGCTGTGCTCTTCACCGATAAAAATGCTTGCGATTCCCCCGCATAATCCCATTGTTCCACTACGCATTGCGGCTTTCCTTTGACAGGCCGATAGTGGATCAGATTAATCGAGTTAGGCACCTTGCCACGTACCCGCTTGGATACTGCCGTACCCGCCTGCACCGTCCATGCCTTCCGTCCTGCGATTCCTCTCCGGCCATAAAGAGGTAAAACATAAGGGAGGTGGATGTGTCCCCCCAAAATAATATCCATTCCCGCATCGACCCAGGTGGGAATAGCCTGTTCACGCCCAATCAATAAATTGACGGTATCCGATGCTTCGATAGCGCGCACAGGATGATGTTCGACCACCACGCGAAACTGCTCAGGCTTTGCCTCACTGAGGCGCATAGCAACCCGACTGATTTGCTCTGTGGACACTTTGCCATTCTTGTGCAGGCTGGGGCGGGTGGTATTGACGCCGATGACCAGTAATTGGCTATTCTCAAACTCGGGTTCCAGTGTCTGTCCGAACACGCTTTGATAATTTCCATAAGGATTGAATAAACGCGCATACAGATTAAATAGGGGAATATCATGGTTGCCGGGAACCGCCAACACCGGTTTTTGCAGTTGGCGAGTAAAACGATGTGCCTGGTCAAACTGACTACGGCGTGCACGCTGGGTAATATCGCCGCTGAGAATGATGAGATCGGGCGACTGTGTTCGTGCCAGTTCTATGGCCGCCTCGAGTACCTTTGGTTTTTCGGTACCAAAGTGAGGGTCAGAAATCTGCAGTAAACGGATCATGATTGGCTTCGCAGGGCTGGATCACGGGGCACCAATAATGGCAGCCGGTGCTCAGCAACACTGAATTCAAGCGGAGAACGCATATATGAAACCTCTCCATCCATTGCCACCTTGATGCGCCGCCGCCCCCTACCCAAACGCACCGTCATTTTCTCAAAGCTAAAACTGATCAGGTTCTCGTCTTCGCCCAGCCGGCTCAGCAAACCGCGAAGCAACATGCCATAAAGGGCTGGCGTACTCACTGGCGTCGATGTGATGGCCACAAGGTGATTGCGCGCGAGCTCATCGCCTTTATCGATACCAATGTGCTCAAGCTGCAAGGCGTTGTTATTGACTACGATGGTAGGTGTGCGCAATGTGCGTATCTCACCTGCATACTCGATTTGCACGGCAAGTTGCCGATGTGCCTTGAGCAATGTCATGAGAGCAGCTCCTAAAGCTACGAGCCGGTTGCGCCCGAAGCGTTGTTTGAAAGCTTCGCGGTCTTCCAGCAGTTGCGGATAAAGCCCCAAACTGGCATTGACCAGAAAAATCTTGCCATTCAACTTACCCACATTGACAGGCTTTATCACCGCATCTATCAAACACTGAGTGGCCGCATCCGTATCCTGAGGGATCCCATAACAGCGAGCAAAATAGTTGAACGTACCTTGGGGCAACACACCAAAGGGCACGCCCGTCCCCAGTACGGCTTGGCTCACAGTGTTGAGTGTACCATCGCCACCGACGGCAACCACGGCTCCGGCCTGTTCCTGAGCTAACTTCACCGCTTGTTGCGCTGCGGTAATCAGTTGTGAGCCTTCTTCCACAACCATAAATTGATAACGGCAACCGGCAGCACTCAGGATGGCTGATATCGTATCCTGAGTCTGCTGGGCATTCTGGTTCCCTGAACCAGGATTCATGACAAAAAAGAAAGGTTGTTGATTGGACATGGCGAAATTTTTTTGTGTCGCTGCAGGAAACGTGGCTATCCCATTCAGCCCCGCCCCACGCAGTTAATTCAATTTTGTAATAAAAATAGGAGCCCTGTTACTCCCTCGTTTCGATTACACCCGCAAGTTTAAAGAAAATCAATAGCACTCGAGAATTTCGCTGGAAAGCATCTTGATGGATAAAGTTAAATTTGAATTGTGCCAGTGCGCTTCCATGGCCAAGCCTACACTTGGCCACATTACCCAAACTAACCCAGCACGCTTCACTTACTCGCTTTAATCGCAGTATAGGCAGTGAAAAGATTACGGTAGTCGGGGATATGATTGGAAAACAGCGTACCCAGACCCTCTATGTCATTTCGCCAGTCACGGTGCAGCTCACAGGCGACCGCAAACCAACTCATCAGCTGCGCACCGGCCTCTGCCATACGACTCCAGGCCGCCTCACGCGTCACCTCATTGAAAGTGCCTGAAGCATCGGTCACTACAAATACTTCGAACCCTTCCTCCAAGGCAGATAGCACGGGAAAAGCGACGCACACCTCAGTCACGACACCGGCGATAATCAACTGCTTTCTCCCTGTTTGCTTGACCGCTTTGACGAAATCCTCGTTGTCCCATGCGTTGATTTGCCCTGGACGCGCGATGTAGGGGGAATCCGGGAATATTTGCTTTAATTCAGGCACCAACGGGCCATTCGGACCATCTTCAAAACTGGTGGTAAGGATGGTCGGTAACTTGAAATACTGGGCAAGATCGGCCAAAGCCAGGACGTTATTCTTGAATCTGTCTGGCTCGAAATCGCGCACCAGCGACAGCAAACCTGCTTGATGATCGACCAATGCGACGAGTGCGTTGTTTTTATCGAGACGAGGGTAAGTTTTGCTCATTTATGACTCCTGTGGGTTATGTAAAAAAGACGACATCAACGTAGAAAATCCATTATTACCTGGGGAAGCCTAATGAGAGAGCTGTCCGAAATGCCCACTGTTAAAATCGGCAATTGCCTGATCGATCTCAGCTTGATTATTCATGACGAAAGGACCTTGTCCAACGACCGGTTCATCGATCGGCTCGCCACTGAGCACAAGCGCCATCGCATCCTCCTGCGCTGAAAACGAGAGGATTTCACCGCTACGCTCGAACAATGCCATCTGTGCCGCTTTCACTTGTGATGCTTGATTGACCTTTACCGTACCCTGCAAAACGATGAGTGCGGCACTCCAACCGGCGGGTAACGAAAATTCGGCTGACTTTCCTTGCTGCAGACGCAAATCCCAAACATTCAGTGGAGTGAAGGTTCTCGCAGGGCCAGCATGGCCTTGGTAATTGCCAGCAATCACGCGCACGCTACCCGCTTCGTCGGGCAGCGTGACCACAGGAATGCCTGTTTTGAGGATAGCCTGGTAATGCGGCACGGTCATTTTGTCCTTGGCGGGCAGGTTGACCCATAACTGCACCATTTCCAACCGGCCACCCGAACGAGTAAATGATTCGGAATGAAATTCTTCGTGCAGTATGCCTGATCCTGCCGTCATCCACTGCACATCGCCCGGGCCGATCACGCCGCCCTGCCCGGTTGAATCCCGATGCGCCACTTCGCCATGATAAACAATGGTGACCGTTTCAAAGCCACGATGCGGATGCTGCCCCACACCGCGCGGCCGCTCGGCTGGCACGAAATCGGCCGGGCCGGCATAATCCAGCAGCAAAAACGGACTCAGTTGTTTTCCATGATTGCGATAAGAAAATAGAGAACGTACCGGAAAACCATCACCTACCCAATGGAGAGGGGGTGCATCGTAAACACCTTGAATCGCTTTCATTGTTATCTCCTTTATAGTATTTATCCAATATTTGGATGCAATCACTATACAAAAAGGACAATCATCTGAATAGCCGCCACAATCAGTCTTCATCGTTCTATATAGAGAACAATGAGTGATCGAAGTACCATCAGATAACGTCTTGCGCTTTCATAAGGGGCGCCTTTCAAGAAAAAATATAAGTATTTGTTTATATTGTTTTCTATAAGAGTTACCCATAAATCATGATGACACCTGGCAAACGGTTTCGGCCAACTCTTGTTCAAAGCATGACAGCATGTGTCGGCGTCACAGCCAGAAGAAACTGCATCCATAGCGATAGCTTACGACCATCAAAATGATCAGCCAGCGTCCAACAAACAGAAAGTGACATTGAATATCGGAATTCCGATTTCGGAATCAGACTTGCCGCCTACAAAACTGCAAAAACGCGATATTTGAATAACGAAAACGCTGTGCCATCCACCCGCCTGGTAGGGTCAATAGGCAAAGCAACCGCAACCGATCGCCCAGGGATGGTTAAAGCTGGGCTTCCCCTGCCGCCCATACTGGCCATCAAGACCTAGCCAAACAGACAACTTGCCGTCATGTGCATGCGTGTGATCATGATCGCAACCCGCCGCTATGCAAGCACTGGCAATGGCGGGCGCAAAATCGGCATTAGCCTGCTGATAGCCGCCAAAATGGCGCACTGGCGACCAGTCAGGGCTGATCGGTGGCAAGGGCATGTCGTGCGATTTGAATTCCGCATCGGCATAAACGATCCTGCCTCCCACCACCGTCATGACGGCAGTAATCGTCTTGATGGCTTCTTCCGGTACCGTCATAAAGTCATGCGACAGCACAGCGAGATCGGCATACCGGCCTGGCAACAAAGCGCCCTTTACCCCTTCCTCATTGGATTTATAGGCACTGCCCAATGTCCACAGACGCAAGGCTTCTTGGCGCTCCAGCCGGTTGGCATCGCCGTACAGCGGTAAACCACCGACCGTTCTGCCGCTCACCAACCAGTAGAGCGATACCCAAGGATTATAGCTCGCCACCCGGGTGCCGTCGGTGCCACCCCCCGCCGGCACGCCCATCGCGAGCATTTTGCGCAGCGGCGGGCTGTTTTCCGCAGCCTGTTTGCCGTAACGGTCGACAAAATATTCACCTTGATAGGCCATGCGGTGCTGGATGGCGACCCCACCGCTCAAGCGTTGAATCCGCTCCAGATTTTTTTCGCTGACGGTTTCGGCATGGTCGAAGAACCAGCGCACGTCGCCGAACGGCGTATCCCGATTGATCGTTTCGAAAACATCCAGAGCGCGCCCAATGGTTTCGTCGTAGGTCGCATGCAAGCGGAACGGCCAGCGATTCTCCACCAAAAAGCGCACGACCTCATTCAATTCTTTTTCCATATGGGCTGGCATGTCAGGACGTGGCTGCAGAAAATCTTCAAAGTCGGCGGCCGAGAACACCAGCATTTCACCTGCCCCGTTATGGCGCAGATAGCCGTCACCGCTGTATGGCTTGACCATGTTGGCCCATTTTTTGAAGTCGGCCAGTTCACCACCCTTGTTTTGCGTGAATAAATTGTAGGCAATGCGCACCGTCATCTGCCCCTCTTCATGCAATCTCTCAATGATTTCATAATCCTCGGGGTAATTCTGGTAGCCACCCCCGGCATCGATACAGCTCGTCACTCCCAGGCGGTTCAGTTCCCGCATGAAATGACGTGTGGAATTGAGCTGATCAGACATCGGCAGCTTGGGTCCTCTCGCCAAGGTCGCGTACAGAATCAGGGCATTCGGTTCGGCTATCAGCATCCCGGTCGGATGGCCGTGCGCGTCGCGCTCGATCCGCCCGCCAGGATAGTCAGGCGTATCCTTCGTGATGCCAACTACCCGCAGCGCTGCAGCGTTCAGCAAGGCGCGATCGTATAAATGCAAAATAAAGACGGGTGTCTCCGGCGCAGCTGCATTGATTTCTGCCAGAGTCGGCATACGGCGTTCTTTGAACTGGAATTCGCTCCAGCCGCCGACCACACGCACCCATTGCGGGGGAGGCGTGCGTTCGGCTTGCATTTTTAGCATTGCCAGTGCATCGGCCAAGCTGCGCACGCCATCCCAACGTAATTCCATATTGTAATTGAGCCCGCCACGAATGAGGTGCAGATGGGAATCGTTGAGGCCCGGTATAACGCGCCTACCCTTCAGGTCGATCCTTTTTGTGTCTGGTCTGGCCAGCGCATGTATTTCCTTATCCGAACCCGTCGCGGCTACCCATCCTCCTGTCAGCGCAATCGCGGTCACTTCGGGATGGCGCTCATCCAGGGTGCTAATCTTGCCGTTGTACAAAATCATGTCAGGCCCACGATGCGCTGTGGCATGGGTCTCGTTTGCAAACAGATTGAAATAACGCTCCGCCAGCAAACCTGTGCCCAACAACATGCTCCGTTGCAGGAAAGCCCGTCGTTTCAGCTTGTCGATAAAAGGATTTCTTTTCATGGATCATGTCTCCTAAAAACCAAGAAAAAACCTCACACCTCGTTGCGCCAGGTCTGATCGTCATTGTCGAACAGACGGTTGGCTTCTGCCGGCCCCCAACTGCCGGCCGGATAGGTCGGGATAAACTCGCGTTCGACCGCCCAATGCTTGAGAATAGGGTCGATAACCTGCCAAGCCCATTCCACTTCGTCGAAACGTATGAACAAAGAGCGGTCGCCTTCGATCACGTCCAGCAACAGCGTTTCGTACGCATCGAGCGCTTGCTCGTCGGTCTTGAGATAACTCGCGTTCATTTGCATCACGCGCGTATCCATATCGAGCCCGGGCTGTTTGACATGTATTTCCATACGCATCGATTTCTCAGGTTGGATCGACAATAACACCCAGTTGGGCGCGACCCGCTCCAGCGGTGTCTCACGGAACAGTTGCTGCGGCGGATGCTTGAAACGAATGGCGATTAGCGAGGATTGCTGCGCCAATCTTTTGCCGGTACGCAAATAAAACGGGACGCCGCCCCAACGCCAGTTATCGATATAAAATTTGGCCGCGACGAAAGTCTCGGTAATGGAGTTCTTTTCTACCTCTTTCTCTTGTTGATAACCTGCCACCGCATGCCCATCGACATGCCCCCCCACATACTGCGCACGCACGGCATGCGCATGAACGGCACGCTTGTTAATAGGGCGGATCGAGCGCAATACCTTGACTTTCTCATCACGTAGCGCATCGGCTTCCAGCGCGGGCGGCGGATCCATCGCAATGACGGCCAATAGCTGCATAAGGTGGTTTTGCAACATATCACGCAGCGCACCTGCGCGATCGTAATAGTCGGCGCGCCCTTCGATACCAATCGATTCAGCGACGGTAATCTGCACGTGATCGATGAAATTACGGTTCCATAAAGGCTCGATCAGCGTATTGGCAAAACGGAATACCAGCAAGTTTTGGACGGTTTCCTTACCGAGGAAATGATCGATGCGATAAATCTGTTCTTCGTCGAAATGCTGATGCAACAGGCGATTGAGCGTTTGGGCAGATTCGATATCCTCGCCGAATGGTTTTTCGATCACCACACGGCTCATGCCACGCGGCTTGTTGAGTCCGGCTGCTTCGAGATGCTGAACCACTGCGGCAAAATCGGCCGGTTTGATGGCAAGGTAAAACACGGTGCGCGTGCAAGCCGATTCAGGTGATAGCTGCGTTGCCAGCGCATGGTAGGATTCCACCTCGTTGAGATCACCTTTTTGGTAACGAAACCGTGCCAGGAAACGCTCGAACACCGGGCTATCCAATTTTTTCCCGATCTTGTCTCCCAGCACGCTGCGTATATGTTCTCGCCAACTGTCAACTGTCCAATCGCGCCGGGAAAAAGCGATGAGGGTAAGATTCTCCGCCAGCCGTCCGGCTGCCTCCAGATGAAACAACGCGGGCAACAACTTATTCGATGCAAGATTGCCGGTTGCGCCAAATATCACGAACGAACAGGGCTGATTGCCGAATGGTGCTTTCTTTGCATGCTCCATCGTCCCTCCTCATGAGTGCTTGATCGCATGACCGCCAAAACCCTGCCGCATTTTGGCCAGCAGCTTGGCTGCATAATCATGCTTGCCTTGGGTTGCGAATCGCATCGCCAGTGCGAGCGTCATGACCGGTGCCGGAATGCCCTGTTCGATCGAAGCCAGCGCCGTCCAGCGACCTTCGCCCGAGTCGGCGACAAACGGCTCAATAGCCTCGAGCGTCTGATCCTCAGCCAAAAACGCTGCGGACAAATCGAGCAACCACGAGCGCACCACACTGCCATGCCGCCATAATTCTGAGATAGCGGCCAGATCGAGCGCATACTCCGATTTGTCCTTCATCAGCGCAAAACCTTCGGCAAATGCCTGCATCATGCCATATTCGATCCCATTGTGGACCATCTTGACGTAGTGCCCCGAACCGACGGGACCGGTATGCAACCATCCCGTGGCGGGTGTCGGCGCCAGCGCCTCCATATAAGGCTGCAAGCGTGCAGCGGCCGCTTTCGAGCCACCAAACATAATGCAATAACCGTTTTCCAACCCCCACACACCGCCTGACACACCGGCATCGACGAATTCAACGCCAAAGTGCGCACAGCGGCTAGCACGCGGCGCATCCTCCTTATAATGCGAATTCGCCCCATCAACGATTAAATCACCGGGCGACAGCAATGGCAGTAATGCCGTGAGCGCTGCTTCAGTAACGTCTCCGGCCGGCAGCATGAGCCATATCATGCGGGGTGTATCCAGTGTGGCTATCAGCGCGGCATAATCCACGCAGGCGACATGACCGGTTTCCTTGACTAACGCCTCGGTGACGTCAAAGGTACGGTTCATCACGGCGATTCTCATGCCTTTTCTGGCCAGACGGCGCGCCATGTTACCCCCCATTCGCCCCAAACCCACGATAGCAAATTCCATATTCACCTCCTCTCGTGTGTGCAATATGACTGGGTCCCCTCACCCACACCGCGTGCTTAACTTCTTCGTCAGCAGGAAAGCCAAACGATCGGGCGGCAGGACTGCGTCCAAACATCATGGCACAAAACTGCAAAATATACTCGCCATCATTTGGCCATCGGATGGAGCCTGCCGACCCCGCCGTTCATCTTTTTTACTGCCTGCAGCTTGCATCGACGACGAATCGAGGCTATAGCCCATTGAGATCGGCGTATACTCGTAGCCACGATTCAAGTATGCCTTACTCATCATGCACGATCTCAACGATCTTTATTATTATGTCCAGGTCGTCGACCATGGCGGCTTCACTTCAGCAGGACGAGCGCTTCATCTGCCGAAATCCAAGCTCAGCCGACGTATCGCCTTACTGGAAGAGCGGCTCGGCGTGCGTCTGATTCATCGTTCAACCCGCCATTTCTCGGTAACTGAAATTGGACAGACTTATTACGAGCATTGCAAAGCCATGCTCATCGAAGCTGAAGCTGCCGAGGATGCCATCGAGGTCACGCGCGCCGAGCCCCGCGGCACCGTCCGCCTGACTTGCCCAGTCGCGCTGCTGCATGCCCATGTCGACACCATGCTGGCCGATTTCATGTTGCGCTATCCACGCGTTGTTGTCCACTTGGAAGCAACCAATCGACGCGTCGACCCCATCGACGAAGCGATCGATCTGGCAATCCGGGTACGCCCACCCCCTCTGGAAGACAGTGAACTCGTGATGCGGGTACTAGCCGAGCGCAGCCAATGCATCGTGGGCAGTCCGGTTTTACTGAAGCAGCAAGGAATTGCAAAACACCCCGGAGATTTGATTCACTGGCCAAGCCTCGGAATGGGACCACCTAGGCAAGAGCATAGCTGGACTCTATCTGGACCCGAAGGAGAACAGATAGCGATTCGTCATACTCCCCGGCTGGTAACCAGCGATATGATCGCCTTGCGCAGTGCAGCCGTTGCAGGCATCGGCATCGTGCAATTACCTACCATGATGGTGCGGGAACAACTGGCGCAAGGCCAACTCGCCAGGATACTGCCCGAATGGGCCCCCCGCCGAGAAATCGTGCATGTCGTGTTTCCCTCGCGACGAGGTGTATTACCGTCCGTCAGGGTCTTGATCGATTATCTGGCACAGCGCTTTGCTGCACTGAATGATGATTAGATTGCCGATGAACAGAATCAAATCATCAGATTACTCCAACCTATTCGTTAATCCGCTTCTCGTTCAAGGTTGCAGCAATGTGGCGTCAATTGGGCCTCTTCTACCTTGCTCAGGACAGCGCCGGTTACGGGATTAGGTCGGAAGGTCGTGCACCCTTTCAGACCGAGATCGTAAGCTTGCTGATAAAGATCGCGGAATGCGTCGAATGCATACGCTTCCGGCACGTTGATTGTTTTGGAAATGGCCTGATCGACCAAAGGCTGAATCGCGGCTTGCATCTGCAGATGATCGGTTGGAGAAACATGATGCGCATTGACAAACGCAGGAGGCAACGATTCGTCGCCCTGCCGCTTGCGCCAAGCAGCCACGGCATAATCGGTTACTTGGTATTCCGAGTAATCCCCATCCCGCCCCAGTACGCGCCGGGTATACACGCTATCGAATACGGGCTCCAGCCCACTTGAAACATTGTTGGCGAGCAAACTGATGGTGCCTGTCGGCGCGATCGCCGTCAGATGACTGTTACGTATGCCGTAGCGCACGATACCCTCACGGATCGTTTGCGGTAAGTTGCGGATAAAAGCGCCTGCAAGATACTTATCCCGTTCGAACAAGGGAAACGGCCCTTTCTCCTGCGCAATATCAATAGACGCCTGATAGGCAGCATGGCAAACAGTTTGCATGACCGCTTGGGCGATCTGTAACGACTGCTTGCTGCCATACCGTATGTTCAGCATCATCAGGGCATCGGCCAGCCCGGTCACCCCTAAACCCACGCGCCGCGCTAAATGCGCCTGTTCAGCTTGGCTGGCCAACGGAAAATGCGACGCGTCGATGACATTATCCATTAAGCGCACCGCCGTCTTCGCAATGGCCGCCATGCCTGCCATATCGAGTTGCGCCCGTTCCGTAAAAGGATCTTGAACGAATTGGGTCAGATTGATCGAACCGAGATTGCACGCGCCATAGGGTGGCAATGGCACTTCACCACACGGATTGGTCGAATTGATCCGCTCGCAATAGTAAAGATTATTGCGTTGATTGATCCGGTCGATGAATAACACCCCTGGCTCGGCATAATCATAAGTTGCGCGCATGATGCTTTCCCATAATGCACGCGCACGGACACGTTTGTAGCACTTGCAAGGCACAGGGTGCGCATAACCAGGCCATGCACGCAACAAAACTGCAACCTCGCCTGCATGCTCGCCAGCGGGAAAAACCAGCGGCCAGTCCTCATCGTTGCGTACGGCTGCCATGAAATCATCCGTGACCAGCACTGAAATATTGAAGTGACGCAACTGGCTGCGATCCTGTTTGGCAGCGATGAATTGCTCGATATCCGGGTGATCGCAGCGCAATGTACCCATCATCGCACCGCGCCGCGCGCCTGTAGACAATATGGTGGCGCACATGCTATCCCACAGCCGCATAAAAGAGACCGGGCCCGATGCGATCGAGCCGACACTGTAGGCCTGCGTGCCACGCGGGCGCAACGTAGAAAAATCATAGCCCACCCCGCCTCCCTGTTGCATCGTCAGCGCACCTTCCTTGAGCGCATTGAAGATGCCTTCCATGGAATCGGCGATCGTTCCCATGACAAAACAGTTGAATAGCGTCACCTGATGCGAGGTACCTGCTCCCGCTTGAATACGCCCCCCAGGCAAGAATTTGAAATTCTGCAAACAATCGTAAAAGTGCCTCTGCCAGTGCAGGCTGTCTTTTTCCTGTGCAGCCAAGCTGGCCGCGATACGCTGCCAGGTATCTGCTATCTGAACGTCATAGACTACGTCATGCTTACGATAGCGATATTTGGCATCCCAGACATGCCGCGCAATGGGTGTGAGGAGATAGGGTTGATCCATATTTTTGGATAATCGCAGGATGAGGTCTATTCAGAACGGTACTGGAAGCATAATCGATAATTTACTAACTTTCAGTAGCGTTTTTGTATCTCAAGTTTTCCTCTATCCACACCGATAACAAAATAGTGTAGTGCGCAAGGAGACACTCATTCTTTGCCAGCTTCCAATTTTTATCTGAAAAAGGCAAACCTCGCGAAAGTGGGGGACGCAAAGTCATTGATCTACAGGGCAAATGCTCCAGGATAGCCTGACTGCCAGATAAGTCGTTCACCGAGGGAACAGGCTTCCTGGGTGATAGTGCAATGCATTTCAAAATGATTTATCCAAGCAGCTACATTCCAGAGTTTCCCCTGAATTTAAGAGGACAAATTCATGGAATTCAATCAACACGTTTCAGGGAATGCTGAAGCGCTGGTACCATTTCAATCATCGACAACGCATCATGATTCGAATAAAACTAGCAGAATACCCCTTTTTGGAACGATCATTCTGATCGTCTTTGCTGGATTTGCCGGATTTTTCTCCTCTCTCTGCCGCAAATCCACCCGTACACGCGAGTGAGCAAGCCCAGCACCCATTTCCTAACAACTCGATGCCTGCAAATACTCGCTCAAAAGGAAGGATGAATGAGGAATGGGCAAGAGGACGTATTCTAGTCATGCCACGTGCTGGTTTACCTGCCCAGGTTTTTGCTAGCATCCTAAAAGAACATGATGGCAAAGCCAGAAAAATTGGCCAAAGTACAGACAACCTGATCCCGAAACGATCCTTATTATTAAGGGATTCTAAAGAATAGATATAAATCAATCTATTACATGAGTTAGCAGAGGGAGTGGAAAAATTAGCAGCCAAACAGTCTGGATTTTGCGAAGATACGACTTTTTGAGATGGGCTTTACACAGAAATTGTTTGCGAGGGATTCCTGATGCCAC
>NZ_QAOO01000018.1 GCF_003051105.1 Nitrosomonas nitrosa | reverse complement strand
GCGTCGTTGCGACGCAAGATTAGGCGCTTGTTATCAAGCGCTACTTCGCACAGGTGCTGATCGAACAAATCCGGCTGTAACACGCCCTGCTTAAGTAGGGTGCGCACCTGCGCATCGGTTAGCGCGCTGATGTAACGAAATCCTTCTGCTGCCAGCGCATCTTTTCCCTTGGCCTTGATCATGCCCCGATCTCCCACCATGACCACTTCGTCGATGCCAAACGACGCCTTCAGCATCGTGATCTGACTTGCCAGTGTCGACGGGTCTGCAGTATTTCCTTCAAATACTCTCACCGCCAAGGGTTCGCCATCGTCTGCTGTCAGCATGCCAATGACGATCTGCAATTTGCCCCGCTTGCCATCACGGTTGTAACCGTACCGGCCCAACTCATTGCATTCCCCCTCGAAATAGCTCGAGGTCACATCATACAATACCAGCATTGGCGGCTTACCTTCCCGTTCAACATAGGTCCGATACAACGCGCGCTCGATTTCCTCCTGCTGATTTGCCAGCCAGTCCAGTGCTTCATATAGGTCGTCTTCATCGAACGTGCTTAAACCTAATACATCACCTGCGGCGTGCTGGTCCGCCCAACGCACCGCTGACAAGCGCGATCCGCCATGGGCTATGCGTGCCAAGATCAGAAACAGTGCCAATTGACTTTCCCGTGCGCTACCCAACACCTGTGTGATGCCCACCTGATCAGCTAGCTGCTTTAGCGCAAACAACACGCCAAAAATAGCACCGCTGATCATGTCGCCTGAGCAATTGTCAAACTCTCCCTTCAAAGCACGATCCAGCGCTTCGATTCGCTCTGGCGCCCAGGATGTTAAGTTGGCGAGAGTGCGTGTGCGGACTTTACTCCCCTCACGGTACGACTCCCTTAACAAAATTGTGGGTTTGGATTTACGGTTGGGAACACGGGCGATATACATGCGTATATTATAATTAATAAATAAATAATATACAAAATATATTTAATATATTACATGCCTACAATAATATCCATAATAAAACTATATCGATTCTATTCAATAGGTTAGCTCAATAAGGGCAGGGAAGATCCGCCTGACTTCCTGACTATTGAGCCTGGGTTTTCAATTTCGCTCAAGTATCCTGAGAAGCTGTTTCATGTAGGGTCGGTAGTGAACTTCTATCGAGTGTCGTGGGCGTGCAATAAATTGCCGCTGCCAGTACTTGGCTTCTGCGATTGCACGTTCTCGCCAGTTTGGTGGTAATTTGATTTTATTTGTCAACAATTGACCAAGTAGTCTGCTCTGTAAGTCGGTCAGCGGCCAAATGCAACCTTGCGGCTGTATCAAGCCAATAAAAAACAGGCTGGGGTGATCCGGATGAAAGATTCTCATAAACAGCGGCACTTCGATGGCTTCTTCCCAGTTGATGAATGCGCGGTCAAAAAAAGGAAAACTGATTTTATAGCCGGTCGCCGCAATGATGACATCGTATTCTGAGGTTGAGCCATCGGCAAAATGGATAGTTTGTCCGATAACACTTGCGATAGCAGGGCGGGGGCGGACTTTGCCGTGACGGATCCGATCGAATAACGCCGAGTTAATGGTGGGATGTGCTTGAGTTGGAGAAAAATCGGGTTCGGGTAATGCGTAGTCGCGATAACGTCCGATCTGGAGGCGAAGGCTGATTTTTTGCAACCAGTTTTGCACGCCATGGGGTAACCAGTGGATGGCGGCTGCAAAGACATCGGTTGGTTTGCCCATAATGAATTTTGGAATAATGTACTGGGGTGAGCGAAAGCTCATGTCTACCCGCATCGCTACACGACTCGATTCAACCGCGCAATCGCAGCCGGAATTACCTGCTCCAACCACCAATATATGTTTTCCTTCTAGTCCTTGGCTGGTTTTATAGTCATGTGCATGTAAGTACTTGCCAGTAAAGCAATCTTTCCAGTCAGGGTGGCGTGGTACGGAATGATGGCCGTTCGCGACGAGCAGGTAATCGAATTCTCGCTGAGTACCATCATCCAGATGCAAGCGCCAGCATTCATTTACGATTTTCTCTGCATGAAGCACGGTTGTGTTCAACCGGATATAGCGATCCAACTGGAAATGTCGGGCATAAGCCTGAAAATAAGCCAATATCTGCCGATGGCTGGGATAATCGGGGTAATCATCAGGCATGGGAAAGCCGCTGAGTTGGGACATCGCTTTACTCGAAATGATATGGGTGGACTCGTTTACGCTGCTATGGCCAGGGGTGGCTGTATATACCCAGTTGCCACCGATCTGATCATTTTTTTCATAACAGACGATATCTGTTAAACCTGCTTCAACCAGATTTTTGATGGCAGTAAGGCCGGAGCAGCCAGCGCCGATGATTGCGATTCTCATTTGATACCTTTCTTAACCTTTTGTGGCGATTCTATAATTCAGCCATTGTGGTTTTATCGAAAATAGCCGATTCTAATCTACCCAAGTTTTTTAATTCAAATAACTTTTATATCAGATGCAATGGCTGCTGAATTCAAATTGATCACCGAGTGGCGTATCCGGGCACCGCTAGCTGACGTGTACAACGCTATCTCGCATTGCCTTGATTGGCCGGTATGGTGGCAAGGCGCGAGCAAGGTAGAAAAATGTGCATCCGGTGACGCGGATGGGGGAGGGGATGCATATCGATTTACTTGGAGAGGCCCCATTCCCTATCGTGTGATTTTTGTCATGCAAGTGACTCGTGTCGTGCCATGTGTCCTCGTCGAGGGGTGCGCTAGCGGCGATGTGGCGGGGATCGGACGGTGGAATTTTGTGCATGCGCATGGGGTGACGATAGTGCATTATGAGTGGCGAGTGGATATCCTCCGATGGTGGATGAATTTTGTTGCACCATTTGCACGCCCCGTGTTCAGATGGAACCACCACCAAGTGATGCTGCAGGGCGCAAAAGG
Source organism: Nitrosomonas nitrosa (assembly GCF_003051105.1). Lineage (GTDB taxonomy): Bacteria > Pseudomonadota > Gammaproteobacteria > Burkholderiales > Nitrosomonadaceae > Nitrosomonas > Nitrosomonas nitrosa. The sequence goes on along the minus strand of NZ_QAOO01000018.1, from coordinate 59,233 downwards.
GTTGGCGCATATGCTCAATGCCCGATTGGAAGCCGTTCACACTAGAGAAATGTGAACGGCAAAGCTACTGGCTAAGTCACAATCGCAGTAGCCTGGATTGTCTGGATTATCCAGCCGAATCGGGTGCTGGTCTTTCAGAACGAAGTTGTGATGTTGCCCGTGTGTTTAGTTGGTTTTTCAGCTCTGCTATGTCCGCCTTGGCTTCGAGAGCCAGTTCTTCGGCTTTGTGCTCGCTTTCCGGTCCTTCCGCATGGGTAAATTCATGGCTGTCCTCATAAGCTTGCTCGGTAGTACCGGTGACTTTAATCAACACGCCGGCAATCAGCCCGCCTACCAGCGCTATTCCAATCGAAATTCCGATACCGGAGAGCTGTGCAACGGCAATACCGGGGACGATTAAAATCGCACTGAACCCGCCCAACAGGCCAGGTAACCCGTGTAAATTATGCACACCGCAGGTATCGATAGTTTTGAATTTGGATTCCAGCATGGGCTGAATGAATACAAAACCAATAACCGAAATTGCACCGGCGAGGAGCCCGATGGAGAATGCCCCAACGGGTCCTACAATATTGCAGGTCGATCCAATGGCAACGCCACCTGCCAGCGCAGCGTTCGCCATATCCATCATCGATGTTTTGCCTTTGTGTAGGAACGTGCTTAACATGTAGGTGGCCAGTGTTGCACCGCTTAATGCCAGCAGGGTGTTGACAACCGTTTGCGGCATATCTTCGAAAGGGACAATCGCCGTGGCGAAACTTGGCCAGAACAGCCACAGCACCATTGATCCTAACATCGAGAAACGGTCGGATGTCGCATCGGATTCAATCGGTTGGCTACGTTGCAGAGCAGTGGTCAAAACAATGGAGACACCTAATCCGAAATAAGCGCCAAATGCATGGATGACAATCGATCCTGCGGAATCTTGGAAACCTTCCGTGAGCCCTGAACCATTATCCAGCACCAGCCATTCATTGAGTAAATAAGTGGGTACCAGCAGCAGTGCCAGCAAGGCATATTGGAAAACACGCAATCGGCCAAGCACGGCACCCATCGCGATCAAGGTCGTCGCGACGGCGAATTCAGCAAGAATCAACGTTTCTACCGAATGCGGTGTCAATTCATGGGCAAAAACGCCGTTTGCCCGCAAGAAAATATAAAGGGGCAACCCGGTAGCTACGACCAGGTAAGTGCCCGTGGTCGCACCAAAACCATATCTACGGACAAAAACCATCAAAAAACCGAATCCTACCAATAACATCGCCAGGATATGGATGGAATAATTATATTGCGCAACTAACCGTGCCTCACTGATGACGCCTGCGGGCTCTGCTGCGCTGACCCAACTACTGAAACACAAGAGAAACAGACTTACTGAGCTGACTATTTTCAACCATAAGCTTTTCTTCATTTTGCTCTTCCTTATTGAGTGGGAATGATTTGGGTTACCCCACGAGCAGTGTACCCCAATAACCATATAAAAAATAAGGTTAAACAAAAATGAGCTTAGAAACTATTTGTTTTTCTATTATTGAAGACCTGGGCTGTCTTTGATTATATAAAATGACTCCAAACTCTAACCCTGATTCAATAAATTAAAGAGTAATGTAGATTTTTCGTGTGAGGTATTAGGTCAGCGCTTACCTCATTCCATGATAAAATCAAAAAATAGCTGAGTATCTGCCTGCCTTAAATATATTTTATATATTTTGTTTACGTTGAATTAAAAATGCTGCTGATGATCGACAATTACGATTCTTTCACATATAACCTGGTGCAGTATTTTGGTGAGCTAGGTGAGCGTGTCGAAGTTTTTCGTAATGATGAAATAACGTTGGAGAGTATTCGACAAATCCATCCAGACCGGATCGTAATTTCTCCTGGGCCCTGTACGCCTAATGAAGCCGGAATCTCATTATCGCTGGTGAAGGATTACGGCGGGAAGGTGCCTACGCTTGGCGTATGTCTAGGTCATCAGAGTATTGGTCAGGCCTTCGGAGGGCGCATTATCCACGCTAAGCAGATTATGCATGGCAAAACTTCCCAGATTTTTCATCGTAATGTAGGTGTGTTTCAGGGATTGCCAAATCCATTTATAGCGACGCGCTATCATTCGTTGGTGATCGAGCGCGAAACTCTACCGGCGTGCTTAGAGATTACTGCATGGACGGAGGATGGTGAAATTATGGGGGTGCGCCACAATGCACTGCCGATCGAGGGGGTGCAGTTTCATCCGGAGTCGATACTGAGTGAATATGGCCATCAATTGCTTGAAAATTTTCTGCTTGGCAGGCAATGATCTGTACATGCTTTTTATAAAATAATTTAACCAGTGAATCCGCAAGCAATATTGACACGTCTCATCGAGCATCGGGAGATTCCCTACGATGAGATGCTGATCCTTATGAGGAAAATCATGCAAGGGGAGCTTTCACCCGTGGTGATTGCAGCGATCATAATGGGGTTGCGTGTTAAACAAGAAACGGTTGATGAGATTGCTGCAGCCGCTCAGGTGATGAGAGAACTCGCCACGAGTGTGGAGGTGTCTGATTTAACGCATCTAGTCGATACTTGTGGAACAGGCGGAGATGCTTCCCATACTTTTAATGTATCGACTGCTTCAGCTTTTGTTGCAGCTGCCGCGGGTGCACAGGTTGCAAAGCACGGGGGACGCTCAGTTTCCAGTAAGTCGGGGAGCGCTGATGTGCTGGAAGCCATGGGAATCGATCTGGAGCAAACGCCTCAGCAAATTGCCCGCTCGATTGGTGAGATCGGTGTTGGATTCATGTTTGCGCCCAATTTTCATAGTGCCATGAAGCATGCTGCGCCAATTCGCCGTGAATTGGGTGTACGTACGTTATTCAATATTCTGGGGCCACTGACAAATCCTGCTGGTGCCAAAAACCAGTTATTGGGTGTGTTTGACGCCAAGCTCGTCGGTATTATTACGCGTGTGTTGCAGCGCTTGGGAAGTGATCATGTCATGGTTGTGCATGGGTATGATGGCTTGGATGAAATTACCATTACCGGAGAAACGCGTGTTGGTGAGCTCAAGCAAGGCAGGATTCACGAATACACGATCCGGCCTGAGGATTTCGGGATTGCGAGTGCGCCGATAGAAACCATAAAAGTATCCGATTTAGCGCATGCAAAAGAAATGTTGATCTCAGTTTTGGATAATCAGCTTGGGCCTGCAAGGGATATTGTTTTGTTGAATGCAGGTGCAGCTATTTACGTAGCAGGTATAGCGGCTTCTCTTGAAGCAGGTGTGGCCAGTGCGCGCGAGGTGATTGTCAGCGGTGCTGCGATGAAAAAAATGAACGAGCTAATCACGTTTTCAAATCATAAAAGTAATTAGAATCGAAGCATGTCCGATATTCTAAATAAAATACTGGCTGTCAAAGCTGAAGAGGTGGCAGCAGCGAAAGCATCGAAACCTTTGGCTGATATAAAGGCGGAAGCTGAGACAGCGATGTTGCCACGCGATTTCGTTGGTGCGATCCGCAGCAAGATCGATCAAGGGTTGCCAGCCGTGATAGCGGAAATTAAACAAGCAAGTCCTAGTAAAGGGTTGCTGCGTGGGCGAATCAGTTCTTCGTCATCTGCTTCTGATTTGACGATGGGAAATACGCGCGACGTGGTGATCGAAGGATTTGACCCGGCTGAGATTGCTGTAAGTTATGCAAAACAGGGTGCGGCATGTTTGTCTGTTCTGACAGATCGGCAGTTTTTCATGGGAAGTGCGGAGTACTTGCGGCAGGCGCGGGCAGCTTGCGAGTTGCCGGTATTACGCAAGGATTTCATGCTGGATAATTATCAGGTCTACGAAGCGCGAGTGATGGGTGCTGATTGTATCCTGCTTATTGTTTCTGCCTTTTTGTTATTTCCCTATCCGGGTGAGGGAGGCACGGTCGATCCGCTTGTACGAATGCGTCAACTCGAATCGCTGGCTCATTCTCTTGGGATGGCAGTGCTCGTTGAAGTGTATGATGCGGATGAACTTGATCTGGCTTTGCAATTGACTACGCCTATGATTGGCGTCAATAATCGCAATCTGCGCACATTTGAAACGCATCTTGATACTACGCTGCAGTTACTTGATCGGATGCCCTCTGAAAAAATCGTCATAACCGAGAGTGGTATTAAATCGCCCGATGATGTCGCTTTGCTGCGTGCGCACCAAGTAAACGCCTTTTTGGTAGGGGAAACATTCATGCGGGCGGATGATCCCGGTGTCGAGTTGGCGCGCTTGTTTTTCTGATTATTCTGACTATTTCGCCGTCACAATTGGCTTCGATGCTGATTGCCCTGTAAGCTTGACATTGTAAGGTGCACCATAACGGATTAAACTATTTTCCAGAACACCCGCCACCGGTATCAGTCTTTCAATGCAAGTTATCGTGGTTAATTAAACGCTATGAAAACAGAACCTCAGAAAAATAGGCCCAAGTTTCTGAACCTATTTAAGATTAAACAGCCGCTACCCGCTCAGATTTCCATTCTGCACCGCATCAGCGGGGTATTGTTATTTTTTCCCGGTATTCCTTTATTGCTTTATGGTTTGCATTTATCGTTGGCGTCTCCAGAAAGTTTTGCCGGGCTACAAGCAATGATGAATAATCCGCTCGTGAAATGTGCATTATTGCTGCCTGTATGGTTATTTATGCATCATCTTTGTGCAGGAATCCGTCATCTAGCCCTTGATGTGCATCTTGGTGTGTCGCTGGAGCACGCACGGTTCAGTAGCAAGCTGGTATTGTTCATGGGCGGTTTCTTGACAATATTGGTTGGGATTTGGCTATGGTAAAACCTATAAACCGGGTCGTAACCGGTGCGCATTATGGTTTGAGAGACTGGTTAATACAACGTGTCACGGCGATTATAATGTCCGTTTACGTGTTATTACTCGTCATCTTCGTCAATTTCATGCAAATAGATGACTACGCTGGATTGAAATCGTTTTTTTCTCATCAATGGGTCAGGGTGGTCACCTTTTTGTTTTTCATCAGCCTTTGCTGGCATGCCTGGGTTGGGGTGAGAAATGTTTTGATGGATTATGTTCATGTGATTAGCCTGCGTTTAACGTTGCACATCGCTGTCATTATTTCATTGTTTGGTTATCTTATTTGGTTTGCCGAAATTTTGTGGGGGCAAGGTGGCACTCGTTAAGCGTAAATTTGATGTAGTCATTGTTGGTGCAGGGGGGGCAGGGATGCGCGCTGCGCTCCAACTATCGGAGGCAGGCCTTAAAGTGGCAGTATTGTCCAAGGTTTTCCCGACGCGTTCTCATACGGTTGCAGCCCAGGGCGGGATCGCTGCCGCGCTGGGCAATGTCACCGAAGATAACTGGCATTGGCATATGTACGATACGGTGAAAGGCTCGGATTATCTTGGCGATCAGGATGCGATTGAGTTCATGTGCCGGCAGGCGCCAGAGGTCATCTACGAATTAGAGCACTACGGCATGCCGTTTGATCGATTGGATAATGGCAAAATATACCAGCGCCCATTTGGTGGGCAGTCGCAAAATTTTGGGGGGGCACAAGCTACGCGCTCTTGTGCCGTGGCTGACCGAACCGGACACGCAATGTTGCATACACTTTATCAGCGCAATGTCAGCGCCAATACCCAATTCTTTGTGGAGTGGATGGGTCTGGATCTCATTCGTGATGAGCTAGGTGAAGTGCTAGGTGTGACGGCGCTCGAAATGGAAACGGGTGAAGTCATGATTCTGCAAGCCAGAGCGACGTTGTTTGCCACTGGGGGAGCTGGCCGAATTTTCCAAGCAAGCACCAACGCGTTTATCAATACCGGCGATGGGTTGGGCATGGCTGCGCGCGCGGGCATACCTTTGCAAGATATGGAATTTTGGCAATTTCATCCTACTGGCGTGCATGGTGTGGGGGTGCTGATCAGTGAGGCTGTGCGTGGAGAAGGCGGATATTTGCTCAACAAGAATGGCGAGCGTTTCATGGAACGGTATGCGCCACATGCCAAGGATCTGGCGAGCCGTGATGTCGTTTCCCGTGCCTTGACAACAGAGATAAAAGAGGGGCGGGGCTGCGGTCCAAACGCTGATCATCTGTTATTAAAGCTCGATCATCTAGGGGCTGATGTCATCAAATCAAGATTACCTGGTATTCGTGAGATTGCCATTAAGTTTGCGCATGTTGATCCCATCATGCAGCCTATCCCCGTGGTGCCAACAGCACATTATATGATGGGGGGGATTCCAACCAACCTATATGGTCAAGTGGTAGCGCCCTATAAAACAGGACCGGAAGAGGTGGTGCCCGGCTTCTATGCGGTAGGCGAGTGTGCCTGTGTTTCTGTGCATGGCGCAAACCGGCTGGGGACCAACTCGCTGCTGGATCTGGTTGTGTTTGGACGAGCTGCGGGCAATCAAATCATTGAGGATTTGAAGCGTAATTCACACTATAAGCAACTTCCCGCGGATGTTGCGGATAAATCACTCGCACGCCTAGCTCGACTGGATCAGCAGAAAGATGGCGAGAATGTTGCACAAATGGGTGATCTCTTGAGGAAAACCATGCAAACATATTGTGGCGTATTCCGCTTTGCCGATATGTTAAAACAGGGGGTAGACAAAATCAGTGAAGTTGCTCAACGTATTGCTCAGACGGAAATAAGGGATAAAAGCAAAATATTTAACACCGCCCGAGTCGAAGCGCTGGAATTGGATAATTTAATCGAGGTCGCAATCGCTACCATGGTATCCGCTGAAGCGCGCTGTGAGAGCCGTGGAGCGCACACGCGGGACGATTTCCCGGAGCGTAATGACGACAAATGGCTTAAACATACACTCTTTTTCGGCGAAGGTCGGCGTATCGACTATAAACCGGTGCGGCTAAAGCCTTTGACGGTGGATTCTTTCCCACCGAAGGCAAGAACATATTAAGGGTACCTCTTTGAAAATCCCTATTTCGGCGCAATCCATTGCTGTTGACAAAAAATGTTCCAAAGAATGTTCTCTTAACTAGGAGGCTGTGACAACATTTTTGCTCTCGCCTCGTTTTGTTGAAAACGCTGAATTTTTAGAGATACCCTTTAAGTATTAGCGATTCTTGGAGCAATTATTCGAATAGCTTGTCAGCTCAATTTTGATTTGGATAGATTGAGTGCGCGCGATCATTGTTCTCTTTGTTGAGAGCTTTCCTCTTTGTTATTATCGAGTACTTGGAAAAAAACCTCGTCATTCCGTATCATTCCTAGTTCATTGCGGGCTAACTCTTCGATTGCATCGAGCCCTTTTTTAAGATTATTGACCTCAGCTTCCAGTACCGTATTTCTATTTTGTAATTTTTGATTGATCTTACGCTGGGCAGCAACTTCCTGATCGATTTCAAGTACGCTGAGCCAGCTTCCCTTACCATACCACAATGGATATTGTGCTAGAACAATCATGACTACAAGCAGGAAAGCCAGTTTTTTCATTACTTTAATTGATAATAAGCTTTGCGGCCCGGGTATCTGGCCATATCACCTAAATCTTCTTCGATCCGCAGCAATTGATTATATTTAGATAAACGATCGGAGCGAGAAAGTGAACCGGTTTTAATTTGCAGCGCATTGGTGGCAACTGCGATATCGGCTATGGTTGTATCCTCGGTCTCGCCTGATCGGTGTGAAATCACTGCAGTGTATCCTGCACATTTAGCGGTTTCAATCGCGGATAGGGTTTCCGTGAGCGTACCAATTTGGTTGACCTTAATCAATACGCTGTTGGCAATACCACGGGCAATACCTTCTCTTAGAATTTTGGTATTGGTAACGAACACGTCGTCACCCACGAGTTGTACGATTTTTCCAAGTTTGCGGGTCAGGAGCTCCCAGCCATCCCAATCGTGTTCGCTCATGCCATCTTCGATACTGATGATAGGGTATTTATCAACCCAACTAGCAAGATAATCAACGAGCTGAGTGGAAGTCAGGCTCATGCCTTCTGACTGAAAATGGTATTTACCGTCCTTGTAATATTCCGAACTTGCGCAATCTACACCAATCGCAACATCGGAACCTGGTAAATATCCTGCTTGATCAATGGCTTGTACAATAAGTTTGAGTGCTTCCTCATTATTCGCGAGATTAGGCGCGAAGCCGCCTTCGTCACCCACTGTCGTCGGCATATTTTTCTTGTGAATGAGCATCTTGAGGGTGTTGAATATTTCAGCACCACAGCGTATTGCTTCTCGGAAGCTTTGCATGCCTAATGGAACGATCATAAATTCCTGCATATCCAAATTATTATTGGCATGCGCACCACCATTGACCAGATTCATCATGGGTACAGGCAGGGACATCGCACCCACTCCTCCTAGATAACGATAAAGTGGCAGACCCGATTCTTCGGCGGCGGCTTTGGCGACCGCCAGAGAGACGGCTAGAATCGAGTTGGCACCTAGTCTGGATTTATTATCGCTGCCATCGAGATCGATGAGCGTTTGGTCAATGAAAGGCTGCTCGATCGCATCAAGCCCCATGATGGTTTCGGCGATCTCGGTATTAATATTCTCAACTGCCTTCAACACCCCTTTTCCGGAATATCGCTGTGCGTCTTGATCGCGTAGTTCGACGGCTTCTTTTGTGCCGACTGATGCGCCCGAAGGCACTGATGCGCGCCCAAGCACACCGGATTCGAGTAGGACATCCGCTTCGATGGTCGGGTTACCGCGGGAGTCTAAAATTTCACGGGCGATTACATCCACAATTGCACTCATGCTACATTCCTTGTCATTGTTTTACGTTTTATTTAGATATTATTGTTAACTCAATTAATTAAGCTGGTATGGAAAAAACTATTCTGCTTGTGATTCATAACCGTATCTTTTTAGCAAAGAAGTATTAACCAAATCTTGCTGGTGAATTAATAAAATTGAAGGTGTTCGGCGAATATTAGTTAATTTGCCGTCTATCTTTCTTTTCCGATCCGATGCGTTTGCTGGCAAAATCAATGGCAGCCTTTACGTAAGCCATGAATAATGGGTGCCCCTTTCTTGGCGTCGAGGTGAACTCCGGGTGAAATTGGCACGCAACAAACCAGGGATGTTCCGATTTAGGTAGCTCAACCATTTCGCATAGATTCTCTTCGGACGATAAGCCGCTTACCTGAAGCCCCGCCAGTTCTAAATCCGGAATATATGCCGTATTGACTTCATAACGGTGGCGGTGACGCTCGATGATTTTATCCTTGCCATAGATTTCTCTTGCCAACGAGTTTTCTTTAAGAATGCATTCTTGTCCTCCTAGACGCATGGTCCCCCCCAGATCCGTTTTGGACGTTCTTTTCTCGATACGCCCTTCGCGGGTGCGCCACTCAGTGATGAGCCCCAACACAGGGTGGGGCGTAGTGGGATTAAATTCCGTACTATGAGCATCCTTCAATTTAAGTTTGTTGCGAGCATACTCGATTACGGCAAGTTGCATGCCGAGGCAAATTCCCAAATAAGGAATGTGATGCGTGCGGGCATAATGAATGGCTGCAATTTTTCCTTCGACACCGCGCTTGCCAAATCCTCCGGGTACTAAAATGGCATCTTTGTCACGGAGACAATCTGTACCCTGTTTTTCAATTTCTTCTGAGTCGATGTAGCAAATGTCAATCTTGCTACAAGTATGAATACCTGCGTGAATCAGTGCCTCGGACAATGACTTGTAAGACTCTGTCAAATCGACGTATTTTCCTACCAAAGCGATTGTGACAAGATGCTGGGGGTGCTCTAGCGCATGGACGAGCTTCTTCCACACAGAGAGATCGGCTGATTTGGCTAGGATATTCAGCTTATGACAAATGATTTCATCCAACATTTGCTCATGAAGCAATGCGGGGATTTTATAGATACTGTCGACATCGATTGCTGATATGACCGCTTCTTCTTTGACATTGGTGAACATGGCGATTTTTCGTCGCTCATCTTGAGGAAGCATGCGGTCGGCACGGCAGAGCAGCACATCGGGTTGTATGCCGATTTCTCTCAGTTCTTTAACCGAATGCTGTGTCGGTTTTGTTTTAAGTTCCCCCGCAGAGCCAATGTAAGGCAATAACGTCAGGTGGATAAAGCAGGTATCCTGTCGCGGCAGCTGTACGGCCATTTGCCTGATCGCTTCCAAAAAAGGGAGGGATTCGATATCGCCAACTGTTCCGCCGATTTCCACGATCGCGACTTGTGCGTCATCCACGCCATTACGGATGAAAAGTTTGATTTCATCAGTGATATGAGGAATAACCTGCACCGTTCCACCCAGATAGTCTCCACGGCGCTCCTTACGAATGACGCTTTCATAGATTTGTCCTGTGGTGAAATTATTGCGCTTGGTCATTCTCGTACTGATGAAGCGTTCGTAATGACCAAGATCGAGATCAGTTTCTGCACCATCATCTGTAACGAAAACTTCGCCATGCTGAAATGGATTCATCGTACCGGGATCTACATTGATGTAGGGATCCAGCTTGAGCATGGTAACTTTAATGCCACGACTTTCTAAGAGAGCAGCTAGCGACGCGGCAGCGATACCCTTCCCCAAGGAAGATACTACACCACCGGTCACAAAGACGTATTTAGTCATGGGGGGCAATGTTAACTCAAAAAACGAGCAAATGAAACTCCCAACACCAACACATTCCTCAGTAAATAAATGTATTATTTTCGATACTTAATGGCACAGCTCGTTCTGGTATCGTTGTTAAATGAGGGAACTGTAGAATGCGTAGATTGAGAGAAAGCGCTCTTTAAATCAATATGTAATATAAAATTGTTTTGGTAATGCCATCAGTGATGTAGCATGTTTCCATGCAGGCAATCTACGCAGGCTGTTCATTATCGCTTTGTAAATGACAAAAAAGTTATTCGCATCTTTCGATAAGCCGTTAGGCGCAGTGTGCTCATACGTCAATTATAGTATTAACCGACTGCTTTTGCTTGGCATGGATGCTAACTTCACTAAGAGTTTGCCCATACAATAGCATTAAATGATGACGATCTAATCTATTTTGAGGGGTAATGAGCAAACTGCCTCTAAATCAGCGATAAACTTGAGTGCGGCGATCATGTGGCGCTATTCCAGAGTATACTCATCGCACCTCAAAATTCGGCAACTATACCTTCTCCCGCTGGGAGAAGGTTGGATGAGGGATGATAAAAAATCGAATTTTGAGGTGCGAAGTGTATATCTTCTCTATAGGAATAGGCGCATTTTAAAGCAATATTTTTTGTTTTAGCAGTAAAGAAAATGCATGGTGACGTTGTTTGTTCTCATTCTTGGGTCGGATCGGTGATAAAGCCGATTTTTGTGATTCCAGATTTGGCGGCCAGGCTCATGATACGGGCTACATGCTCGTAATGCGTCAGTTTGTCGGCGCGAATATGAAGTTCGATTTTTGGATCATTTTCTGCCGATTGCGTGAACCTTGGTGCGAGTTGCTCAAGCGTAATGGTCTCGCCATTCCAGAAATAACTGCCATCATCACGTATGGCAAACTCGATATGCTCGGGCTGGGTCGTATTCGGATTGCTGGAGGCTTTGGGGAGATCGATTTTGACTGAATGTGTCAAGAGCGGCGCGGTGATAATAAAAATAATCAATAAAACGAGCATGACATCCACGAGTGGGACGACATTGATCTCAGACATGGTCGTTTGCCCTTGATAACGGTCGGAGCTGCCAAATGCCATTATTGTCTCCCTTCGAGAGCAGGTGCCGCTGATGTAGCAGGTGCAAATGACGTTTCTCGGTTATCTGCTGACGATACTTTGACATCGTCACCCACTTTGCTGCCAACAGTCACAATTGTGAATAAATCATGCGCAAAGGCGTCCAGCTTGGCCATCCATAATCGGTTTCTTCTGACAAAAGCGTTATAGGCCAATACAGCCGGAATGGCCACGGCCAATCCCAGTGCGGTCATGATTAAAGCCTCGCCAACGGGCCCAGCCACTTTATCGAGCGTACCTTGACCGGAAAGTCCAATCTGAATGAGTGCGTGATAAATTCCCCAAACAGTGCCAAATAGCCCGATATATGGTGCAGCTGACCCTGCTGAGGCAATGATAGTGAGACCATTTTCAATACGGGTAGCTTCTTGGTCAATTCCATTACGCAAAGTGCGTGTCAAAAAATCACCAGCTCCTCCTGCCATCGCCAGTTTCTCAAGGCCATGTTTTTGTGAGTTAGTGGTAACGTCCAGGGCTAATTTTGCGAGTTGCGCAAAAGCATTATTATCGGCTGAAACATTTTTCATTTCTGCTTTTAACTCTTGCAGTGAATCAACTTCCCAGAATCGTTTCAGAAAAGTATTGGCTCTCCGAGTGGCCAAATAATTGCTGATGCTTTTAGTGATGATCAGATACCAACTCGCAACTGACAGAGAAAGTAGCAGAGCGAGCACGCACATGCCTACATGGTCTATCTGTGCTAGAAAATGAGAAAAGCCAAGAGATTGTTCCATTACATTAATTTCCTTGAATTACAAAATTAAAAGGTTGCAATGCGATAGCCCGGACAGGTTGACCATCACGGACGGCAGGTCGGCATCGCCAGGTTTTTACTGCTGCCAAGGCTGCGTTATCAAGGCGTGAATAGCCGCTGCTATTAATGATGCGTGTATTGCTAATACGACCAGACTCATCCAACTCGACTTGCAACATGAGTTTTCCTTCTTCACCCAAACGACGCGAGAGTGCTGGATATTCGGGCGCACTTAATTCTGGGCACGAAACCGATAATTCTGACGAAAGTGTCACAGGGCCTGTTTGCATTTGCTCTGGGCGAGCCGCAGCAACGGTTTGTTTCTCCTGTTTTGCGGGTGCTGGTTCGGGTTCCGTGACAGGTTCCGGAGGAGTGGGCGCAACAAATTCCTCTTCAAGTTGAACGGGCGTGTTGGCCACTATTTGCCGCTGCTTGGGTTGCGGCTGTACTTTTTTGACTACCTTGGGTTTTTCGGGCGGTGGAGGGACATGCTCTGCTTTTAAATCAACTTTGGTGGCTTCGGGCGATTCAATCTTGGGTTGTGGAGGGACGATCAACTCTGCTGAAAGCGTAACCGTTGGCGGCATGGTTGAGGGTAGACGATGATGCCACATGCCATAGATCAAGGCAGCATGGATCATGAGAACAAATATTAAGCTGATAATTGAGATCGCGGAAACGGTCGAATTGCGTTTTGTATGCTTCATGCAGTCAACGCCCTACAAGCGAAAAATGGTCTGGTCAAATTGTGTTTCAATTGGAGCTGAAAAGCAGGAATCGTAAATTTTCTGAGCGGCTTAGCTGTTCTTCAGAGGCTAATAAATTGATACGCTATATTAGCGTAAACGATAATAATTATCAATCATTGTGCGTGGTTATATCAACAAAAAGAAGTTGAATGGATTGATTTCTCGAGCAAAAGATGAAATGCTCGCCAAGAATGTCATACAATGCGCCATGCAAGACAGGAATCAGCCACGACCAATTCAGTACATTATAAAATAGCTCACGCAGTTTTAAGAGCTAGTTAATCTGCTAGTTAATCTTTATGACAAATTCGACCCCCCGTTTCTGGCGCCGTACACTCAGCATGTTTTACGATTTTTTACTGCTGCTTGCCATATGGTTTATTGCCAGTTTTATTTTTCATCTTGTATTTCGTGATACCACCGCTGTTTATTTTAGGCCACTCTTTCAGTTCTACCTACTGTTTGTGGCGGGCATTTACTTCATCTGGTTTTGGACGCACGGTGGTCAGACTTTGGCCATGCAGACCTGGAAAATGCGCGTCGTGACGAGTAACGGTCAGCGATTGACAACCCGGCAGGCGATCACACGCTACCTGCTTGCCGTCATTGGCATTACTTTTTTCGGGTTTGGCATTATGTGGGCATTGTTTGATCGCGATCGTCAGTATTTGCATGATCGGCTTGCCGGAACGCGTATCGTGAATGTAGAAAACTGAATGACGGCTGAAATTTATTTGCTGGTGTTTATACCCGTAATCGGTCAGAGGGATTCATGTTGAAAATATCGCTCAATACACAAATACTGTTAGGCGCATTGATCGGAATTTTACTCGGGCTGGGGTTGGCTACGCTGGATCAGGAATCATCGCTATCCCAAAACAGCTTGTATATCGCTGGCTTGATGAGCACGTTATTCATCGATTTATTGAAAATGGTGCTGGTTCCATTGGTTTTTACCTCCATTGTGGTTGGCGTAGCCAATTTGCGCGCCCACCATCAAATCAACCGGGTCTGGACAACCGCGATCAGTTTCTTTGCGGGAACGATGGTGCTTGCCATTCTTTTGGCGCTGATCGTCGCCAATTTGTTCCGGCCTGGTGAAGGGCTGGAAATTGCAATGTTCAAAGATGCGATGCAAAGCTTTGAAGTCAGGCAGATGACCTTGCGGGAATTTTTCGCGCATTTCCTGCATTCATTGTTTTTGAATCCGCTCGCGGCGCTTGCACAAGGTAATATCATTGCTATCGTTGTATTTGCGTTATTGCTTGGCATTGCCTTGGTAGTAGGAGGTGAGCGGTATCAGAATATTCTTGTGCTGATGAAAGAGTTTCTCGAGCTGATCCTCATGCTGGTCGGTTGGATCATGCGTCTTGCGCCATTCGGAATCATGGCGTTGTTACTGCAACTGGTGGTGGCGCAAGACATGACGCTGTTGACCACGTTGATCAAATTCATCCTCATTGTGATTGGCACGACTCTGGTGCATGGCTTGATCTTATTGCCACTCATTCTTTATTTGACGACAGGGATGACGCCGCTGCGGTTCTGGAATGGCGGACGTGAAGCGTTGATCACAGCGTTTGCGACCAGTTCAAGTGCCGCAACCATGCCGATCACGATGCGGTGCGTGGAACAGCATCTACACGTCAAATCGGATGTGGCGGGTTTTGTAATCCCCCTCGGCGCAACCATGAATATGGATGGAACAGCGCTTTATGAAGCTATCGCCGCGCTGTTCATTGCAAACTTGGTGGGAATCGAGCTGGATATCATGCAACAACTCATTGTTTTCCTGACCGCCATGCTGGCTGCCATCGGAGCGCCGGGCATTCCCAGCGCCGGGATGGTCACCATGGTGATGGTATTGCAAGCGGTGGGCTTGCCAGCAGAAGCGGTCGCTATTTTGCTGCCGATCGACCGTTTGCTGGATGCATTTCGTACCATGGTCAATGTCGAAGGGGATATGATCGGCAGTCTGGTGGTACAGAAATGGATAAAAAATACTTAATTATAATATCAATAAGCTACTGATTTTATTCATTAGTATCACTTGAGATGTGAATCCATCAAGGTGTATCAGTTTTCATTCTTATTTTCAGGTGGCTGTAGTGGTGTAACGCGTATGACACGCGGGTCATCCGCGAATTCAAGTAATAATCGACGAACACGCGCCTGCCAGGTATTGGCAAAAGTAGCGCGCGTGTCATCATCTGCGCGGTTTTGTAAAATTGCCATCAGCCGTCCGCTTTGTGCAGGATCACCTGGCACCCAGGAAACATCAAGTTCCACGGCTACGCAGGCGCCGGTATCGAGACGCTTAAAACAGATGGCTTCCCCTTCCTGATGGTCGGCAAAACTTAAGAGACCCATACGCTTAAAGCGACCTTGGATGCCCTGGAAGCCATTGGCGGCAGCTGCCCCTGTCAACAGGGTTAAAACCTGTGCCATGACCCCTGTTGTTCCTTCATGTTCAGGGGCAGGCATATGAACGGCAATCGCGCCGCGTTCAGCGAGTTCGTCTGGATAGAGCGCATTCAATGCAGCGCGGCCAATGAGGAATGCGCCGGCAACAGTCGGGCATGAATGACCAGCAAGCCGTACGGCATCAAGATAGCGGTATTCCAATATACCGTCATGCGCTGCACCGAGCAGAGCGGCGAATGGATCACGTGTTCGTATGACGGGTGCTAAATCATAAAAATCGGGAAAATTCACTGTGATGGCCTCTTTATATAATAATTATTCTGTTAATTCAATAATGGGGGTGCAGCTCAGCTACGAAGCGCCTTGTTATAGCGATACAAGCGCAAAGCCGGTTTACTGATATTGCGTTGTGATTACGATCTTATCGTTTTAAGTGCTTGCGCCCATTTATAAAGCTCATTGAGTAGCGATGCGCCTGAGTTGATATGATGTTCACTCGGCTTAAACCGCTTGTCTTCATCAAGGTGTGAAGAAACGTTCTGAATAGCCACAGCTTCTACCATAGGCATCATTTTTAAAGTCGTCAAGGTCAATTTCTCGACCAGTGCAGAGCGGAGCCCACCTGAAACACCACCATAGCTGACCATACCGGCAGGTTTATAATTCCACTCTTTGTAAACATAGTTGAGCGCATTCAAAAGCGATGGAGGTGGGCCAAAGTTGTATTCGGGGGTAACGAAAACATAAGCATCTGCTGCATTGACACTGGCAGCCCAGTTTTTAGTGTGTTCATGCCGATACCGTTGCAGAACAGGATGTTCCGGCTCATCATATACCGGAAGGTTAAATGTAGCGAGGTCAATCAGCGAGACTTCAAACTGGCCATGCTGTAATGCTATGCCATGGAACCATTGAGCGACATACGGCCCAATCCGTCCAGGTCGTGTGCTGCAGATAATAATTTGGAGTTTTAACTTCATTGTTTTTCTTGTTCACGAGAGTAATGATGAAATCCTGAAAGGAGGAAATAGTCGGGCGCTATTGTTTCTTATGGTGGTTTCCGTTCAGTGGATAATCCACATTTTATCTTTTATCAGGTAAGCATCGTCGCATTAAAAGGGTAGTGGCGTGGGGTATGTTGAACGGTTATCCATTGATCGGTCGTGAATGCAGCAATGGCCCAAACACCATTGAAACGGCCAACTCCTGAATTTTTCTCACCACCGAAAGGGTTGTAGGGCAGATCATTGACCGGCTGATCATTGACGTGAGCCATGCCCGTTTCGAGTCGCTGCGCAAAGCGGAGCCCGCGTTCGGCATCCCGTGTAAATACAGCGGCGGCCAGCCCTAATTCAGTATCGTTAGCGATGTTCAATGCCTCTTCCTCATTCCGCGCGCGTATGATCGGCGCGATCGGACCAAAAGATTCCGTTTGTGCCAATGCCATCTGGTTGGTGACTTGAGAGAATAGATGCGGCGGAAGAACAAGACCTTGCGCATCGCCACCGACGACCTGGCATGCGCCTGCTGAGATGGCATCCTGGATTTTGCTACGCAGTCCATTGAGCTGAGATTCATTGATAACGGGACCGATCAAGGTATCAGGGGCAGCTGGATCACCCACTTTCAATTGTCGTACCCGATTAGCCAAGCGCTCCAGAAATTCATCGTGGACGCGTTCATCGACAATAAAGCGGTTGATACTCATGCAGGTCTGCCCTTGATGGAGAAATTTACCGAACACGGCGGCTTCCACGGCTTGTTCCAGTTCGGCGTCTTGCAGAACGACAAAAGGGCCATTGCCACCTAGCTCCAGTTCGAGTCGCTTCAACACTGAACTTTCTGCTGACAGTTTGGCAATATTCCGCCCAACGGGCGTTGAGCCCGTGAACGAAATGACGCGTGGAGCAGGGTGGGTGACAAAGGCATCGCCAATTTCACTCCCTGCACCGACTATCACGCTGAATACACCGGGAGGGAGTCCCGCTTCTTCGAAAATTTTTGCGAGCAGCAACCCGCCCGTGATCGGCGTGTCGCTGGCAGGTTTGACGACTACAGCGTTACCGACAGCGAGCGCGGGGGCAGCCGACCGGACGGTCAGTTGTAAGGGCCAATTCCAGGGGCTGATGACGCCGACAACACCGACTGGTTTGCGGTACATGCGGCTTTCCTTACCGGGAATATCGGCAGGCAGAATCCGCCCTTCTACCAAATAAGGCAATGTGGCCGCTTCCAGCAGCACGCCATGCACTGCCTTCCATTCCAAGTTGGCTTTGATGCGTGTGCCGCCCGATTCATGGATCAGCCAGGCGACAATCTCTTCCCGCCGAACTTCCATGATGTGTGCGGCCCGCCGCATGACGGCTGCCCGCTCGCCTGGCAATAACGATGCCCAGGAAAGTTGTGCCTGTTGAGCGCCACGGTAAGCTTCATCCAGATCGTCGCGATTGGCGTGAGGTATTTCGACCAGCGTGCTGCCATCATAGGGGTTCAAGTCGCGAAGAACTTTCGCGCCCTTCCCATGCCGCCATTGTCCGTTGATAGGGAGTTGATCGAAATTTGTATAGGGTAAATGGGATTGTTCATTTATTGTCATAGTCTGTTTTCTCCCTGTGGGCAAATTCGGAGGCAGAAGCCGCGATCAGCGAAATGAAATTTCACATGGGGAGTGAATGCAATCGAATAATGGGCTTGATCGTCACGCCTTTCTCGCTGTCTTCAGCCGCCTGGTTGATTTGGTCGAGTGAGTAAAATTTCACCAGTTTATCGAATGGAAATCTCCCTTGTTTATAAAGTTCGACGAGGGCAGGAATAAAAAGATCGGGCTGGCTGTCACCCTCGATAATTCCAATGATGCGCTTTCCCGTCGTCATCACGCCATTCACATCGAAGTTCGCTTCAGTGCCTAATGCGGGCGCGCCGACGATTCCGCATGTACCGCGTATCGCGAGTGCATCGATCGCTTGACGCAAAACGGCAGGCCGTCCGCTTGATTCCAGCGCGAAATCAGCGCCACCGGCAGTTATGGCATGAACGGCTTCGACGGGATCGGCTTCACGGCTATTTATCGTGTGGGTTGCACCGAGTTCCATCGCCAGCGCCAGACGAGAAGGGACCACATCGGCAGCGATGATGGTTGTCGCACCTGCCACACGCGCGGCCATGATGGCGCTTAGCCCAACTGCGCCGCCGCCAAATGCTACGAAACTGCTGCCAGGGTTGACTTTTAATGCATTCATGACCGCGCCTGCGCCCGTTTGAATACCGCAGCCAAGTGGACCCAATAATTCAAGAGGTGCGTCTCTCGATACCTTGATGACGTTACGTTCATGTGCCAGAGCAAATGTAGCGAAGGATGATTGGCCAAAAAAATGATCGTGTACCGAGGTTTGCGCGGAATTTGATTCAAAAGTAGACGTACTGCCATCTTCGCGTGCACCTCCAAAATTGAGCGCGTAAAAGTGGGAGCAATAGGTTGAATCACCACGGAGGCAGGGTTTGCAGTGTCCGCACCACATATAGGTCAGAACGACGTGATCGCCCACTACTACTTTGTTTACACTACTGCCCACTTGTTCAACGATACCTGAGCCTTCGTGCCCAAGTACTACTGGGAGCGGCACGTCATAAAGCTGATCGCGTGCGACCATATCGGTATGACACATGCCCACGGCGATGATGCGAACACGCACTTCATTTGAGTGGGGTTCATCCTGCAATAGCTCCTCGATCTGAAAAGGTCCGCCTTTTTGACGGACAACCGCGGCTTGGATTTTTCTCATCTGCCCTCCTGATTGAAGGTGGTTATTGTTTCCTTGTCAGCAATAGCGCTGCTACTTGCAGGTATTCGAATCGATGTTATCGGCAATGGGCGTGGCAGATACTATCGAATTCCCGATTTTCCCGGTGCGAGTATGCCGTTCGGATCCAGTGCATCTTTGAGTGTTTTATGAATTTTGCGCTGTACCGGCCCGTAGGTTTCCGCCACTTTGTCCATAAAAGCGGTATTGACGCGGTAGGTACCATAGCCTTGCGCCGAGAATACGGTAAGCAACTCATCAAAGCACTGGTATGCTGCTTGGGTCTGCGCAGGATCGGTCTTATCGTATAGCACATCGACAATGTGGTGCATGTCACGCATACCCACGATGAATTCACCCGAGTAATCCAACCCGTATTTTGCAAGAATCTGCTTGGTCAGTGCCATCTGCTTGAGTGTTTCGCTGCCACGTGCTTGGGAAACAGGCGCAAACCACATAGAGCCCCCGCCCCCGCGCCAGTTGTATAAGGAAAATTCCGTCAGCGTCATATCTCCACGCATCAGTTTGGCACGGTAGTTAAAGGCTGGATCATCACCCATTTCTTGTTCGGTCAGGATCTTGGCTTTGCCTGATTGCTTAAAGGCCTGCGTAACAATCTGCCAGTTCACATCGATTTGCTCCTGCGTTCCATAGAGCGCGGCATAGACATTCCAGATACCCAGTTTATGATCTTTGCTGATTTTACGGACGGCTTCATCCGGAATTGCACCTGGCCCTGACACATAATCGCTGCGTCGGGCTTTCACGGGTGCTTCATACAGTGCGTGTGCAATCACGATTGCGTTGGGAATGACGCCACTGATGCGCAGGGGGCGGATCGTTTCGACGATCTCCACGATATCCTCTTCATGCTCGTATTGAATGACGAAGGGTTTATATGCCGGTGGAGCCGGCATGAGCCAGAAACCGAATTTGGTGACAATACCGTAGTTGGATTGTGTGAAAATCCCATCCAGATAGGGACCATACCCCCATTTGAAGACTTGCCAAGTATTGGAATTGGGCATCGAGCCCATGCCGGTGCGCAATACCTCACCATTGGCCAACACGACTTCCATACCACAGGCGAACAAGAAGTGTTCGCCATAGGGCGTGTAACCCACCCCGCGATCCAGTGTATTGCCAACCGGTCCGGCGATCGCGGAGGGTGCAGGCACGGATAACCATAAGCCTAACTGATGTTCATCGATATAATCGTATAGCTGCTGGTAGGTCACGCCAGGCTCAACCAAAGCGTAGGCCAAATCTTTATCGACTTCAAGAATGCGGTTCATGCGCTTGAGGTCGAGCACGACTTGACCGCGTTCTACGGGTGCTGCAGAACCATAACCAAAGTTTTTGCCTGTTGAAATCGTCCAGATCGGCACCTTGTATTGATTACAGATGGCAACGATTTTCTGGATCTGTTCGACCGTCGTCGCAAGCAGTGCGGCTGAAGGCGCATGATCGGCATCGGGAACGGGCATCATGGTCTTGATATAAGGTGCGAGCTGCTCTGCGTTGGTAAGGACGGCGGTGTCGCCAAGTATCTCTCGGAAACGGCTAATGGCCGTATCGAAAACTGTCTCAGACACGCCCTTGGGCAGTGCAATATATTTACTGGCCATGCTGTATTCTCCCTACACGTCAAATATAAACGAGACAAAATGCGTGCCTGCAAATACTTCTGTATGCAGGTTACGCTGATTCGATCTGCAAACGAAAGCGCGGCTCGTGCACGATGTTTGATGGCTATTGATGCCCAGTGCAGTTGTCACTAAGGCAAAGCTGGTCATTTCTACCCAGTTCTCAAGTTTGGGTACATCCGGGCCGCCAGAGGATGTGCCGGAAAAGCGGGGCTGCCAGCTGTGCGCCGTCTTTTCACCGATTAATACATTTGCCTCACTGGGGGGAAGGCCTGCGCAATGAAGATCGCGGACATCTTGCTCGGTTGACCGATAAGCGCTGAAACCAGCTATGGGCAGCGCCTCATCCTCATTACGAACGACTGGTTTTTCAAGAAAGTTTTCAACGATAGAAAATTGAGGCTGGTTTTGAATGAGCATCGTCGCGAGTTTTTCTCCCACGCTGTACGCGGGTGATGCAGTTGTCCAGCGATGGCGAAGCGGTATGAGCGCATCATTGGCGGAATAAATATGAAAACCGAGCGCGAGCAGCCGGCCGTCGATGTTACGGATCAATTCAGTCAATATCGCGGCATGGGCTTCATCGGTGATTGCGATCCAACGGAGAGGGCGGGGTTGTCGTAATAGGTCAGCAGTACCTGCTGGATTATCGAAGAGAATATCTTCTAGCTTCGCTATCGGCAATAATCCTTGCTGGCTATGGGTGTGGGCAGCCCAAGCTGCATTGGCACCCTTGATGAAGACTTCGCTGATCGGTGTATTTCCGAGAAGTAAACGGCTTGGGTGAACGCTTCCGCTCGCTACTGGGTTCACGATAATTGCTGGTGCCATGCCGGGTACACCGAGTGCGAGCAAAGTGCCGCCGGTGAGCATGCCTTTAATGAGATTGCGTCGAGTTTTATCCATAATGAGGGGCTCCCTTAATATCCCGTTTCGCTTTTTGAAACGAAGTCAGCAAGCTTGGCTAACGACTCGTCATCAATTACCGAAGCGCGAAAAGCGGGCATCGCCCGGTTTCCATTACGGACAACTGCACGGATATACTCGGGAGGCAGTGAGCGATTGCGTATAGGGGGAGCTACCTGGGCTTCATGACAATAAGCGCAAATCTTGGCATAGATTTCCGCACTATCCTTCCATGCAAAGCCTTGGGGAGAGGTATCTGGCGGTGCTGACCAAGCATGGCCGTTCACAAAGATGGCTGTAGATATAAGTATGAATAGATTTTTTCCCCACTTTGCCATATTCATATTGACCCTCCGGAGAAATCTAATAAAAATTTAGAAGTGGATCTAAATTAAATTTGGGATGTGTTCGTCCAATCCAATCTTAGGTGCATCCCTGCTGGCTTTTGCGTTATAAGAAAGCCTATTGCAGATTAGCAGAGTTTTCAGTATTCCTCAAAATGTTTTTAGCAGGCCTGTTTCCGAGTCAAATACCGTATTGACGCGTACTTTGAAAATTTAATGAATGCACAATAGGTTGCCGTGCTGTTATCACCCGCAGGTAGCTACGCGGAACGGCCCCGTGCTAAACGATGATCTGCGAGGTAAATCAGATCATAGATTCCTTGTTGTGAATATGGTTGGCAACTTAGTCGATTTGACTATCGAGCCCGCTTTCTGCAATCTCGGCGGCACGCAATAGTGCTTTTGCCTTGTTTTGTGTTTCAACCCATTCGCTTTGTGGCACCGAGTCGGCCACGATGCCGGCACCTGCTTGGACATGTAATTTACCATCCTTGATGATGCCGGTGCGGATCGCGATGGCAAGGTCCATGTCGCCATTAAAGCCAAGGTAGCCGACTGCACCGGCATAAATACCGCGCTTGGAGATTTCCAGCTCATCGATGATCTCCATGGCTCTGACTTTGGGCGCGCCGCTGACGGTGCCGGCTGGGAAAGTGGCGCGTAAGACGTCAATGGCATTCAGTCCTGGCTTGAGCTTACCTTCCACGTTAGAGACGATATGCATGACGTGCGAGTAATGCTCGATTTGCATGTTTTCAGTAACATTGACTGTGCCAATTTGGGCAACTCGTCCGATATCATTACGTCCTAAATCCATCAACATGACATGCTCAGCACGCTCTTTGGGGTCAGCCAGTAAATCCGCTGCTAAAGCCGAATCTTCTTGTAAGTTTTTGCCGCGTGGGCGTGTTCCAGCAATCGGCCGCACTGTGACGGTGTCATTTTCCAATCGTACCAAAATCTCGGGTGAAGCGCCGACGATATGGAAATGTTCCAGATGATAGTAGAACATGTAAGGTGAGGGGTTGAGGCTGCGCAGCGCACGATAAAGTGCGAGCGGAGAGGCAGAATAGGGTTTGCTGGTGCGTTGAGAAAGCACAACCTGCATGATGTCGCCTTCGACGATATAGTGTTTAGCACGTTCTACCGCAGCGATAAATTCAGCTTCGCTGAATTCACACACAGCCGAACCTGACTCGGTCGGCTTTTCGATTGGAATGGTGAGGGGTTGACGCAGTCGGCTTAGTAGCTCCTTGAGCCGTTTCCTGCCTGTCTCATAAGCATTATCCAGGGTTGGGTCGAGATAGATAATGAGGTAAAGTTTTCCGGAAAGGTTATCTACGACCGCTAATTCTTCGGATAGCAATAACAATACATCGGGTGTATGCAAGGTATCCGGACGCGCGCGGCCGGCTAGTCTGGGTTCGATGTACCTGACCGTGTCATATGCGAAATAACCCACCAATCCGCCGCAAAAGCGGGGCAGATCGGTATGGGGTGCAATGTTGAAATCAGCAAGGTAGGATTCGATAAAATCCAGCACATTGTTGACACTGATTTTCTTAGAATCTGCTCCACCGATAATTTCGATCTCGTTCCCATACGCTTCTAGGCGTGTTTTTGCGGGCAAGCCTATGACAGAATAACGCCCAAAACGCTCACCGCCCAGCACGGATTCCAATAGGTATGAATACGGTTGATTGGCCAGTTTGAGATAAACTGAAAGAGGGGTATCGAGATCGGCGAACGTTTCCAGTACCAAGGGAATGCGATTGTATCCTTGCGCTGCCAAATCGTTGAATTCACTCTGTGTCACACATTCACCTTTTCAAAACTGGATGTGGCTTAAAAATAGATGGATCATGGGAAATCATCGAAGCGCGTATTTTACAGGCAGTGAACGGTGTGAAGATCGTGAAAATTCAAATCACTTTTTTGATTAATTTAGACGCTTCAAACAGCGTAGGTACGATTGCATCACAATCTAACTCGCGTACATCACGCCCTTCATTATACCCATAGGGGACGCAGAAAATGTTGCAGCCTGCCGCGCGTGCTGCAATCGCGTCATTGAGCGAATCGCCAATCAACAGCAATTCATGTGGTACTATGTGGAAGTATTTGCAGGCATGCAACAGAGGCAATGGGTCTGGTTTCTTTTTAGGCAAACTGTCACCCGATAAGACGAGCTCAAAATACGCCAGCAAGTTTGTCGCCCGCAATAATGGTAAGGTGAATGCCTCTGCTTTGTTGGTGATACAAGCCAATTGAAACCCATTCTGTTTCAGCGCATTCAATCCTTCGACCACACCGGGGTAGGGGCGGGTATACGTGTATAAATGCTCACGATAATTCCGCTCATAGATGGGCAGCGCTTTGGCGAACAATTCGGCGTCCGGTTCGGTATCCAGGCTATTGGTCAGCGATCGTTTTACCAATTTTTGTATACCCTTGCCAATAAACGATTGAATGGTAGCGAGTGGTAATTCGGGTTTGCCGAGTTCCAGCAGCATTTTGTTCGCTGCATGAGCGAGATCGGCGGCTGTATCGAGTAACGTCCCATCCAGATCGATAACGACGACTTTAATCGGGATAGGGAATGCTATTTTATTCGTGTAGTTAACAGCGCGTTGTAAATTATCTTGATCCATTAGTGATCTGTTTGATTGATATAGGGTAATTGTGCAAATTTAAACTTTTGCCAGCTCGGCGCGCATGGCCGAGACGATGGTGTCATAGCGATGCGGGTCGCTATCTTTACCGGCGCCATAAATAGCGGATCCGGCAACAAAAGTATCCGCTCCTGCACGGGCGATTTCGGCGATGTTATCAACTTTCACTCCACCATCGATTTCTAGCCAGATATCTTTTCCGCTGGCATCGATACGCTTCCGTACAGCTTGTAATTTATTGAGTGCCTCAGGGATAAACGCTTGGCCGCCAAATCCGGGGTTAACCGACATGATGAGCACTAAATCCAATTTATCCAAAACGTGGTCGAGATAGCTGAGTGGTGTGGCCGGATTGAATACCAAGCCGGCTTTACACCCTTGTTCCTTGATCAGACCAATGGTACGGTCGATATGCCTGGATGCTTCGGGGTGGAAGGAAATAATGTTTGCGCCAGCCTTGGCAAAATCAGGAATGATACGGTCTACAGGTTCAACCATCAAATGAACATCGATAATCGCCTTGGTCAGAGGGCGAATCGCCTCACATACCAATGGGCCAATCGTCAGATTAGGGACGTAGTGGTTATCCATGACATCAAAGTGAATGATATCCGCGCCCGAATCGAGCACATTGGTGATTTCCTCGCCTAGCTTAGCGAAATTTGCCGATAGAATACTCGGAGCAATGCGATACATGATTGAATTAGCCTCTAGAATATTAAATCGTGCATTTTAACCGTAAATGAGCATTTCGCGTTAATGTTAATCTTCTGTTACTCATTTCTTTGTCATCCGTCACACCCGCAGCCGAGTAAAGCTTTGGCTTTGGCCCGCTACAGTGCGCTCATTGAGGAGAAGAGCATGATCTGCTAGAAGCTGATTTGTCACGTGATGATTGGCTACTTTGGCTTCCCGACCGAGGCGCAACCTCATTCGCTTTTATGATGTGCTTGTTGCACTGAACGCCAATCGATGTTCCGAGATTATTTCCTTGCAGCAATAAAAATAAAATGCCCCTTCAGGCATATTTGTAGTTAGAATGAGCAGGGCTACGTCCATCCGATTCGAATCATCAATTACCGGATACGCCGAACTAGTTGGAACAAAATTTTGGCTGGACGACAGAATAAAGTATGGCTGCCCAATATCACCTACATCTGGAAAACAGGCTGGCTTTACTTATGCTATGTACTCGCTGTTCAGCTATGAAATGGTAGGATGGTCAAGAGGGGGAAGGACGGCTCAGGATATCATGCTGGATGCGCTGAGAATGATTAAATTTCAGGCATCGGCCAACCTATGGCGTAATTTTCCATTCAGATAGTAAGAATACGACAACCCGTTTCAATAACGGGTTAATTCAATTATTGAATGAGTTAGAGTGAACCAGGAATTTGTTTCCCCGATCGCTATTTTCAAGGGAGTTTTGCTATGTCTGAAAGTGTTTACAAAGTTATCGAGTTAGTAGGGACCAGTTCCGAGTCTTGGGAAAAGGCGGCAGCTGCGGCCGTAGAGCGTGCCGCCCAAACATTACGCGATCTGCGCATTGCCGAGGTGGTAGAACTAGATATGCAATTGGAAGACGGCAAGATTGTTACCTACCGGGCCAAGGTCAAGGTGTCATTCAAATACGAAGAAGGTTGAGTTAGCAGTGGCGCAGATAGAAACCGGCTACAACCTATGTAGACATCGAACCAGAACTTGATATCGCCAGCCAAGCAAAAACAGTCACCGACGCCCGAGAAAATCTTGGAGAGGCGTTTGCACAGCACAATGGGGTCTTGAACACAATGAGTGATCCCGTTTTTGCTAGAGGATTTTCGGGCTGGCACTAAATATATCCCAACAACAAAAGCGGCCGATGGCAAAGCTTTTGTCTGAAATTGCAGCGCAATACAAAGACCGCAAAACGGCGATCATTACTGCTTACAAAACAGGTGCACAGCCAGCGAGAAATTGCAGAGTTTTATTAATTGCACCCAACGACGATTGGGGTTGTTGTTCGCAAGAATAAAAATTCTTGGTTCTGAATCTGATCTGTTTTGGTAGCGTATCCCCCATTTTTATGCAAACGGCTGACCACCTGAGCGAGCAATTTGAGCTGCTGCGAATGCTTGGATGCGGTTGACATAGTGGGTGTGGCTGATAACTTGGTTATCTAAACTCAAGGTAGATTAAAAAATATGCAACTTATCGATTTGGGGCAAGATTTGTTTCCCCATAGTTTCCCAATACTATTTTATCCGCCGGCATCAATGAAGATTTAGTTGTTTATTGGTGTCTACTTTACGTTCGGCAGAAAGACTTTCGAGATTTAAGGTAATGGCATGAAGATTAAAGATCTAATCAATGAAGCAGAGTCTTTGCCTGTGGAAGAGCGGGCTATGGTGGTTGACGCGCTTCTTCGCAGTCTGAATCCGCCGGAGTCAGGAATTGATAAGAAATGGGCGGCAGTTGCTCGGAAACGTCTGGAAGAGATCCGGTCGGGTACTGTGGCAGCCGTCCCGGGCGAGTAGGTTTTTGCTATGGAAAAGGTTTGAAGGATGAGTTTTCACTTTCATTCGGACGCGGAGGCGGGGTTTTCTGAAGCCATTCAATACTACGAGGACGCGGAGCCGGGCCTCGGGCAGGATTTTGCAGTTGAAGTGTATTCGGCGCTCCAGCGCGCCATCACCTATCCGCGTGTCTGGATGGTCCCCGAAGGGGAAGTCCGACGCTCATTGGTGCGGCGGTTACCGTATGGAGTTTTGTACTCCGAAGAAGGTGATGGAGTTCTGATCGTCGCGGTAATGCATTTGCATCGTGAGCCAGGCTACTGGAAAGGGAGGGTGTGAGTTGCCGAACGAGTAAGGTTAGGTCGTGCTAGCTACGACTTAACCTTACTCGTCATACTGCTGAACAAAAGGTTGGGAATATTCATGTTCCATCGTCATTCTCCTCATGGTAAAGTCACAAATAAATCCCTGTAGGGATGAGGAGATTATGATGAATGA
Source organism: Nitrosomonas nitrosa (assembly GCF_003051105.1). Taxonomy (GTDB): domain Bacteria; phylum Pseudomonadota; class Gammaproteobacteria; order Burkholderiales; family Nitrosomonadaceae; genus Nitrosomonas; species Nitrosomonas nitrosa. The sequence continues at coordinate 31,216 of NZ_QAOO01000018.1, read as the reverse complement.
ATCGAAAAATTGGGGAAAACTTCTCCGCGATAGCGGTTCGTTCACCATCGCGTGGAGCTAACAGCGTGCCCGCTGGCGCGTTCACGCTGCAGCTCACGCATGTCGTTAGACTCCTGCCGGATTGAGAATGACTGATTTGGAAAATGTCGGATGAGGTAGCGAAATGCAGCGGAAATTCACGCTTGAATATTGGATTGATGATGGATGGTATGTAGGTAAATTGAAGGAAGTGCCGGGAGTATTCAGTCAAGGTGAGTCACTTGAAGAACTCGAGGAAAACATTAGAGATGCCTACTTACTGATGATTGAAGAAGAAACTCCTATTGTTCATCCAGGAGTAAAAACTAAAGATATTGCTGTGGATGTCGTGTGAAACGAGGGAATTTTATTCGAGAGCTGGTTGATGCAGGTTGTTACTTGAAGCGCCATGGAAGGATGCATGATCTCTATATAAACCCACGGAACGGCAAACAAGCTCCGGTACCACGGCATCCGGAAATCGGAGAGTCTTTGTGAACTTATCAGAAAGCAGTTGGGGTTCAAAGGCAAGTGATTGGACTAATCACGATAAATTTGTTCTCCCCCTGAAATCAAAGCGACCGATTGCGGGTAGAGTTAGAAGTCATACGAAGATTGTCGAAGACCAGACGGGTATTGCGATTCAACTGCTGCATTTTCTGAGAGATGCTGGATTTTCCCTTGGAGATGAGCTGAATAACACCACACGCGAAACATCGTAGGCGAGTGGCATTCTCAGGGCCGGCCGTGACCGGTACGGATGCGACTGCGATCCTCATCGAAATGCCAGTCGATCACATAGTGGCAGTGATTCTCGATTGTCCAGTGACCGCGATTCACTTTGAGAATGCGCTGCGGGCTTGCCTGTTCTGGAGTACGACTGGTTATCCCCAAAACGACTTCGAGGGTCACTTTTCCGTTTTTCGTATAAATGGTCTCCCGCTCGATCTGGCACACTTGCCCGACATGCGGGAAATCGAGGTATTCATTCAGTGCTGCACTGCACCAGATGCGACGGATATCAATTCGACCGTGATTAGGCGGCGTGATCTCGACAAAATCCGATTTCTTTCGATTCTCGAAAAGTAATGCGATGTCGTTCTTGAGCGTGGCTCGATTACCTTTGACCGTAAAGTGGTAGTGCGCCTTTCGCTCTACTACAAAGGAGGTGAATTTACGCTGTGTGAGAAGCGCATCGGTGGTGATGTCTTTGCCTTGAATATCGATATTGCCCAACAACGGGATGAATGTCCCGATTTCATTGGTTTGCTTGGCTTCATCGCCACCTTCAACAGCTACCGTGTCGACTTATTTTGAGTGATGCACAAAGCCGTCTTATGACCCACAACACATCATGATGTGCATTTGCCGCCCTGCTTACCCTGGTAGAGGATTGCGTCGTACAAGACGATGGAAGATTCCTGCCTATCTATACCATTCAACAGCCTTATATTGGGTGGATGTTCGCGTTAAAAATTTGTTCAGTCTTTAAAATTAACCGTCGTATATAGACAGCAGGTGCATTAAAAGCATGGACCGTGTGTATCGTACTTCCACTGTGATTTTTGCTAACTTCAAAAGGTGTTGATCCCTCTCTATAGCCTTGCCTTTGTATCAGGCGTTTGCTTATTGCAGCTTCAGGCTGAATTACCTGCTATGCAATGGGCTATCGTATTGTTGCCAGTTGCCTTGGGATTAGCTTTTTGTGCCTATAAAGTTCCTGCAGCATTGAGGCTAGTTTATACCTTTCCGGCCGGTATATTTTTTGTTGGATTGGGTTTTTTCTGGGCCGCTATGCTGGCGCATTGGCGGATGGCGGATGCTTTACCACACGAATGGGAAGGACGGGATATCGATCTGATTGGGGTGATTGCAGAGCTGCCCCAGCGGAATGATCTCAGTGTGCGTTTCCGATTCGATGTAGAGCAGGTATTGACCTCGGGCGCGCAGGTGCCAGCACGCATTCTATTGAGTTGGTATCAAACGCGTCGGAGAGGAGCGGGACGCAATGACGCTTCACTGCCTGATGTTAATGTTGGCGAACGATGGCGATTGACGGTGCGGTTGAAGCGGCCTCGCGGCAATGCCAATCCTCATGGATTTGATTTTGAGGCCAAGGCCATCGAGCGCAATCTGCGAGCAACAGGTTATGTCCGCGACTCTGAATTGAATCACCGGTTGGATGAATGGGTGAATCACCCCGCCTATTGGGTGGAACGGATTCGTCAGCAGATCAGGGCACGATTTGCTGAATTATTGACAGGACGAGATTATGCAGGTGTATTAATCACACTGGCTGTGGGCGATCAGCGCAGCATCCCGCGTGAGCAGTGGCAAGTTTTTACCCGCACCGGCACGAATCATCTTATGGCAATTTCTGGATTGCACATCACAATGGTCGCGGGGCTCGCTTTTGCAAGCATTTATTGGTTATGGCTTAGAAGCGCCCGTCTGATTGCCTTCTTGCCAGCCCGTAAAATAGCCACTGCGGGCGGGTTGGTGGCTGCGTTGTGTTACGCGCTCTTGGCCGGATTTGCGGTGCCTACCCGACGAGCATTCTTGATGTTGTTGATCATTGCCCTCGCACTCTGGTGTAATCGGAAGATTTCGTTACCGACGGTTCTCGTTGGGGCGTTGTTGATGGTGGTGATGTTGGATCCCTGGGCTGTAATCGCACCCGGCTTCTGGTTGTCATTTGGTGCGATAGCCTTGATCGCTCTTGTGACATTTGGGCGTATCGGGAGATTGGGTGCAATCAGCGGTTGGGTTCGTGTGCAATGGGTGATTACGCTTGGATTGGCGCCTTTGCTGCTCATCATGTTTCAACAAGTGTCACTGGTTGCGCCGCTGGCGAATGCGATCGCGATCCCTTTGATCAGCATGGCGGTGGTGCCATTGACATTGCTGTCAATCACTCCGTATCTTGATTTTCTATTATTCCCTGCACATGCGCTATTGAGCGCTGGAATGGTTTTGTTGCAATGGTTCAGTGAAATGCCGCAAGTCGTTTGGCAGCAGCACGCGCCGCCATTGTGGACGGCAGTAGTAGGGTTGGCAGGTATCATTTGGTTGTTTCTGCCAGGAGGATCGGGTTTAGGTATTTTTTCTGGCTTTCCGATGCGATGGCTCGGAGTGGTCGCGCTGCTACCATTGTTTGCTGTCACATTCCCTAAACCAGCAAGCGGCGATCTGTGGTTGACGGTACTCGATGTTGGACAAGGCCTGGCTGTCGTAGCACGTACCGAGCATCACACCCTGCTATACGATACCGGACCACCTTTTGGAGGAACCGATAGTGGAGAACGTATCATCGTACCGTTTCTACGGGGAGAAGGTATCCGGCAACTCGATCTCATGATGATTTCGCACGCGGATTCAGACCACAGCGGTGGTGCGCTGTCCGTGTTGTCGGCCCTGCCCGTGAAAGCGTTGTCTTCGTCACTGAATGAGGATCACCCCATCCAGCGGGCCGTGCTCGATAGTAGGCGATGCGAGGCTGGGGAATCATGGCAATGGGATGGTGTGCATTTTGAATTACTGCATCCTCTGCCGCAACGTTATGAGCAGGCCGGCCGGAAAACCAACAATGCGAGCTGTGTGTTGAAAATCTCCACACGCCATGGCAGCGTGCTGTTGCCTGCCGATATCGAAAAAGAATCTGAATGGGCCTTGCTCGAGCGTGCCGGGCATCTGCTTCCTTCGACAGTTCTGATCGCGCCGCATCATGGTAGCAAGACTTCATCGACAGATGCTTTTGTGCGGCAGATCAACCCTCGTCTTACGATTTTTACGATCGGTTACCGTAATCCATTTGGCCATCCTCGTGAAGACATTGTAGCGCGCTACCGTGATTTGGGGAGTTTGGTGATGCGCAGTGACCGTGATGGTGCAGTTTTGTTGAAATTCAATAGTGCTGGGATAGAAATTGGCAGTTGGCGTGAAATCAATCGGCGCTACTGGCATGATCGATAACTATTTGTGCTTTAATTTCGGTTCTCACTTCTTGAATGACAGTAAGAATTTCATTTCTGAATTGTTCCCGGCTAATTTTCTCCTCCAATTCAATCAACATTTTATCAACGGCAATACCGGCACTCAGTCCGCCGATGATACCGCCGACGGTTGCGCCGATGACGGTACCGGCGCCTGGGGCGATCGATCCTATTGCAGCACCGGTAGCCGCACCAGCACCTACACCGGCTGCGGCACCAGCCAATTTGCCAGCAGTGATTTTGAACAGTGCGCTGGCTGCAAGTTTGAGGATATTTTTTCCAGCTAATTTTCCGATGATTTTTCCGGTGACGGCTGCGGTTACTGCGCCTGCGACTGTTCCGCCCCCTAAACGGTACGGCAAGCTGATTACATCTTGTGGAACAATTGGATTGAAAACATCTTGGAGCGTTGTTTGTTGAATGACCTGAATGGGATTATCGCTAGGATCTAGGCGATTGGCTTGCATGATCCGCTGCGCCGTTTCCTGGTAAGTATGTGCTGCTGCTTGATGGGTGGACACTAAATCATCTAGCAGCGCCTGAAAGTCTTGGAAAGGGTCTCCGTACATCAATGACTGTTCGAGTTTTTCGATCATGAAGGCCTCAAGCTCGCCTATCAGCAATTTGCCGATGCGTGTGTATTCGCCGACCAGACTGTAATACCAGTCGAGATAATGATCTACGTTCATTTCCAGCCGATCAAAGGCCGAGTCGATTTGATTTTCCAACTTCGTTCGTGAATGCTCGACATGACGAAGGACATTGAATCTTGCTTCTGTAAGTTGGGCAATCGTACCTTTTTTATAGAAAACATCGCCGATTTGTTCGACTTTTTGTACGACCAATACTTCGGCATTTTGCCTAGAATCAGCAATAGCCGGTGTGTGGCGTACCCATTCTTCCATGGCTTTAAAAGCATAAAGATAAATAAAAACAGTGACGAAAGTGAATAGGGCGGTAGCGGTGGCGATATGGCCAGGTGAAAGGGGTGGCGGGGTGTCCGTATGGCTTGCTGGTTGAAATAGTCGCCGGAATTCTGTTGGTGGAATCAGAAAACAGCTCAGAATAGCGCACGCGTTGTAATAGATCATGAACTCGATCGCTCCGATCAATAGCCATCCCCAGAATGAATTTTGCGTACCGATCTGCCCAAGCAGGTAGGCCTTGATCCCATTGTAAATAGCCAGAAACTGGGAGGTTTCCGAGACGAGTGCACTGCTCACCAAGCCCTCGAATTTGATTTTCTGCGCGCTAATCGCCTCATGGATAAACAGATATTCCGGCCACTTTACAAGCTGTGCCATAAAAACAAAGTGAATGATCAACATGAGCAGGGGGCATAGCCTCCGTGCGGAGGTCAAGGCCATTTCTGTGACCAGGTAGGGCGCGATTTCTTGTGCGATAAAATAGCGGCAAAACTTGTAAGCGAGCCAGAAAACGGGAATAACCAGAAAAAATGCCAGCCATTCCAGGTCGTTATAGCCATGAAATTGAATGAGCATGAAAAACGATGTGCCCAGGGCCCACAGTGCCCAGAATATGGATTTAAAAAAACGACTGGACAACCATTTGAATAACCAGCCTTGTTTTCTAAAAATCGTCAATCGCCAAATCTGGCGGATAGTATTGCCATATATTCCGCAAATGACGATCGGTATACTGAATAGCAGGACGCTGAGCACAACCAGCCAGAAGTGATGACTCGCAAATTCCTTGGCGATATAAAAGGTGAGCGTTCCCCAAATAACTGCTTTGCCGAGGTAAGCCAAAAAGCGCGTGTCGGGTTTGCGTGGCTCGTGGGCAGCCTGTATAGATCGAGTTTTACTTAAGGGCACCGCTAAAAATCCATATTTGCGAGCATCCGCCTCGCGGATTGCCTGCTTACCCCGTTTCGTCACAATACGTCGTTGTTCACAAAAAATGTTTCCTTACATATCAATCATATGCTGCGTCAACATTTTTTGTTCTCGCCTCGTCTTGTTTATAACTCTGAATTTTTAGAGATGCCCTTAATATGTTCTGTGTATTCATTACTTTCAGGAGCACATTACTCCATTACCGCATGGTCAAGATGGGTTTGACCGCGATGCGCTGGGTGATTTGTTCAGCGGTTCTTCTGGCAGTTTCGTGGTTGGTATAGGGCCCGGTACGTATTTTATATAACCCGCCCTCGTTGGTAATATCGGTTTTATGCTTGATCGACGGTAATTCAGAACGAATTTGTGAAAGGAAGCTTTGTGCGTTATTGGCTGACCCGAACGCCGCCAATTGTAAATAGATTCGATTACCTGCCCGAGCAGGCTGAGAAGCTGTCACCGTTTTGATTTGTGGAGAAGATGCCGTTCCTGGAATAATCGTTTCGACCACGACGGGTACGCTTCCGTTGGCAAGCACATCTAACTTATAGGCCGCGGTGTAGGATAGATCAACGATTCGGTTAGCTAAAAAAGGGCCGCGGTCATTGATGCGAACGATAACCGATTTACCATTGTGGAGATTCGTTACCCGGGCGTAGCTGGGGATGGGCAGTGTCGGATGGGCCGCTGTCATGGCAAACATATCATATGTCTCCCCCGATGCGGTTGGTTTTCCATGGTAGCGACGTCCATACCAGGAGGCAATTCCTTGTTCACGATAGGGAGTGAGTGATGTCATTGGCCTAAAAGTTTGGCCCAGCGCACTATAAGGCCGCATATTGGCAGGTCTTAAAGACTCAACACGTGGGATGGCATCGGGAATGGCATGCAAATTGGTAGGAGGGTTGTCAGGCGGACCATCGTCGAGATAATAGCCGCCTCCCCTCGCTTTTGTTGAGAATGTCGAAGCCTTGGAGGGGTCCCCCGGGCCTGCGTAACGCGATGTGCTGCCGCAACCCACGAGTGTAATCAGTAAAAATAAGCCTATGGCCTGTGTGAAGTAGGATAATTTTTGGTAAGAAAACGAGTGATGTGCTGCAGCGCTCATGGATTCAGCCTTTCTTAAGTTTTTACCAGTTTAGGGTGGGTTTGTATACTCATCAAGATGCCGAAGCCGAGTAGCATGGTGACCAATGAAGTCCCGCCGTAACTGATCAAGGGGAGCGGGACGCCCACAACGGGCAAGATTCCACTGACCATACCCATATTGACGAAAACATAAGTAAAAAATGTAAAGGTAATCGACCCTGCAACAAGACGGGTAAATTGTGTCGGGGCATTGGCAGTGATGATCATACAACGTCCGATGACGGCTAGATAAAGCAATAATAACAAACCATTACCGATTAAACCAAATTCTTCTGAGAATACTGCAAAAATAAAATCTGTACTTTGTTCCGGCAAAAAATCAAGCTGGGATTGCGTACCTTTCTGCCAACCTTTTCCGGCGATTCCACCGGAGCCAATCGCGATACTGGACTGAATGATGTGATAGCCGGCGCCCAAAGGATCTTGAGAAGGATCCAGCATAGTCAGGACACGCTTACGTTGATAGTCATGCATCGCAAATGTCCAGAACAGGGGTAATATCGCTGCTGCGGAGACCAATAAACCCGCCATGATACGCCAGGATAACCCCGCAAAGTAAAGGACATAAAAACCACTGGCCGTAATCAACAAGGCTGTTCCTAAATCAGGTTGACGCGCAATCAGCAGTACCGGCAATAGTAAAATCAAAGTGGCGCCAGCGTAATCGCGCAGGCGGAGTGTGATCTCCGATTTATCGAAGTACCATGCCATCATGAGGGGAACGGCAATTTTTAGCAGTTCGGAGGGTTGTATGCGGGTAATTCCGATATTAAGCCAGCGGCGGGCGCCATTGTGAATCTCGCCAAATAAGGCTACGGCGATCAATAAAACGATACCCACGATATATAAAGGCAGCGCAAGTCGCTTAATTTGCTGAAGTGGAATATTCGCCATCAGCCACATCACTGTGAGCGCTACGGCGATATTGACGATCTGGTTACTGATGCGCCCTAGATTCCCTCCACTGGCGCTATAAAGCACAACCAGTCCGATCAACATCAGCAAAAATATCCCACCCAACAAGAAATTATCGACGTAACGTGTCAAGTAGTGCCATAGGCGATTGAAGTCGATCATGCAAATTTAATTAAGCGTGTGGTGTGATTCGTCTAATAATATAGGGTTGCGATACATCGTTAGCGCTGCGGGTTGCCCGCAGTGCCAGCAAGTAAAGGTTCGGGCATTTTGCCGAGAAAAAAATAATCCAGTACTTGCCGTGCTATGGGAGCCGCTGTCGAACCGCCAGAGCCACCATTTTCGACCAATACCGTCAGCACGATTTTGGGATTGTCTGCAGGTGCATACGCCGTAAATAATGCGTGGTCACGGTGACGTTCATTGATTTTATTGGCATTGTAGCGTTCACCTTGTTTGATATTAATGACTTGCGAGGTGCCTGTTTTCCCGGCAAAGGTATAAGCTGCGTTTGCGCCTGCACGTGCTGCTGTCCCGCCAGGGCGTGTCACATCGACCAAGGCATTTCTGACATGCGCCATATTTTCTTTTTTGATATCCAGTGTATACATCGGTTTTGCTTTGTGCGCATAAACCTGGCCATTTTTGTTATCGTGAATTTGTTTCACAAAATGAGGACGGTATGCAATGCCCTCATTGGCAAGCAGCATCGTGGCAAAAGTTAGTTGAAGCGGGGTGGAAAGGTTATAACCTTGTCCGATGCCAACGGAAATGGTGTCGCCCGGGAACCAATTTTGATTAAAACGCTTTTTTTTCCAGTCAGGGGAGGGAAGCAGCCCTGCGACTTCACCTGGAATATCGATCTCGGTCCGTTTTCCAAATCCGAATTGACTGATGTAGCTGAAAATATTATTGATACCAAGATCGTGGGCTAACATGTAATAGTAGGTATCGCAGGAAACCACAAGGGATTTGTGTAAATTGACTCGGCCGTGACCGCCCGGTTTCCAGTCCCGGAAACGATGCTGACTGCCGGGCAGGCTGAAATAGCCAGGATCGCTGATCGAATAGCTGAAGGTGCGTTTGCCCAATTCCAATCCCGCCAGTGCCATAAAAGGCTTGAAGGTCGAGCCCGGTGGATAGACCCCTCTCAACGCACGATTGTTGAGCGGTCTGTCGATGGATTCATTGAGTAAACGCCAGTTTAAATGATCGATGCCATCTACGAATAAGTTTGGATCAAACCCGGGTTTGCTTACAAAGGCAAGAATTTCACCATTTTCGGGATCCATTGCGATTAATGCGCCCCGATAATCGCCAAATGCGGTTTCTGCAGCTTGTTGCAGTTTAATGTCGAGAGAAAGCGTCAAATCATTTCCTGCAACAGGTGGTGTTCGTGATAAGGTCCGAACATGGCGTCCGGCTACATCGATCTCGACTTCTTCAAAACCCGTAATGCCATGCAATTCTTTTTCATAGCTCTGTTCCAGACCTATCCTGCCAATATGTGAGGAACCACGGTAGTTTTCCAAAGCGTTGTCACGCTCGAGTTGTTCAAGATCTTTATCGCTGATGCGGCCTATATAGCCGATGACGTGCGATAACAGCTCAGCGTAGGGATAGTGGCGAAGCAGCCGCGCTTTGATTTCTATACCTGGGAATCGGTAGCGATTTGCAGCAAAGCGGGCAACTTCAGCATCCGATAAACGCGTTCGGATGGGTAAACTTTTAAAGCGGGTGTTTTCTCGCTTTAATTTATTGAAACGCCGATGATCCTCCGGCGTGATCTCGATCAATGTCGCTAATTCCTCTATCGCTGCTTCTAGATTGGTCACTTTATCGGGAATGATTTCCAAGGTGTAAGTCGTATGATTTTGTGCCAACGCAATCCCGTTCCGGTCAAAAATGAGCCCCCGATTAGGAACGAGAGGCATGATGGCAATCCGGTTGGCTTCAGCCAACGTCGTATAGTGCTCGCTCCGAATCACTTGCAGATAAAAAAAACGTGCGAGCAGCAGGCAAAAAAGCAGGACGACAAAAATGGCAGCGATCGCAAGTCTTATGTGAAAACTGCGCAGCTCCTTTAAGTGATTTCGTAGCTCGACATCATAATTCATAGCTCGTCAGGATCACTCTTGGGTTTTTGGGGTATGCTCAAAATGAATGAAATAATTGGCCATATTAACGCACCGGTCGCACTCGGAAAAAAATAATACCAGTCGGGGAAATAAGTTCCACCTAACATACCTGTCAGAAATACCACAAATTGAACAAATAGCAGCATCCAGAAAATTTGTGGTGCCTGCTGGAAGATATTGAATAGTCGTAATCGCCTATGCAAAATCATTGCAAAAAAAGTGAGCAAACAATATGCCAGGGCATGTTGGCCGAGGATGCTGCTGTTACTGACATCCATGATCAAACCGGCCACAAAGGAGACAGTCATGCCGATCCGTTGCGGTTGATTGATGTTCCAGTAAAGTAATGTAATGGCAACAAAATCCGGACGAAGTAACAGAATGGTCTCTTGTAATGGCAAAAGATTGAATAACAACGCAATCAACAGGCTCAAAAAAATGAAGCTGTTTTTTGCGTGCAGTGTGATCTCCTGCTCAAGGTAATCATTGGACACGGCTTTTCCTTAGTCCACTCTGCGGAGTGGGATTTTCCATTTCTTCTTGTGGTTGATCGGGAAGAGGCTGAGATAAAGAAAGGATGAGTACCTGTCTGTTTCTGTTAACACCTGCAATAGGTGTGCAGGTGATATATGCAAAATCATGCGAATGATCATATTCGATATGATTGACGCGTGCTACGGGCAGCCCGGGCGGGTAAAAACCACCGATGCCAGAGGTGACGAGCAAATCATCTTGTTGAATGTCGGCATTAATCGATAAAAAGCGTAATACCAGTTCATTGTTTTTCCCGGTACCGGAGACAATCGAGCGTAATCCGTTGCGAGCGACTTGCACTGGTACAGAATGGTCTTTATCGGTAATCAGCGTGACTTCGGATAACCAAGGGTGCACCTGGGTAATTTGCCCGACGACACCGAGGTCATCAACAACCACCTGGCCATCCTCGACATCGTGCGCACTTCCCTTGTTAAGGGTTATTTTGCGGTTAAAAGGATCACGAGGAACATATAGGATTTCTGCCATAATCGCTCTTGCTTCCGTTTGTTGGGCTGCTCCCAGCAATCTTCGCAAATGTTTATTTTCTTCTTCGAGCATCTGTAGCTGAAAGAGCCTTTGCTGGTTAAAGAAATATTGCTGTTTTAAAAAAGCAATCTCTTTAGTGAGGTGGAAATCATTGATCAGTTCGCGGGCATGGTCAAATAAGCCAACCGGCGCGTGAGCGAGTCGTTGCAGTGGATAAATAATGACACCGATTGCCTGACGCACGTTAGCCAAGGCGCTATAACGTGTATCGGCTACCATCAATAAAATGGACAACAATATAAAAAAAATAGCCGTGCCTGTGGACTTGGACCGATCCTGAAGAATTGTGGAACTGTCTCCATCGCAATCTAATTCAAAATAATAGTCATTTGGGTATTTTGAGAACCCAAATAAATCGGAGTCCTGTTAAATTTCGCGGGCAAAAATTCCGATCGATCGGTCGATATTTTCGAGCGCAATTCCTGCTCCACGTACTACGCAGGATAAAGGATCTTCCGCAATAATGACTGACAAGCCAGTTTCTTCCATCAACAAACGATCGATATCGCGGAGCAAGGCACCTCCACCGGTCATGACCATGCCCATCTCAGCAATATCTGAGCCGAGCTCAGGTGGGGTATGTTCCAAGGCCGTTTTGACCGCGCTGACGATATTGTTCAATGGCTCTGATAAGGCTTCTAGAATTTCATTGCTGGAAATCGTAAAGCTACGGGGGATACCTTCTGCAAGATTGCGGCCTTTGACTTCGATTTCCCGCACTTCTGAGCCAGGATAAGCCGAACCGATTTGTGTTTTGATGATTTCGGCGGTAGCTTCGCCGATCATCATGCCGTAATTGCGGCGAATATAGTTAATAATGGCTTCGTCGAATTTATCGCCTCCGACACGGACCGAGTTAGCGTAGACAATTCCTCCGAGCGAAATGACTGCAACTTCGGTTGTGCCGCCTCCAATATCAACCACCATCGAACCGACGGGTGTCTCCACTGGCAAATCTGCGCCAATGGCCGCAGCCATGGGTTCTTCTATAAGTTCCACTTTCCGTGCACCAGCGCCAAAGGCCGCTTCTCGGATAGCGCGCCGTTCTACTTGTGTTGATCCACAAGGAACTGAAATTACAATGCGTGGATTGGCGGAAAAAATACGCGGTGGATTTACTTTCCGGATGAATTGCTTGAGCATCTGCTCTGTGACGGTGAAGTCAGCGATGACCCCGTCTTTCATAGGACGGATAGCCGTAATATTACCCGGTGTACGCCCTAGCATTTGTTTGGCTGCGAGTCCGACTTGCTGAATTACCTTTTTGCCACTGGCGCCACCATCCTGTCTAATAGCAACGACGGAAGGCTCATTCAAAACGATACCACGTCCACGAACATGAATCAGTGTGTTGGCGGTGCCTAAATCAATCGCCATATCCGTTGAGAAATAATGTCCGAGGAAGTTGTTATTCAGGAGGTTAAACATGGTGGCAGAATTCCATTAAGTGAAAAAAAACAATAACAATTAAGAAATGCTTGGTATCGTGACTAAATACGTAAAAAGTATCGCTTATACGGTGTGTCATGATACTCTATTACGCATTTAAATATAAAGTTCTAGACATTAGATTAAATGACCCTTTCGTTAGATGATGTAAAACGTGTGGCGAGTCTTGCTCGCATTGAAATTAGCGAGGATGAGGCGCAGCAAATGCTGACGCAATTATCTGGAATTTTCAGCTTGATCGAACAAATGCAGGCGGTTGATACTTCTGGAATTGAACCGATGAGCCATGCGCAGGATATGATGCAGCGGCTGCGGGAGGATGTTGTGACTGAATCGGATCAACATCTTTTGTTTCAGTCTGTTGCACCGCAAGTTGAAGCGGGATTGTATCTCGTTCCGAAAGTCATCGAATAGCCAGCTATACCCAGCTATACCCAGCTATACACATACACGTTTGGCATTTATTTCTTATCCATCCACTACTTTAAGTAATTCACGATTCCGAACCTCATGTTGAATGCTAGTCTCAAGCAACTGGCGCACCAGCTTGCAGCAAGAAAAATTTCCAGTATCGAATTAACAGAAATATTTCTTGAGCGTATCAAGACGCTCAATAAAGATCTTAATGCGTTTATAACGGTAAACGAAGAGATGAGTCTCGATCAAGCTCGGGCTGCTGATAAAATGATTTCATCAGGGCAGGTTCAACCACTTACGGGTATTCCGGTTGCACAAAAAGATATTTTCTGTGCGAAAGGGTGGCTGACGACATGCGGCTCGAAAATGCTCTCAAATTTTGTTTCCCCTTATGATGCGACCATCATCGAGCGCTTTAATCAAGCTGGTGCGGTCATAATCGGTAAAACCAATATGGATGAGTTTGCGATGGGTTCGAGTAACGAGACTTCCTATTATGGTCCCGTCAAAAACCCATGGGATATCTCAGCCGTACCTGGAGGCAGTTCGGGGGGCTCGGCCTGCGCTGTTGCTGCACGCATGGCGCCTGCCGCAACGGCGACCGATACCGGAGGGTCCATCCGTCAACCGGCAGCTTTGTGTGGTATTTCAGGTATCAAGCCCACTTATGGACTAGTGTCTCGCTATGGCATGATTGCATTTGCATCAAGCCTGGATCAAGCGGGACCCATGGCTAAATCAGCCGAAGATCTGGCGTTGTTGATGAATGTCATGGCTGGCTTCGATGCGCGTGATTCGACCAGTATGCAACGTCAAACTGAGGATTATAGCCGCGATCTAGAAAAACCATTAGATAGGCTGCGTATTGGGTTACCCAAGGAGTATTTCGCCAAGGGCATGAATCATGATGTGGCGAGCGCAGTAGAAGCGGCTATTGCCGAATATCGCAAGCTAGGTGCGACCATCGTTGAGGTTTCCTTACCTAACACCAAGCTGTCTATTCCCGTCTATTATGTACTTGCGCCTGCGGAAGCGTCGAGCAATCTATCCCGTTTCGATGGTGTGCGCTACGGTTATCGTGCGCCACAATACAGTGATCTCGAGGATATGTACAAAAAAACACGTGCACAAGGTTTCGGCGCGGAAGTGAAACGTCGAATTCTGATTGGCACTTATGTGCTATCGCATGGCTATTACGATGCCTATTACCTGCAAGCGCAAAAGTTGCGCCGTTTGATTGCAAACGACTTTACCGAGGCATTCAAACAATGCGATGTGATCATGGGGCCGACTACGCCAGCAGTTGCGTTTGATTTTGGAGAAAAAAGCGACGATCCGATCCAAATGTATTTGTCGGATATATATACCAGTGCAACGAATCTGGCTGGATTACCTGGTATGTCCATCCCTGTAGGGTTCGGTGACAAGAATCGGCCGGTAGGACTGCATATCGTCGGTAATTACTTTAGGGAAGCGCAGATGTTGAACATCGCACACCAATATCAACAAGTGACCGACTGGCACCTGCGGGCACCGGAGCGCTTGCCTGTGGCATAACTCAGATTGCCTGACAGTTTTTTTGGCTTTTTTAGAAATATAAGGGGTTTCTTGAACATGCAGTGGGAGATTGTTATCGGCCTTGAGATACATGCGCAGCTCTCGACTCGATCGAAAATTTTCTCAGGCGCTTCTACCGCTTACGGGGCGCAACCGAATACCCAAGCGTGCGGGATTGACATTGCGTTGCCGGGTGTATTGCCTGTGTTGAATTATGGTGCAGTGGAGCGTGCGGTTAAATTTGGTGTGGCGGTTGGTGCAAAAATCAATTCGCCTTCGATTTTTGCACGAAAAAATTATTTTTATCCCGATTTACCCAAGGGCTATCAGATCAGTCAGTACGAAATTCCCGTGGTGGAGGGAGGCAGTATCAAAATTCAGGTAGGCGACGCTGAAAAAACGGTACGGCTTACCCGCGCTCATTTGGAAGAAGATGCAGGTAAATCGCTGCACGAGGATTTTCATGGGATGAGTGGTATCGATTTGAACCGTGCCGGTACGCCACTGCTGGAAATCGTTTCCGAGCCGGATATGCGCAGCAGTACCGAAGCCGTTGCCTATGCCAAAGCGTTGCATACGCTGGTTCGTTGGACAGGAATTTGCGATGGCAACATGCAGGAAGGATCATTCCGGTGCGATGCGAATGTTTCTGTCCGTCCTCGCGGTACCGAAACACTTGGCACGCGTTGTGAGATTAAAAATCTCAACTCCTTCCGTTTCCTTGAGAAAGCTATCGACTTTGAAGCCAGGCGACAGATTGAAATCCTGGAAGAGGGTGGTCACATTAGGCAGGAAACACGCTTATATGATGCCCAGCGGGATGAAACGCGCACGATGCGTAGCAAGGAAGATGCGCATGATTACCGTTATTTCCCCGATCCCGACTTGCTGCCATTGGCAATTTCCGAAGAGTGGATCGAGCAAATAAAGGCATCGTTGCCAGAATTACCCGAGGTAAGACGCCATCGCTATATACGGGATTTTGGATTGACGAACTACGATGCCGGTGTACTCACTTCTGCCAGAGAAATGGCTGATTATTTTGAAATGACCGTCAAACAGCTCCCCATGCAGGCAAAACTTTGTGCCAATTGGATCATGGGTGACGTCAGCGGCAGGCTCAATAAAGAGAATATCGAGATTACGCAGTGCCCAGTCAGCCCAGGGCAACTTGCTGGATTGCTTTTGCGCATTAGCGATGGCACGATTTCTGGAAAGAGTGCCAAGGATGTATTTGAGAGCATGTGGCAGGGCGAGCAGGGAGGTGACGCGGATGCAATTATCGCTGCGAAAGGACTCAAACAAATTTCCGATGATAGTGAAATTGAACGGCTGATCGATGAAGTACTTGCCACCTTTCCACAACAAGTGGCTGATTATCGAAGCGGCAAAGAGAAAGCTTTTAATTCGTTAGTAGGCCAAGTGATGAAAGCAACTAAAGGGAAGGCAAATCCAGGGCAGGTCAATTCGATTCTTAAGAAAAAATTGGAATAATCTTGATTAGTTTGAAGTTTTCCCCGAAGCCATGTCCATTCGCCGAGCCGGTTATCGTTTTCTACTGAGTCATTTCCTTCCGGCATTCAGGAAAATACCGGTTAAGCGGCAGTTTATTACTTCGTGCAATGAAAATTATCCCATTTTGGTATATGAACCATGGGAAACCAATCGTCGTACCATTATCGCGTTTTCAGGTTTTTCTGTGCACGGCTATCAAGACGAACGCTTGGCTGCAGTTTCACGGGCGTTTACTCGTCTGGGGTTTCGTGTCGTGACCCCTTGCATTGCAGATATCGATCAGTTGCTGATTCGCCCGGCGACGATCGATCAATTTGCAGCGGTTATTCAAGCAATCCATGCAGATTCACATCTCAATCCTACACGCCAGTCATTAGGTATTTTCGCACCGTCCTATTCGGGGGGTGTGGCTATGTTGGCCTCCGTACGCGCGGCTATTGCACCCCGTGTCAGAGCAATTTGCTTGTTGGGAGCGTTTTCTGATTTCAGGAATGTCTTGCAGTTTACCATCGAACATCAGGAAATCGACGAATATGCCCGATACATTTTGTTGCGTAACTTCCTTCAGCAGAGCAGATTTCATAGTGACGAGGCTGTTGAATTACTTAATATCGCAATCCAAGATAATGGACTTAAAAGGAAAAAGCCTCTTCTGCCTGAGCGTTTACAAACTGCTTCAATTACTACGTCTCAATTTTTTCGACAATTAATGCAGGATACATCGTTTAGAAGTAAATTATCGTATCAAGCCTTTGAGGAGATCGATCATAGAGAGAACTGGATGGATCATTTCAATCTGAATGGTAAGCTTGCTAATGTCAATTTCTCGGTTAGCTTGATCCATGGCCATGGCGATCGCGTCATCCCAAGCACTGAATCGGTTCAGCTGCATGAAGCATTGCATAGACTGGGGAAGAATAGTCAGCTTACCTTGACCAGGCTTCTCGATCACGGTGATCTCATTTTGGATAGGGAATTTGTGAAAGAGGTCAATAAGCTCGCATCAGGGTTTGGTTTTTTTATTGATAGTTTGCGCATCCCTCAGTTGCCTTGATAGGTAAGGAAACGGGGAGCGTAAACTCGAGTCGCACTCAGTTTATCGAGTTCCATATTTTGTTATCGAAATGGTTCGCTGGTAGGGAATCTAGCAAAAGTGAGGGTAGGGTGTTTTGCCTGTCGCAGCATTACTATTTATGCTGCGATTTGCTAAAAAAACGGTTTTTTTTGAGGAGTACGATTACCAAGGAATAGGCTGGCCATCGTAGGCAAGAAATTTTCCCGAATCAGCTACCGTTAAGCGATTCAATATAGTGCGCATACCACTCACGCTTTGTTCTGCTGTAATCAAAGCATCTTGCCCACCCATGTCCGTTTTTACCCAGCCAGGATGTAATAACACAGAAGTGATGCCTCGTGGCTTCAAGTCGATGGCAAGGCTCTTGCCAACCATATTGACGGCTGTTTTGCTCGAACGATAGATATAGCTTCCTCCGCGCTGATTATCATCGATACTGCCCATTTTACTAGTGATTGTGGCAATTATTTTCAACTTACTGTTACTGATCTGGTTGATAAACGCTTCAGTCATTTTTAGTGGTGCCATTGTATTGATTTGGAAAGTTTTTGCCCAAGCAGCGTAGTCAATGTTGCCAAACCCACCATTGTCGGAAGGTGGATAAACACCTGCATTGTTGATCAATAGATCGATGGGTTTACTAGCAAGTGATCGAGATAGTTGTTCAATTTGCTGATGGTCTGCAACATCTAGCGCAAAGATGCTGATGTGGTCAGGAAATTGCTCTGAGATACGATTAAGATGATCGGCTTTGTTAGGTTGGCGGCAACAGGCAATCACCTGCCAGCCATCTTGTGCATATTGGCGAACGAATTCCAATCCAATTCCGCGATTCGCTCCAGTGATCAGAGTGGTTGTCATAATGCGATTACTCCTTTTTGTCGTCAAAGACGCTATTTTACGTGATTCAATTTTGCGTTATAACAATACATACTGCCAATTCGGCAAAATAAAAAGGTATTTTTAAGGTTGCAGAGTGAAACCTGAGTGAAACCATCGTAGCCACGAGACTGGAATGATAGTGTTATACTCATGATTCAAACAGTAATTTGGAGATAGATATGAAGAAAATACTGACACTTCTGACATTAGCGATGTTTACCTTTACTTTGCTTCCATTTGATGCTGAAGCACGGCGGATGGGTGGCGGTAAAAGTATTGGCAAACAGCGAGATTCCATTAATCAGCAAGCCGCTCCCAAACCCGCACAATCTCAATCAGCTACTTCTAATTCAACAGCTGCACCTGCTTCTGCAGCAGCTGCGGGTGGTGCAAGTAAATGGGGAGGGGCGTTGGCCGGCCTGGCGGCGGGCGGGCTATTGGCTGCCTTATTTATGGGGGGTGCGTTTGAAGGCATCAATATGGCAGATATCTTGATGCTGGTCGTATTAGCGGCTGTGATCTTCTTCATTATACGGATGTTGCGGAGACCCCGGACAGATCAGGCTTCTCGCCCCATTCAGTTTTCTGGTGCTGGCGTGGATCGTGCGAGTGGCGGATTTACCCCGAATACGGTGGCGCCAGCCCCGGCTGGCGATAGGGAAATCTCTCCCGTGCCAAGCGATACGAGCGGTACAGTAAATAGTATTCCTGCAGATTTTGAAGTTGAACCCTTTTTACGTAATGCCAAACTCTCATTCATACATTTGCAAGAAGCGAATGGTGCGCGTGATTTGGAAAGTATCCGTGAATATACGACACCAGAGATGTTTGCCGAGCTGAGTGCACAAATCAATGATAGTAATGATCCTCCACAAAAAACAGAGGTCATGTTTATCGATGCTAATTTGCTGGATGTCACAGTCACAAACGATAGGGCAATTGCGAGTGTACGTTTCAATGGGCAATTGCGAGAGTCTCCCGATGCGGAACCAGAATCGTTCGATGAAATCTGGCATATACAAAAAGATCTCAAGGGTCGAAATGGAGCCTGGTTACTTGCAGGAATTCAACAACCTTCCTAGGGCAGTGATGGTTTTTTTCTGATCTGACCTTCGTTTATTGAGAGGAAGCCCCGCCTGACTCGGTTTAGAGGAGGCGGGGTATTGCATTCTAATAACGCCTAAATTAGCAATGTGCAAGCAGGGTTTAGGTTTTTCAGCTGAGAAGGGGGTGTGATGAGAATCGCGGTAGTTTCGGATATTCACGGCAATCTGGCCGCGCTTGAAGCTGTTGTGGCTCATTTCAAACACTTTGGCGTCGATCAAGTCATTAACCTCGGTGACAGTTTGTCGGGCCCTTTGCTGCCACTGGAAACAGCTCAATTTTTGATGGCACAAGATGGCTGGATACAACTTGCAGGTAATCATGATCGACAGATTCTTGCGCATGGTACGGAAGTGTGCACGGATGTCGATGAGCTTGCCTATACTCAGCTATCGTCAATGGAGTTGACTTGGCTAAAAACACTTTCTCCTACAATGAATTTGGGCACAGACATACTGCTTTGTCATGGCACGCCCACAAGTGACATGTCGTATTTCCTGGAAACTGTTGAAATGCATGGCGCGCGTATGGCCACACGGAAAGAAGTCGATGAACGTCTTGGAGCTACTCAAGCAAAAATTATATGCTGTGGACATACCCATAAGCCGCGCGCCATTCGTACTTCATTGGGGCAACTTGTGGTGAACCCAGGAAGCGTCGGTTTGCCTGCTTATGATGATGCGACACCTTATTTTCATGTGATCGAGACTGGTTCGCCAGATGCCCATTATGCGCTGGTGGAACGTATAAAGGATCGTTGGATAGCCTCACTGGTCTCTGTTCCCTATGATTACGAAGCGATGGTCAAGCTGGCGCATGCACGCGGCTATCCAGACTGGGCGCAGGCACTTGCAACAGGTTACATGTCATAAACATTATCTCAGGTAGTGAATTGGTGGGAAATTACGTGCATGGCCATCAGGGACAAAATCTGTTTTTACAGATTTGGTTAATTCTTTTTGGCCAACTAGCACATCACTTATGTGATGGCTGTTTTATAATCTGAGCTTTTTCTTGCCGTTTTAATGAGTGCTAACTCGCCACTTGCTTGGCATCCTGCTCCAATCACTGCGCCGATTGACATCCGCTGGTGGCTATTGCACCGGGATTCACTGACACGTTTGATTCAGCAGCGGTGTGGCCAATTCTCGGTTGATCCGGTTTTTCAATCATTAGCACCCGCCTGTAACGATGAATTGAATATCATGAATTTACGTCGCGATGAACTGGCTTTGGTGCGCGAAGTGTATCTTTATTGTGGCGATACGCCCGTTGTTTTTGCGCATTCCGTTGTTGCCAGGAAACATCTGCAGGGTGCCTGGCGTGGTTTGAGTCGGCTAGGTAATCGATCACTAGGCACGATGCTATTCAGCAATCCATTGATCCATCGTGCTGAATTTGGCTATAAGCAATTGAATTCGTATCACCCGCTATTTAAACGGGCCTGCCAGAGGTTGCGGGCACCCCCAGCTCATTTGTGGGCGCGGCGCTCACGATTTACTTCAGAGGAGCAGCCCATTCTGGTAACTGAGGTATTTTTACCGGCTATTCGGGAATTGACAATTTAATGAATAAACAAAAGATTATTTCGTACGCAAAATTAATCCGGCTAGATAAACCAATCGGTATCCTGCTATTGTTATGGCCTACCTTGTGGGGGTTGTGGCTTGCGGCTGATGGTTTGCCTGATTTGGCAATTCTAGCCATTTTTATTGCGGGTACTGTATTGATGCGCTCGGCAGGGTGTGCGATCAATGATTTTGCCGATCGTCGTATCGATCCCCATGTCGAACGAACTAAAAACCGCCCGCTGGCAACGGGCTTGGTCAGCACAAAAGAAGCGTTATGGCTCGCAGCTGGGTTGAGTTTTTGTGCGTTTCTACTGATATTGCCATTGAATCGGCTGACATTGCTGCTTTCAGTCGGCGCATTGTTTTTGGCGGGTACTTACCCTTTCACTAAGCGGTTTTTTGTCATGCCACAAGCCTATTTAGGGATTGCATTTAGTTTCGGTATACCTATGGCGTTTGCTGCGCAAACAGGTGAATTACCAGCCATTATCTGGCCGCTCTTAATTGCCAATTTATGCTGGGTCATTGCTTATGATACCGAGTATGCGATGGTTGATCGCGCAGATGATCTCAAAATTGGTATCAAGACATCAGCAATTACCTTTGGGCGTTTCGATGTGGCGGGCATTATGCTATGTCAAGTCATTTTTTTAGGCATGATGGTTTATGTGGGATGGCTGTTGCAACGGGGTGCTCCTTACTATGTGGCGCTGTTGGGTGCTTTGATTCTAGTGATTTATCAGTATTACCTGATTCGTGGCCGTAACCCAGCGCAGTGTTTCAAAGCGTTCTTGCACAATAATTGGGTCGGTGCGGTGGTATTTGTCGGCATCGCATTGGATGCCGCTTTAGCTCTAAATTTCTGAAGTACTTAAATCGATGAAATATAAAGACCTGCGTGATTTTCTCGTACAACTCGAAGCCCGGGGAGAGCTGAAACGAGTTGCCATTGAGATAGACCCTTATTTGGAAATGACTGAGATTTGTGATCGTTTGCTCAAGCAGGGAGGGCCTGCGGTCTTATTTGAAAATCCGAAAGGGCAACGTATTCCTGTATTGGGCAATTTATTCGGTACGCCTGATAGGGTCGCGCTTGGAATGGGACAAGAGTCTGTAAATGCGTTGCGAGAAGTGGGTAAATTACTTGCTTATCTCAAGGAGCCTGATCCACCCAAGGGATTAAGGGATGCATGGGAAAAATTGCCTGTACTGAAACAGGTACTCAATATGGCGCCTAAAGTTGTATCCAGTGCGGTTTGTCAAGAAATCGTATGGGAAGGCCAAGCGATCGATCTGGGCAAACTCCCTATCCAAACATGCTGGCCAGGTGATGTGGCGCCGTTGATAACTTGGGGGCTGACTGTGACGCGCGGCCCGCATAAATCACGCCAGAATCTTGGTATTTACCGGCAGCAAGTCATTGCGCCAAATAAAGTGATCATGCGCTGGCTTGCGCACCGCGGAGGGGCATTGGATTATCGTGATTTCTGTATAGTCAATCCGGGCCGGCCTTATCCTGTTGCCGTTGCATTGGGAGCCGATCCTGCGACGATATTGGGTGCAGTCACACCCGTGCCGGATAGTCTCAGCGAATATCAGTTTGCTGGTTTATTACGCGGTGCAAAAACGGAAGTTGTTAACTGCCTTAGTCATACATTGCAAGTGCCCGCCAGCGCAGAAATCGTGCTAGAAGGTTTTATTTATCCGGGTGAAACTGCAATCGAAGGGCCTTATGGAGACCATACAGGATACTACAATGAACAAGAAACGTTTCCGGTTCTGACTATCGAGCGCATCACAATGCGCCATAACCCGATTTATCATTCGACCTATACCGGCAAACCGCCTGATGAGCCTGCGATTCTTGGCGTCGCGCTGAACGAAGTTTTCGTGCCTTTGCTACAAAAGCAATTTACCGAGATCGTGGATTTTTATCTACCGCCAGAGGGGTGCTCCTACCGCATGGCCGTAGTCAGCATGAAAAAGCAGTACCCTGGGCATGCGAAGCGCGTAATGTTTGGCGTATGGAGTTTCTTACGACAGTTCATGTATACCAAGTTCATCATCGTTACAGATGACGATATTGATATCCGTGATTGGAAAGAGGTGATCTGGGCGATTACGACACGAGTCGACCCAGCACGGGATACCCTTATTGTTGAAAATACCCCAATCGATTATTTGGATTTTGCCAGCCCTGTCTCAGGTTTGGGTGGAAAAATGGGACTGGACGCGACTAACAAATGGCCTGGGGAGACGGTGCGCGAATGGGGTAAGCCTATCGAAATGGATGCAACAGTCAAAGCGCATATTGATCAACTCTGGGATAAGCTTCCATTTTGACTGAAATAATGAAAAATATTACTCATGGCTAACGAAAAATCGCCACTTAAAGTGTATTACAACTCAGCCTGCCCAATATGTAAAGCGGGCATCGAGAATCAAAAAGGCAAGATGGAAGGGTGCCCGGTTGAGTGGAAAGATGTGCATATAAATACGCAACTGGTCACTGAAATTCATTCGGAAATCGAGCAAGTGCGTGAGCGGTTACATGTGGTCGATGAATATGGGCGAATCCATATCGGCTTCGACGCTTTTCTGGTGATTTGGCAACATTCCCCTCGCGAAAAATGGAAAGCTGTTTTGCTGGGCCTGCCTGTTATCAAACAACTTGGTCGAATTGCCTATAATCTCTTCGCAGCAAGGCTTTATAAATGGAATACGAAAAAAAAGCATTGGTAGTTTTATAGCGAGCTGTTGCCTGGTAAAAAATATATATGAAAACTTACCCATTTGCTGAAGCTATGGGGGGATAATTGTAAACTTGCAAGCATTGCTACAGAAGCTATTAGTAAATAAATACTTCCTGAGTCAATAATAGTTTTTACGAAAATAATTATTCGAAGAACGTGATGGATATTGCTAAGGCTTAAAGAAAATAAATTATTTCTTACGGTATATTACCCTGTTATGCAAAGGGTTATGCTATAATTACAAAGATATGCGCCTGATGGGCGCATATTCCTCTTTATACGTGGAAAAATAGATATTTGAGTCTTTGGTTCTTATCGTTTGAATATAAGAGTCAATTCTGAATAAGAAATTCATTAAATGGAATTATTAAAAAAATGGCAGACAGCGGTGGTGAGATGAATAGTCGGCGTCGTTTTCTAGTGCTAGCCACATCTGTAGCGGGCGGGATTGCTGGTGTGGCGGTGGCGACACCATTTATGTTAAGCATGATGCCTAGCGAACGCGCTAAAGCGGCAGGGGCGCCTGTAGAGGTCGATATCAGTAAGCTAGAGCCTGGTATGCTGCTGATGGTTGAATGGCGCGGGAAAGTAGTTTGGGTGTTGAAGCGCACACAGGATATGTTAGAGAATTTGGAGAAATTAGAGGTTGTATTGGCTGATCCTAATTCAGAGAAAGACCAGCAGCCTGCTTATGCAAAAAATAGAACACGATCTATTAAACCAGAAATTCTGGTAGTTGAGGGGGTCTGTACGCACCTAGGATGTTCTCCGGTATATAGAAAAGATATCGCTCCTGCAGATCTGGGAGCTGACTGGTTGGGTGGCTTTTTCTGCCCATGTCATGGTTCTAAATTCGATTTGGCGGGGCGCGTTTATAAGGGTGTTCCGGCGCCCACTAATCTAGTTGTACCTCCTCACACCTATCTGAGTGAGAATCAACTTTTGATCGGCTCTGAAAGCAAGGAATCAGCATAAAATGAGTAAACAAAAAGGTTCGATTGTCGAGTGGATTGATGAACGTTTTCCGTTGACTGCTACTTGGAGAGCACATCTTTCTGAATACTATGCTCCCAAGAATTTCAATTTCTGGTATTACTTTGGCTCATTGGCATTACTTGTGCTCGTTAATCAATTGATTACCGGTATTTTCCTTACCATGAGCTACAAGCCCGATGCAAATTTGGCTTTTTCCTCAATTGAATACATTATGCGAGATGTTAACTTTGGTTGGTTGATTCGCTATATGCATTCAACCGGTGCATCCATGTTCTTTGTGGTTGTTTATCTGCATATGTTCCGAGGAATGATGTATGGTTCTTATCGGAAGCCACGCGAGCTTTTATGGCTGATCGGTATGGCAATTTTCTTCGTGCTGATGAGTTTGGCCTTTACAGGCTATATTCTGCCGTGGGGACAAATGTCTTACTGGGGTGCTCAAGTTATTGTGAGTATGTTTGGTGCGATACCCTTCATTGGGGAAACATTGTCAAACTGGATACTCGGGGATTTCATGCTCTCCGATGCTGCATTGAATCGTTTTTTTGCATACCATGTAGTGACATTGCCAATATTGCTGGTTGTGTTGGTCTTTGTTCACGTCATTGCATTACATGAGGTAGGTTCCAATAATCCGGACGGAATAGAAATTAAAGCTAATATTGATCCTAAAACGGGTACGCCCGTTGATGGAATACCGTTCCATCCTTACTACACCGTGAAAGATATAGTTGGAGTAGTGGCGTTTCTAATTGTATTTTGCGGGATAATATTCTTTGCGCCCGAGATGGGGGGGTATTTTTTAGAGTATAATAATTTTATTCCTGCCAATACGCTACAAACTCCTGATCATATTGCGCCTGTATGGTATTTTACGCCTTACTATTCCATGCTCAGGGCGGTTACCGTCAATTTTCTTTGGATTGATGCGAAACTATGGGGCGTTATATTGATGGCGGCTGCTGTGATTATATTCTGTTTCTTGCCGTGGCTAGATCGTAGCCCCGTTAAATCAATACGTTACAAAGGGCCTTATTTCAAAATTGCGCTAACACTGTTTGTGATTAGTTTTTTTGTTCTTGGGTGGCTTGGCACTAAAGCACCTACGCCTTTGTATACATTGTTGGCTCAAATATTTACAGTTATTTATTTTGCATTTTTCATTCTTATGCCGTGGTATAGCAAGATAGATAAAACAAAACCAGAACCGAAAAGAGTGACAAAATGAGATTGATTAAATGCTTGCTTTTTATTGTTAGTTTGGTACCAGTCATTGTTTTTGCAGCTCCAGCGGATGTAAAACTTGATAAAGCGCCAATAGATACTTCCGATAATGCTTCGTTGCAACGGGGGGCACAAAGTTTTGTTAACTATTGTTTGACATGCCATGGTGCAAGCTTTATGCGGTATAACCGGCATCAAGATATAGGATTGACTAATCAAGAAATCAGCGAAAAGCTTATTTATACTGAGCAAAAGGTTGGAGATCTTATGCTCACAGCTATGAAAAAGAACGAAGCTGAGGAATGGTTTGGGGTTGCTCCACCAGATTTATCCGTAATTGCGCGTTCTCGTGGTGCGGATTGGCTATATACGTATCTTAGATCCTTTTATAGAGATAGCACTGTACCTACTGGATGGAACAATTTGATTTTTGAGAGCGTAGCAATGCCTCATGTGTTATATGAGTTACAAGGTCAACAAGTGGTTGATAGTAATAAGGACATACCTGAAATCAAAGAGCTGAAATTAAGTGTGCCTGGTGTACTTTCTAAAGAAGAGTATGATCGTTTTGTTGCAGATCTGGTAAACTATATGGTTTATTTGGGTGAGCCTCATGCAAATTACCGTAAAAAGCTCGGGGTTATAGTAATAATTTTCTTGCTTGGCATGCTTGGACTAACTTATTTGTTAAAGCGTGAATATTGGAGAGATGTTCAATAAAGATAAGCATCGGGTAGGAGATTTTGAAGATAAATAAATCATTATGATGACGCTGTATTCCACTGCAACATGTCCTTTTAGTCATCGATGCCGTATTGTATTGCATGAAAAGGATATGGATTTTCAGGTCATTGATGTGGATCCACATAATAAACCAGAAGATCTCGCTGTAATTAGCCCTTATGGACGTGTACCCGTCTTAATTGAGCGAGATCTTGTATTATATGAATCAAACATTATCAACGAATATATTGATGATCGTTTTCCACATCCCCAGCTAATGCCAGCTGAGCCGGTAATGCGCGCGCGTGCGAGATTGCTCCTTCATCGATTTGAGCAGGAATTATTTTGCCATATCGATGCAATTGAGCAGAATGATCAGAAGGTGGCAGATAAAAAACGGGTAGCTATTGCGGACAGTTTGACCTTAATTGCCCCAATATTTGAAAAGCAGAAATTTATGCTTGGTGACGAATATTCTATGCTGGATGT
This sequence comes from Nitrosomonas nitrosa, assembly GCF_003051105.1. Lineage (GTDB taxonomy): Bacteria > Pseudomonadota > Gammaproteobacteria > Burkholderiales > Nitrosomonadaceae > Nitrosomonas > Nitrosomonas nitrosa. Next base: position 4,310 of record NZ_QAOO01000018.1, on the reverse strand, counting down.
GGCGATAGCTCCTTTGCTGTGGCGCCTTGATCATTATGGTATTCGTTTGCCGAAGCAGGCGGCGCCACTACTCAAATATTCAGAAAGGTTATTTAGTAGGCCTTTGTTTATTGATGCGTTGACGCCATCAGAGAAACTGATGCGTAAGTAAATGACAACTACTACCAAACCCTATCTAATACGTGCAATCTACGATTGGTGTGATGATAATGCATTGACTCCATATATCTTGGTCGATGTCATTAAGGATGTGGTGGTGCCTGAAGATTATATAAAGAACGGGGAGATTACTCTTAATATCAGTCCCGTAGCAACCCAAGATTTAGTTATCGGGAATGAAGTTATTCAATTTACAGCTCGATTTAATGGTTTACCGAGAAAGATATTGATACCAGTCAACGCAGTGAAAGCAATATTTGCAAAGGAAATTAATCAAGGATTATATTTTAGCGTTGAAACTGAGCAGAAAACTCCGCAAACTCAGACGCAAGAAAGTGCGGACTCTCCGGAATCAGGAGTCGCTCATGATTTATCACAAGATAGTCGACAAAACCAAGTTCACTTGAAACTTATCAAATAAAGTATTTCGATTTAGCAAATTTTAGAAATATTAAAAACCCCCTATGCCGGCATAGCTCAGATGGTAGAGCAGCTGATTTGTAATCAGAAGGTCCCGAGTTCGATTCTTGGTGCCGGCACCATTAAATCAATAAGTTGCATAACGAAAGAATTTTTCATGCTTACTCGGGGTTACGCTGGGGTTACATTGTAATATCCTGGTAACCATTATCGACACACTCTTTTGCTTTCTTTCCAGGCGATCAAATCAGATATCTTGTACCTGATCTTGCTACCTATTTTGTAAAAAGGGATGATCTCCTTCTTTGTGCAGCGCCATGAGGCAAGCGTATTCACTTTTACTCCGATAATTTTTGCGGCCACCACTGGATCAACTTCTTCCGCATTTTCGCCGGACTTGATTATTTCGCTTAGGGTCAAATTTGTTTCACTCATGTCTCTAACTCCAATGCTTATCGAATTGTCGTGAATTTTTCTTCTCAATTACCGGTAAACTTCCGACTTAGTTGCTACATTCTTTACGCACTAGAACCATTTTGTTTTTATATTAATTTTTTATTGCTAGCTCAAGATTACAAGAACCAATACCGCAGAAACCAATACCAGAACGGCAGCCAGTAAATTCATAATGGCCGCCTGCCTGGAAATTCGGGTCAGATCACGGATCTCATGATTAATTGCGATTTTGACTTTCTCGCTGATTAATTGCATGCTCTGATCTATTGGCTGATCGTTGCTTTTGCTGATATTGTTTTGTTGTGCGCTGATCAGTGCATTGGCTTTTTTGCTGGCGACCGTCTGCCATTGATTGAAACTTTCCTGCAGGATCGCTTCGTATTTGTTCAGCAAATCAGCATGCGCTTTTTCATTCTGTTCCAGCAGTACTTCATTGAGCGTATGCATCATCAAAATCGGATCATCTTTTGTCAGAACGATGCTATGTTCTGATGCGATCCGTTTGATCAATGCCTCCAGCCCGTCGTTGTTCATGACAAAACCGCAGCCACGTTTTCAAGAGTGGTAAACAGTTGTCTGCGTATAATGGTCAATCGCTGGCGAACCATCACTGGCAAAGTGCTGCTTTTCAGCGCTTCATCAAACGTGAATTTCGACTGCAGGATTTCGCTTAAATCCTTGCCGAAGGTTTCCGGTTTGTAGTGCGGAATTCTAATGATGGCCGATACGCGAGCTTTGTTGTCGACATAGGCCTTCATTTCCTCGAACTCTTTGCCGTTCATGATGATCTCGCCCCAGTAAGGATTAAGCCAGACAACGAATAATGCTTCCTTCGGAAACTGTTTGACGAGATGCACAAAACCATTGAGTGTATCGAGCAATGCCTGGCTTCCGGTAACCACCGTATGAACAATCAGTTCATGTCCCATATCCAGCAGCAAAGCCGGAATCTGGTTGCTGATCAGGTAATGCGACATCGGCACGAAGGTGCTCGCGCCGTTATCGATAATGGCATCGGTTTCAGTATTGGCGATGAGCTCGATCAAGTCATCGAACTTTCTTGGATCGATCTCATCGTTGTTCATCACATTAACCTGCTTTACATTCAGTTTCTTGAATCCATAGAATGTAGCGTTAACCGGATCGGTATCGATACATAAAGGATTTTTACCTTTGGCGATCTTATGCTGTGCCAGTGTCGATGAGATGAACGATTTACCCACACCCCCTTTGCCTTGCAGAATCATATGTATCTTAGCCATCAGATAAGCTCCTCTTTTTCAGTTGTAGAATTAAAACGAAATCCATCATGATCGGTGATCGCTGGTTTGTTGGATGCGGTGCGTAATTTCTGTTTTCTGTCATCACCGATATGGCGCTTGACCAAGGTTCTGAACCATTGATAAGAGCATTTGATTCTTCCCTCGTCATGCAGCGTGTTCCAAATCTGACGCACTGTCCACCCGTCCTTTAACGCCTGCTCGATATCCGGCTTCAATGCGATAAACGCCGGTAGAAACGGCTTGCCGGTGTTTTTGTTCCTGTCTGTAAATAGCGCGATACGTTCCGATAAGGTTTTGGTCATCACCATGTTTCCCGCATCCAATTATTCTTTGGTGGAATTTTTTGTTTTTAAAACTTGTTCGCCACACCTCTGTGCTTCTTTTGCTGGCAATCGAATTGCTTACAACTTCAATTCGTTTCACTTTGTTTCTTTTGCTTTTTATTTGCTTTCCTTCTGTTACAAAAGCGCTTTATTTTGCTTGAAAGAAGCGTTTTGCAAGTATTTTTAAAGCATCTGAAATTATGATATAACGAAAATAAACTACTTGCAAACTTATAATATAATGGTAGTATATTTTAAAAAATCCACACAACAGGGCAAGATATGTGGAGATGGCCATCTCCACGCAAACTTTATTCGCACATTACTGTGCTCAACGTTGATCTTGCTCTACGAGGTAAGTGAAATGACGGATCCAGAGCACCAAAGAAGTGATGAAAAACTGCATGCTGTGAATAGAAGCAAAGGAACGCGGCGCGCCAAACGGGACAAGGTGCTCAGAATTCCTGTATTGCCGGAGGAGGAGAGGGTGATCAAAGCCAAAGCATATGAAGCGGGATTGACGGTTGCGGAATATCTGCGCAATCTGGGTCTGGGTTACAACGTGACCAGTATCATCGATAACCGGCAGGTGGATGCGCTGCTCAAAATCAACGCCGATCTGGGTCGGCTTGGTGGCTTGATCAAGCTATGGCTGACCAATGACGAGCGCACGAAATATATCGGCAAGTCACAGCTCTATATGACCCTGGATACAATCCAGGAAACACAAAGTGTGATGCTCAAAGAAATCATAAAACTCAGGAAATAATATTCGGAATAACCAGATTATTTAAGCTGCTTAAATGCCGTGATCGCTAAAATCGTTCCTATCAAATCGCTACGCAAAAGCAATTTCTCTGCGTTGGTAAAGTATCTTACCGATCCGCAAAGTAAAAGTGAGCGCATAGGGCTGGTTTCAATTACAAACTGCTATACCGATGAACTGACATCAGCCTTACTGGAAATTCAGAACACCCAGGAAATGAACAGGCGTGCCCGATCCGATAAAACCTGCCACCTGGTCTTGAGTTTCCCGGAAAGTGAACGGTTGTCCAATGCCGATCTGAAGGCAATCGAAGAACGGTTTTGTGAAGCATTGGGATTTCGTGAACATCAGCGTATCAGTGTCGTGCATGACGATACGGATCATCAGCATATCCATATTGCGATCAACAAGATTCATCCCCGCAAACTGACAATCCACAATCCCTATTACGATTACAAAAAGGTTGCCACGCTATGCGAACAGATCGAGCAGGAGTACGGACTGACCCAGGTCAACCATGAAACCCAGCTAGACAAATCTTTGCGTATCATCCAGGACATCGAAGCCAAAGCGGGTATTGAGAGCCTGCTTGGCTGGATTCGGCGCGAATGCCTCGATGACATCAAGCGGGCCAACACTTGGCAGGGTTTGCACCAACTGCTGCAAAACCATGGCCTGGCAATCAAGGAACGCGGCAATGGCCTGGTGTTTGTTTCCAGCCATGGCGTGGCCGTTAAAGCCAGTTACGTCGATCGGTCTCTATCGAAACCGAATCTGATCAAGCGATTGGGTGCCTTTGAAGCGGCAACGCATACGGCACAAACGACGTCTGTCCAATCCAAACAGTATCAACCCAAGCCGCTGCAGAACACCATCGATACCGCCAGGCTGTTTGAGCGCTAC
>NZ_QAOO01000017.1 GCF_003051105.1 Nitrosomonas nitrosa | reverse complement strand
TCTGTGCTCGGCAGCACACTCAGTTTCAGCAAAGTGGATAATGCAGAGTCGCTCTTGAGGGTGCGCATATCCTCCAGCGACCGGCCACCACCATTAAGCATGAGCACCAGTGGGGTTACATAGGCCGTCGATTCATAGCTGTGTCCGCTCCCAGGCTTTGGCATCTCTTGCTGCAACCACCGCTTAAATCCCAGACCTTGGACAAATTCGCCAAATAGCACCAATCCAGCGTTTGCTGTTAATATTTCATCCGTTGCCTCTATCTTGAACGGAAGCACCATTTGTGCCAAAAGTCGCATTGCCCCGCCTCCTTTTATCACCCTATAGGTGAAAGTTTCGATAGCTCTAATTCTACCGAATCACTTATGTGGTGGGGGTATTTCCTTGCATTGACATGAGTGAATCGCGATTCTTGGGTATAATTCAGATCAATAAGGGGGCGGGGGTGGAGGATAGCCTGGCGGTGGAGGGGGGGGCTGAAATCGGCCTGAGGGTGCGCGGGGGGGTACATTTCGATTATAGCTCCCGCTGCTGGGATATCTTTCGTTGGCAAACCGGCCAGGAGAGGGTATTTGATGACCATTTGCATACATGCATTGCATGTATGCCGCGTCATAGCGTTGCTGCCCTATATAGCCTGAAGATTGTGCGGCGCCGCTCCCACTCAATCCTCCCGCCAAGAGTCCGCCGCCAGCACCAATGGCAGCACCGCGTCCCCCACCGAACGCAGCGCCCGCTATAGCACCCAACGCAGCACCGATGGCAGCACTCTCCATGCCGCTGGATAAGGATGCTTGTCGTGCTGTTTGACCACCTACTTGCTCATGAGCAAATTGCCGGCAGAGCGCGTCATCGGCTCTAAATTGATCAAAGTTTTTGTTCGAAGCGGGCAACACCATGACACTCGGTCCAGTCGGAATGTGCACACACGCTGTCAACAGCACAAGTGGCAGTAAAGCGAAAAATTGCGTGATTCTAGGCATGGCCTGATTTCCTGTAATAATTTGATTAAGAAGGTTGCGGCGGTACTTTTATCCAGCCCCCAGGGCATTTCCGGACATAAGGATAATAACCCGCAGGATTACGGCAATAGTGCCAATAATATGAATTTTCAGCCGGAGGTGGGCGTGAAACACTTCTTTTTTGGATATAAGTTGGTTTTCTCGGGGGGGCTATCATAACGGGTACTGGTAAGATCGGGGGGGCGGCAGCGACGATCGGAAATCCACCTAACGGTGGATAATAGCTACCAAAACGGTTAAAAGATCGAAAACGACCGTAGCCGCTGTATAAACTCACCCCCCCGAACGGAACATAATTGCTGTAAAAACCGACTCCTCCGAATGAACCAAAACCGCTGTAAATACCAAAGCTGCTATAGGGAGCGAATCCACCCCATCCGTAGCTAAATCCGGCAAAGGGGACAACTGGCGCATAAGGAAAGAAGGGGCTAAACGCGCTCCAGCCTAAACCTAATCCTAAACCCAGGCCAAATCCAATATCGAATCCATGATGATGGTGATGTCCATGATGATGGCCATGCCAGCCGCCATGCCCATGCCCGACAGGATGATCATGACCATTGTTTTGAACGGTTTGTACGTTCTGAATATTGATATTTTGATTCGAAGTGTCATTCTGATCAGTCACGTCATTCTGTGTAGCTGGATTTCCTGCCGCATCACTTCCAGCTTGGGCGCTTTGGGTGGGTTGTGAAGCATCTTCTCCTTGTGCCGTTGGTTCGGCCTGTGACGATTCATCTGACTGGAGAGATTGATCAGGTAGAGCTGAATCACCTGTCTGTGCAAGTCCATCGTTCTCCGCTGCTTTATCTTCTTGTTGGGACGGAAGTGTTTGTGTGGATTCGCTCACTGTGTCTACTTGATCAGTTTCTATGCTTTCTGGATTGGGTTCACCTGCTGATTGAGCAACAGGGTCATCCCGCGGTTGGTCTGTCTCAGTGGATTTGTTGTCAGTGTCTGCATTATCGAGCGCCAATTCGTTGCTCTGAGCGGGTTCGCTCATCCCAGTTGATTGATCTTCCTGTGCTGGATCCTCATCTTGAGTCAATACTTCTTCAGGCGCTGATTCGATAACTGGATCAGCGTTACTCTCCAATGAAGCGTCGTTTTGCGGGTCGAAATTATCTGCCTGATCAAAGTCATCATTTTGATCGAAATCACCTGCTTGATCAGAATCATCCGCAAATTCGAAATCTTGCTGTTGATCAAAACGGTTGTCTTGGTCAAACGCTTCATTTGGATCGACGCTGCCATATTCGCTGCCGTCCTGATCAAATTCTTCTTGGCCAAAATAGTCCTGTTGGTCAAAGTCTTGTTCAAAGTCACTGCCTTGGTCAAACTCTCCGCCTTGATCAAATTCGCTACCCTGATCGAAATCACCACCAAAATCGCCACCATAGTCACTATCAAAATCACCCGAGAAATCACCTCCGTAATCGAAATCTCCTCCGAAATCGCCACTGCTATCGAAATCGCCTCCAAAATCACCACCGCCATCGAAGTCGCCCCCAAAGTCGCCTCCTCCCTCACCATCGGCAGACCATATTGGCCCTGCCGACAAGCACCCGGCCAAGGCGATAATCATGCAAATTAGTCTGATTTTCTTCATGCTAGCCTCACTTGGGTGTCCATGGTTATACACGCTTCATCATTGGGTTACACATCATGTTTAGGTAACGGACTATGAATAGATTTTAATTTCTTTAATTTTCATGTTATCGAGTAAACCCTGAATGAATGCTGAATGTTTTGTCGCTGTGATATCTTCAATATTTTTTCTTGTCGACAATTTATGTAGAGCATGTAGAGCATGTAGAGCATGTAGAGCATGTAGAGCTATAATCATCGTTAAGTTTGACAATCTATTTGATTCTCGATACCTTGCATGATTCATCGCTCGGAAATATCCAAAAGCGGGTTTTTCCTAGATCATTAAGTGGAGCGTTGCATGGCCTTACCGATAGGGTAGTGGCGTATTCCAAATGTCGTCTATCATGCCAGCCTTTCCTGATAATCCTTTTATCAACCCTTCTCCGAATGATCCTACTTGTTTGATCATTCAAGGTGATTGGACACTCTCCCATTATGCAGAATTACGGCGTTTGATTGCCATTCTGAAAAAGACGGGTAGCAGCTTCCATGAGGCTAATCTCAGCCAATTGGACAAACTGGATACTGCTGGCGGGCAATTGCTGGCAGAATTGCTTGGCCACGATTTGCTGTTGCAGATTGTCGACCGGCATATTTCCATGGCCAAAGAGCGTCGCACATTGCTCACACGCATTGCCAATAGCCTTGCCGACGAGGGGCAACCTACTGAAACCCGTCACGGTGCCTTGTTCGAACTGCTGGAGCATACAGGACAGGCGGCGGTAACTGTCTGGAAACACCTCACTAATTTACTAGGGTTCATCGGTTTGACCCTCGGCGGTCTCGCCATCAATCTGGTGAAACCACGCAATTGGCGCATTACCTCTATCGTCGTTCAGATTGAGCAAATCGCATTGAACGCCGTGCCAATCGTCGCCTTGCTTACTTTTATGATCGGTGCCGTGATTGCTTTTCTCGGTGCCACTGTACTGAGCGATTTTGGTGCGACGATTTATACCGTCGATTTGATCGCTTTTTCCTTTTTGCGGGAATTTGGTGTGCTGCTGACCGCGATTCTGATGGCGGGCCGGACGGCAAGCGCATTTACTGCGCAGATCGGATCGATGAAAGCTAACGAGGAAATCGATGCAATTCGTTCGCTGGGTCTCAATCCGTTGGATATTTTGGTTATACCTCGTGTGCTGGCTATGCTGATTTCCTTGCCGTTGCTGACCTTTGTTGCCATGATGTCTGGCATGCTTGGTGGCGCGTTGGTTTGTGCGCTGAAACTGGATATTTCGCCTACTATGTTTCTCAGTATCTTGCAGCAAAACGTCGACGTGCTGCATTTTTACCTAGGTATGGCCAAGGCGCCGCTGTTCGCGTTCTTGATCGCGATCATCGGCTGTATGGAGGGTTTCAAAGTGAGCGGCAGCACTGAATCGGTAGGCAGGCATACGACTTCGAGCGTCGTACAATCTATTTTTGTCGTGATTTTGGTCGATGCACTTGTAGCGCTGTTCTACATGGAGATGGGTTGGTGAACACGATAAAAACACAACCGCCACTGATACAAGTGCGTGGTCTCGTCAACCGCTTCGGTTCCCAGCTTATACACGACAAACTGGATCTCGATATTTACCGTGGTGAAATATTAGGGGTCATCGGTGGCTCCGGTTCCGGCAAATCGGTGCTGCTGCGCTCCATCGTTGGTCTGCGTCGTCCCAATGCGGGCAGCGTTGAAGTTTTTGGAGAAAATCTGCTTGCCCTTGATTCCAAAAGACGTTCGCAGCTCGAGCAGCGTTTCGGTATTCTTTTTCAGCGTGGCGCTTTGTTTTCTTCGCTAACCGTGACCGAAAACATTGCGTTACCACTGATTGAGCACATTGGTCTAGAACGCAATGATGCAGAGCATTTGGCGGAGGTAAAGCTTGCGTTGACCGGATTACCACGTGGTGCTGGCGGCAAGTATCCGTCTGAACTATCCGGTGGCATGATCAAACGTGCCGCGTTGGCACGCGCATTGGCGCTTGACCCGGATATTCTGTTTTTGGATGAACCTACCGCGGGGCTTGATCCAATCGGCGCTGCTGACTTTGACCAACTCATTATGACATTGCGTGACGCGCTCGGTCTCAGCGTTTTTTTGGTTACCCATGACATGGATAGTCTCTATGCCATTTGTGACCGGATTGCGGTATTGTTAGAAAAGCGTGTTTGGATTGCTGATACGTTAGAGCGCGTCGCGGCCGCTGACCATCCTTGGATACAAGAGTACTTTCATGGTCCACGCGGACGTGCCGTATTGGCTGCTGCTGGATTCGATCACCCAATGGAGTCTATCTAACTATGGAAACTCGCGCCCATCATGTTCTGATCGGTTTATTCACGCTGCTGGTCGGTGTTGCTGCGGTAGTGTTCTCTATCTGGATCAGCAGTGCCAGCACCAGTAAGGAATATCACTACTACACCGTTGTTTTCCGCGAAGCGGTGACCGGCCTGTCGCGTGGCAGTGCAGTAAAGTATAGTGGTATTCCGGTTGGCGACATTGTCGAACTGACTCTCGATCCGGAAGATCCCCGCCAGGTGTTGGCACGCATTCGACTGGATGTTGGCACGCCGGTCAGGAAAGATACCCGGGCCAGATTGTCTTTTACCGGCATTACCGGTAATTCGATCATTGAATTGCGCCCAGGTGATGATCCGCAAAGTCCCCCGTTACACAGCGAGGAAGGTGAGCCCCCGCGTATCTATGCTACCCCTTCTCCTATTTCCAGCTTGCTGGCTAATGGTGAGGATTTGATGACCAATATCAATCAATTGGTCGTCGATGCTCGGGCATTGCTCTCCAATGAAAATACCAAGCGGATTAGTCAGACTCTCGCCTCGATCGAGCAAACAGTAGGCAGTCTCGCCAGCCAAGGGAATGAATTGAGCAAATTGATTGGTGAGTTGACCCGTGCTAGCCAGCAGGTGGGTGCGCTGATGAGCAATACCAATCACCTGATTAACGAGCGAGGCAGTCGCACGTTGGAGAGCGCGGAGCAGACGCTGGCTTCCATCGCGCGCACCAGCGCAGTCTTGGAAACCTTGTTAGCCAATAACAGCGAAGCTTTTGCCAGTGGCATGCAAGGTCTGGGGCAACTGGAACCAGCCATCAATGAATTACGCGGCAGTCTCAAGGCACTCCGTGCGGTCACGCGTAGTTTGGGAGAAAATCCGGCCCGTTTTTTACTAGGCCGGGATGCTTTTGAGGAATTCGAACCATGAATCTCGCGCGGTACATTATTCGTATTACCTGCTTGATAACCGGCGTAATGGGGCTGATAGCTTGTACAGGATTGCCCACGACCGATGCGCTCAAGGTTTATCAGCTCCCCGAAACCCGTCTTGTGCAGGAAGCGCAACAGCCTTACCTGCCGCTTTCTCTACGAATTAATACACCTTACACCGGGTTTGCGCTTAGCAGTCCACGTATTATCGTCAATGCGGAGGGCGAACAACTCAGCAGCTACAAGGGGGTGCGCTGGAGTGATCCTCCACCCGCTTTGTTGCGTGAGCACTTCGCGACTGCTTTTGCCCGTTACGGTGGCTTGGCGAGCATCAGTACCGATGAGCATGCCTTGCATGCCGATATGCACCTGGGGGGCGATCTACGCCGTTTTTACTTGGAGGATAGGAGCACACCCCGCGTAGTAATCGAACTCAATGCGCGTATCGTCAACCCTACCAGCCGCCGTATAGAGGCTAACCGCACCTTCAAGATCGAGCAACCACTGCAGGATATGCAGATTCTCCATGTCGTGGAAGCTTTTGGTATCGCAGCCGATAAGTTAGCAGAGCAATTGATCCAATGGACGTTTGTTCAGTTGCAGAAGGGGAATGATCCTTAAGGGCATCTCTAAAAATTCAGAGTTATAATCAAGACGTGGCAAGAACAAAAAATGTTGACGCAGCATATGATTGATAGGTAAGGGAACATTTTTTGTGAACAACGACGTATTGTGACGAAACGGGGTAAGCAGGCAATCCGCGAGGCGGATGCTCGCAAATATGGATTTTTAGCGGTGCCCTTAAATGTATTGCCAGTCGACGCACGGATTGATTGCTGAATCCAGGCATAATATTGAACTAAATGAATGCCATGCCAAGCGAATGAGGAAATTATCAGTGCTGGTATTCCGGTTCAATGGTCAGGTATACTCATCGCACTTCAAAATTCGGCAACTATACCTTCTCCCGCTGGGAGAAGGTTGGATGAGGGATGATAAAAATCGAATTTTGAGGTGCGAAGCATATAATATCTGACGTTTTGAGGAATTATCATGCGCAAGAATGTATTCTTTTTCTTACTGCTTGGCGTTCTGTCTGCGACTTGCTGGGCGGAAAATATTGTTCGCCCAGGACTGTGGGAGGTCAAGACCCGGTCTGACTTATTGGCGTTGGTACCCCATATCCCTGCGGAACAAATGGAACAGCTCAATCGGCTAGTCAAGCAATATGGCCTGGAAATGCCACAAATTCACAATGGAGCAGCGACTTCTCAAGTTTGTATTACCCCGGAAATGGCCAAGCAGGACGTGCCTACCTATTTTTACGATAATCAGTCCGGTTGTACGGTTAAAGATGCGGCACGTACTGGGAATCGCTATCAGATAGCACTCACATGCGATAACCCCCAATTTAAAGGAAACGGCTATGCCGAGGGAACGTTCACCAATCCGGAAAGTTTTACGGGACGAACAGAATTTGATGGCGTTGTTCAAGGTGCGCCGATCAATAGCCATGCCGATACCATCGGCCAGTGGGTGAGTGAACGATGCGAGCTTGCACAGCCATTTCGTTAATGATAGCAATCAACAATTGTTGAATCATGACAGCGAATCGTGGCTATGGATAGCGCTGATGGGGCAACCGTGGCTGAATGCGCTTACGTACTGACGTGCAGACCATTAGATTGTATTTCATGACTGCTTTAGCCTCGCTGATCAATAAAGTACGTGCTTGTACATTGTGTGCAGGTCATTTACCGCTCGGCCCGCGTCCTGTCTTCCAGCTCCACCAATCAGCCCGCATTTTGGTCGCAGGGCAAGCCCCTGGTAAGAAGGTTCACGAAACGGGTATTCCATTCAACGACCCAAGCGGTGACAGGCTGCGCACGTGGATGGGTATCTCGCGCGGCACCTTTTATGATGACAGGTGCGTGGCTATCCTGCCTATGGGATTTTGTTATCCCGGTGCAGGTCAATCAGGCGATTTGCCGCCACGGTCCGAATGTGCCGAAGCATGGCGGGGAGTATTGCTGTCCTATCTGCAAAATATCAAGCTCATGCTAGTAATCGGGCGGTATGCACAGGCTTATCATCTATCCCAACAAAGTGGCGGTACCGGTCTGTCGCTAACCGAGACTGTGCGGGATTGGCGGAAGAGCTGGCCGACGGTTGTACCGCTTCCACATCCAAGCCCACGTAATAACCGATGGTTCAAACGTAACCCGTGGTTTGAGCAGGAGCTCATTCCTGCTCTAAGAATTCGTGTGGCGGAAATACTCAGGCCAATTGATTAGTTTTGTGGCGGAGAACGCTTTTCCCAAGCAAAAAACAGTGTACACGGTCACCGAAACGAGGCATCCGTCTCAATGATGATGACTAAGGCTCATTTTCCGCCATCTCGAGCACCTCGGTTACCGTGAGTTGCTTGCTCATATCGCCATCCCAAGTAGCGTTGAGCGGTAGGGTATTCTGCACACGTGTAGCATGATCAAGATAAGCTTGCAGCGTGAGATGCTGGTAAGTGATCGGGACGGCGAGTGCGCGCGGGTTCTGGATCACCTCTTCTAGCAGAATCGGGTTGATCGTGGCTTGGGGGCGTGCATCGAGCTTTGCTTTGGGGGTTGAACGGAGGGTGGTGGCAAGCGATTTCTTGAACAGCTTGTTGTGATCGCGCTTATCGTCTTCCAGAATAGGATAAGCCTGTAAATAAAGTGTCTGTCCTCGCCAACCCAACAATCGGGGTTGATTGACCACACGCACCGGCGTTCCAACCGAAACCTCGGTGTAGATATGCGCGATGTCTTCGGGATACATGCGCAAGCAGCCATGGCTGCCGCGCAAACCAATACTCGGGGGTTTGTCGGTGCCATGAATGGCATAGCTCGGCCATGCGAGTCTCAGTACATGAGTACCCATCGGATTGTCTGGCCCAGGAGGGACGATGGCAGGCAGGGGATTGCCATTTTTTGCGTATTCTTTACGAATAGAAGGTGTTGGTATCCAAGGGGGATTTTCCTGTTTGGCGGTAATGCGGGTCGTGCCTTCCGGTGTTTTCCATTCTACGCGTCCGATACCGAGTGGGTGTGTAATCACTTTCTGCAGTTCGCCGGCTTTGGCTTTCGGGAAATAATACAGCCGCATCGCCGCGAGGTTGACGACGATACCTGTCCGGGGTGCATCTGGTAATACGAACTGGGTAGGAATGATGATTTCGGTGCCTGCTTTCGGAAACCAAGGATCGACACCAGGATTGGCACTTACGATTTCTTCGTAGCCAAGATTGAAACGCCGTGCGATATCGGAAAGGGTATCTTCATCACGGACAGTAATGACTTGTAGCGTACCGACGACATCTTCGCGGGCTGGGTCAAAGCTAAATTCGTGACTGGCGATTGGAATAGGCAGTGAAAGGGTTGCTGGCGCAGGCGAATCTGCTGATAGTTTGGTCATAAATGACTGGCATCCGCTCAGAAGGGTAAGAGCGCCAATCAGACTCATTAGCAGACTATACGACAGCAGTGACGAAAGAATTCTGTTCATCCGGAATTATGCGGTTATCTGTATTATCAACATGATGAGATCATAATACGATTAATTATAGGGTTATTGCGTATTGCATGCCAATCCTTATCTTAATGGACAAGACAATCGGTACGATCTAAAAGACTGCGAAAAAATCAACTGAACACGCCAATCGTTGGGTTGGGCGGTGGTCGTTAAAATTTTTATCGATACTTCGTTTTACAGATTATAAGCCACATCTATCACCGTAAACATGGCTACACAGGCGATGATCAAGCAGCTGGTAAGCGCTGATCGCCTCAATTTTTATTTATCCGGACACGGTTACCACGTTTACATGGAAGACGATTCACATCGCTGCTGGGTCAGAACCTAACAGACGCGTTGCCCCTTCGCATTGGTGACTGCGAAGTTTTTATCCCAATTCTTACAAAAATATCCAACGACGCTACCTGGATGAGAAGAGAGTTCGATTGGGCACAAAGCACCATTTTGCCGGCGATGATCGATCGGGTAGCCGATGCACAGAAAATCGTTGAAAACGCGCAAGCACAGAATCCGGGTGATTTGGATCTGGCCAGAATGTGTTGGGCGCTGGGCACCTACTCGGCTAGTGGAACCGATAGACTGGAATGGATTAGGCTTGCGACGGAAAAGAACAACCTTTGCATGACACTGGCGTTTCCTGTTAAACGTATCGGTTCAAATTGGCAGTTATTGCTTCAGATGGAGGCAGCGCCACTTTCTTATATCTTGCCTGAAGATTGGGCTAATTATTGTATCCCTCAAATCGCGGGGCACATCGTTTGGTCAGCAGCGGCACAAGGCATTTCCGTAAAAAAGTAGCGCAACGTTATGCATGGAGATTATCCGAACATCAGCGGATCAGCCTGGCTTAAATGGGGCAGCAAGTACTTTTTATCCCGATGAAGGAAGTTTCTTCCAAGCCATCCTGAATCAGGCTATTTATGCCGCACTGATTAAAGGGTATACAGGGACGCCTACATTATGACAAGCTTTATGGTGGTCACCGTTAAGGTAGTGATTTGTAAAAACGCGCGGTATCCTCATACATGTGATGAAATGTACGCTCCTGCAGATAGGGCATGTGCCCGCCGTGATAAACTTTAAGCTGAACGTTTTTGCTTATTTGCGGATCAAGCGCCATTTGTTTGATGATGATTTCAGAAGCATAGTAAGGTGTCACGAGATCAAATACACCGTGCATGATGAGTACGCGCATATCAGGATGCAAGCTCATGGCTTGTTTAAGATCTGAAGCTGCTTCGACAAAACCTTGCCGGCCCCGAATCCCGGAGCGCCAGTTCCACGAGTCGAAAACGTCATTATTTAATAATAAGTAAGGCAGGTCGGTCCTAAAATGCAGCTGTTCCTGGATGTAACTGTTAAACGCTGTCGTCATTGGCACATTGAGACGATCAAGATATAAATCGCGGCCTGTGAGCAAATGTGATGCGGGTTCTGGATCTATCGACACAATCGATCCATCATACAGACTCAATACACGGTGCCGGTCAGCTAGTAAAACCTTGGTAAAACGGGCGGGTGGAACGCGCCCCACCCAGCGTCGTAAGGTGTCATTGTCAAGGCTGGTCAATCTACTGGTTTGATCGAGCCAGTTACCCGAGAATGTGCCTGTCGCCAACCCGCTTAGAAAATCAGATAAGGCGATGCGCTCTACTTCCCCAAGGGAGGCACGGGGATTATCTGCCTTGTAATGGATTTGATCACTGCGTTCATGGTGGGCTGCAACGGCCGCGTAGCTTGGCAATAGGGCTACCCATGGCCAGAGGCTTCGTTCATTTCCCCAGATAAAACTGAAATCAAGCACGGGTGAGATAAGAATCAACCCACTGGGTGCGATATTGAAATTGGTCTGCAAACGTTTAGATAGTCGCGCGACGCGGAATCCGCCGTAGCTTTCGCCAACAAGATAAATCGGTGATAGCCAGCGATTCTCTTTGGTGAGATAGGCGCGAATGAAGTGGGAAAGGGACTGGGTATCCTCTTCAACACCCCAGACTTTCGATGACAAAGGCGCATTCTTGGAATGCCATGAATTCTGGTTTGCTTCTTTGCCCTGATTTCCTTTTTTACCCTGCTTGATTTCGCGGCTATAACCTGTTCCAACAGGGTCGACAAATACTAGATCGGTAAATGCCAGCCAGCTTTTCGCATTATCTGCGATCCGGGCGGGCATGGGAGGCACGCTCCCATCTGCATTAAATACAACACGCCGTGGCCCAAGTGCGCCAAGGTGCAGATAGGCAGATGCCGCCCCCGGCCCTCCATTGAATACGAAGGTGAGCGGCCGTGATTGTCCGTCCTGAGGTTTGGCCGTATACGCAACGTAGAAGATTTGGCCCATAGGTCTAGATTGTTTGTCATTGACCGTGATCGATGTGGCGGTGGCCGTATACTTCAATTCAGTTTCGCCTATCTTTAAAGTATGCGAAGTAATGGAGCGATTGAACTCATCAAGTATGCCCAGTTTGCTCGCAGATCTGGCGCGTGCTTGATTCTCTCTTTCTTCGTGCGCGCTCCATACGCTCGTCACTTGTGTCAGGCCGATACAAATTGAGACCAGAGTACATAGCATGTGCCGATTCAAATCAACTCTCCTGATGAATGAATATTTTTCGCTTAAATGAGAGCTTGTTGAAAAGCGAGGCTCACAAGCTCTCGGTAGAACGCCCTGTATGGCTGTATTGACTACCAGTTCAGTACAACGAAGCGTTGAATGCCACCTTCCCGGACAAGCAATAGCAAGCGTTTGTTCCTAATACTTTCCTTAATGGCTTGCTGAAAGGCGTCAACACTATTCACCTGTTTGCGGTCAACCTGGAGAATGATTGTGCCCTGTCTGATCCCAGCCATGGCGGCAACGGAACCTGGCCTGACTTCTGTAACGATGACACCTTCTCCAACAGTTGCATCAAACTGTTCCGCCAACTGGGGTGTCAAGGTCTGTACGGTCAGTCCGATATCTTCCGCGCGTTCTGAGGTTGCTTCTGTGAGGTGTTGGCCCTTGGCGAGTTTTCCGATAGTGACTTCAACGGTTTTTCGTTTGCCATCTCGCAGAATGGTGAGCTCTATTTTGCTTCCAGGAGCAGTCAGCGCTACGCGGTTACGAAAATTACCGACATCTTTCACGGGGTCGCCTTGGAAACGTTCAATAATGTCGCCTTGACGCAACCCCGCTTTTTCCGCTGGTGATTGCTTGCTGACATCACTGACGAGTACGCCTTGCAGTGAATCGATTCCAAAAGATTCAGCCAGATCGGATGTCAATTGTTGAATCACGATACCCAAGTAACCCCGTGTTACTTCACCTTTCTCAATTAACTGATTGGCAATCGCCTTGGCTAGATTGCTGGGGATGGCAAACCCAACGCCCATATAACCCCCGCTTCGGCTAAAGATGGCCGTATTGATACCGACGACTTCACCGTCCAAATTGACTAAGGGCCCGCCTGAATTGCCAGGATTGATGGCAGCATCGGTTTGGATGAAATCTTCGTAGTCATTGATGCCGATACTGGTTCGCCCCTTGGCGCTAACGACACCGACCGTTAGGGTATGGCTGAGGCCAAATGGATTTCCAATTGCGACGACCCACTCGCCAACTTCCAATTCTGATGAATCTGCGAGCGGTAATGCAGGCAAATCACTTGCTTCTACCTCGATGACTGCTATATCAGATTGGGGATCTCGGCCGGTAATCTTGGCTTCAAATTCACGCCCATTCTGGAACCGTACTCGAATCTTATCCGCATTTTCGACTACATGGTTATTCGTGAGGATATAAGCTTTATCGGACAGTAATTTGTCCTTGGTTGTAAAAACAAAGCCAGATCCCTGACCGATGATACGGCGCTCTTCTCGTGGCTTGCCAGAAGGCGGCATACGCGGTATTCCCGGTAGGCGGTCACCAAAAAAATGCCTGAAAAAATCGTCGCTAAACGGCCACTCATCTTTGAAGGGTGAGGAAAACGGTGAGCTTCCGCTGGATGTTTTTCCTTCAACTTGGATATACACGACAGATGGGGATACTGCACGTGCCACTGAGGCAAATGCCTTGCCCGTTTGCCGCAGATTATCAATCGCGTCATCACTGGCATGAGTGGACGCGGTGATTAGACATACTATCCACAATAACGTAATGAATAAGTTTTTTTTCATGATGTTAGTGTTTCCTGTTGTATATCTTATTGATCGTATCTAATGGAAATTAAAAATGACTTTTTGGCTCTTTTATTCGTGATTCAGAGACTCACACATAAACTCTCGTGCGCAGTCACGCCTATAAACGTTTCACCGCCGAACGCAATCCTTTTAAATTTTTGACCATTTGTTTCTTCATTTGCTCACGGCCGATGCTGCGTTTTAAATTATTACCAAGGCCCGTGACCTGATCAGTATACGTTCGGTGTGTATAGAAAACGATAGCACCCTCACGATAAGGTAAGCAGCCCACAATGAGATGGCTGGAGTTGTAGGAATGGCCTACAAAGAACTGTCTGGTAATAATGACCGAGGAAGCATCGGAAGCCAGCAAAATACGATGACTCAGTATAGCGGTAGGCCGATCATTGACTTGGCGGTTAAGCCAAAAAAAACGTTCCTCTGCCCCTTTCGGGAGCTGGCTGGGATAGTTGAGCCAAGCTTGTTGCAAAGCCGGGGAAAAAAGCGCCAGTAATTGGCTATTAACTGCTGCGCTGCGTAACTCTTCGGCAGGGCTGGATTCTGTCTCTTCACGTGCATAAGGTACGATACCGGCCAGTCCCTTGTTTCGATAGGCATTCCAGCGATTCCATAAGATGTGTTGGTAGTGTTGCGAAACTTTCGAAACGGAAGACACTTTGTTGCTGTTCGTCAATTGTTCCCTGAGTGCAGCAAAACCGTGGATTTCTTCTGATGACAAATTAAATTGATCACCTGGTTCAGTGTTGAGCAAATGCTGAACTTCATCATGCTGCTGTGGTGTAAAAACAAATCCTTTGAAAGCCTCTTTGCCGGATTTTGGCGAAATTTCGCCAAAGGCTGAAACATCTGGATCGATCGTCGCCATGTCTCCTTTTTTGAAGAAAGTCACAAGCTTTGCGGGGGGCGATGGTAGGTATATTGCTAGCCCTCCCGCCAATTCTTTGGGAGAACTTTCTTTGACTTCGAAGGCAATGATTTTACCTTGTTCAAGATTAGCGATCTGATCCTGATCAAGCTCAAGTAATGCGATGATGTTTTTAACGGTAAGCGTGGAGGCTGTTTGACCGCTAATAGGTGATAACAGTATCTGTATAAGCAAAAACCATGAGAATTTAATATAGTTCGAACAGCTTGTGGCAGGTTTGCTCATTTGTACCCCCTATTTGCTCGTCAGTCGTGCATTCCCAGCGAAGGGTTGCTCGCAGCACCATCGTGCTTCCCTCAACTCAACAGGGTGATAGTATAGCCAAAATGGTGGCTATGTGGCTGTTATCGAGAAGGTCCTGTTTTTTTTCAGCCGCGGCAGTATCACAAAGTAAGTGATAGTGAGCGAATGGAATGATGTTATTTGCGGGGCTGCACCGTCAAAGTAATCTTTGTTTTCCACTTGCGGTGACAATTTCTTTCGCAACGCGTTTCCCGGATAGGACGGCGCCTTCCATGAAACCTTGCCACTCATAGAATGAGCTCGTATGCTCGCCAGCGAAATAGATATTATCAATGGTCTTCGCTTCATTATCGGCAATAGTCGTGAAGTAGCCAGGGTGATTGCATACATAACTGCCTTTAGAAAAAGGGTTAGAGGGCCAGTGTTCTAGATGAACTACCCATTGATTGTCCGCTGTTCGTCTGGCCATCGACATTGTTCCTGGATAAATTTTTTCAAGATCGCCGAGAAAGCGCTCAGCTGCAAATTGCGGATCGGCCGGATTGAGTGTGGCGCCACGCAAGCCCCCAGAATAATCGGTCAATATTCCATGTGTCTCGGTCGCAAAGGTAGGTTGTGTTTCCCATGTCGTTTGATGATTGGGGAGATTACTATACGATGCGCCGTTACTGCCATGTTGTTGCCACGGTCTGCCATTGAAAGCAATCATCATTTTGCTATTGGTCCCATAGCGTAAATTTTCGATGGCATAGCGTTTCCATGGGGGTAATTGCAGATTGGTATCAAATTCTACTTGACCATCGCGCATGACTGAAAAAGGAAGGGTCAGAACAACAGCGTCATGTCGCGTAACCTTGGAAATACCGTCACAATCGAATGTCAGTTCAATGCGTCCATCGCTCAATCGTGATAGATGTATCAAGCGATGCTCAAATTCGATCGGGTAGGTGAGTGCATTTTCCAGTCCAGTGACGATGGCCTGATTTCCCTCGACCACATGATATCGCTCGTCGCTGAAGACACCGAAAGGTTGAAAGCGTGAGCGGCGATCGGCATGCATGAAAAGCAACAAGTTCAGTGCGCTTTGTTCACTGGTTTCCAGACCGAATTCGATGTTGTAAGCGACGTCCAGCACTTTTCTCAACAACGGGCCTGCACCCCGCGAATCCAAATACTCAGCCAGCGACATCATATCAAACGCACGGTCGAGTTCGGTATGGCTGCTTGCTGTCGGTGCGCCAATCGATCGCAAATCATTGTTCATCTGTTTGAAAAAAGCGCGAAACTCCTCAACGATCGCACTTTCATGATAATGCTGGCCATCAAAATAATAGGCGATTTCGCCTGGCTGCTTGCCAACGTCTTCCAGCGTCAGACCGAACTCGCGCGCGTAGCCAATCATTGCCTTATGCCCTGTATCAATCAATTCACCGCCACGTTCGATTGTCTGTCCAGCGAAGTCTACCGGTCCTGGAAAACCAGGTCCCATCGAATAGCAACGTCCCCCACTACGTGAGGAAGCCTCGAAAATTTGAGCGGCGATACCATTTTTTTTCAATTCATAAGCACAACTCAATCCAGCCAAACCTGCACCGACAACTGCAATATCAAGATCAGACGGCCGTTGTTTACTGATTCCACCTGCAAGTGCCCATGACATAGTGGGTTGAATTAACGCTGTACTTCCGATCAGCGTGGCCCCGCGAACAATGAATTTACGTCTTGATTGCTTAAAGTTTATGAGGGCTTGGTTGGGTTTACTAGGGAATTGCACCTGAGAAAGCATGCTGAGCAATGAACGAAACAGTGGACTGCGAGCCATTGATATCTCTCCTTGGATTGTGACTACTTGTTGTTACGACAATAACTTTCTCAAGTTTATATCTTGCCAGTGATGATGTCGTGTTGCTAGACACTTTGAAATCATCAAATCGAGTATTTTTTGGAAAGAACGAGCGTAATCAAATGCTAATATGAGGGTTGTCAGTCTGTGCTGAGTGATGTTATTTCCGTAATAATTATTTCTGATGTTCCAAAGCACCACTGGACTGACGCAAGCGGTCGTAGCGGTTAATCAACAGATACATGCGATTAGCCACGATGATTGGCGGCGCTGACGGCAAGCTGCATCTTTGCGGCCAGGGGAAGACAGAAGCGGCAACTTGCCATGGGTGCCTGCCAATGACAGACGCAGTCCTTTCTGTCCCGCCAACATCGGTCGGTTAACGGCTTCACAGATTGTCTCAGGATCGGTACTTTTTTCGTCCTGTCTATACCAAGTATCTGAAATACCTGCTTCGCCAAATCAATCCCAACTCATGTTATATTCATAATTTCCCCGCTTTTTGATTTGCTAAAATTCTGGGTTTGGCATATGCGATGCCGTTTAAGGGGGAGAACCCAGCATCGCTTTACCTCTTTGGATGTATGGAATTACAAACAGATTAAGATGTGATTGTGGGAGCATTGGAAATACTGAATAGTTTGCCATTTGGAATGATGTAGACGGGTTTTGCGGGCTTTATGGCTTGGGTTACTTATGGATGCGATAGGGTGTTAAGGTAGCGTGATATAAACACCGTTAAACTCGCGTAAGGCAATAATCCTCGGACAATGCGTTTCGCTCATTTACTTTACCACTTGGTAGTAGATCTGAAGCTGCTATGAAAAACCGGTGCTAAAGCATTTTTTTTAACTTCAGGCGCACCTTTATATGTGCCCGTCATACTTAACCACTTAACCTTCACCATCTTTTTCCCTTTACTACTGATGACTGGTTGCAGACCACTTCTGCCAAATGAACCGCGTGTACCCGATTGGCAAAGCGAACAGGTATTGACCCATCAATTCCTGACGCCTGCGCTTGCTAATTTGGAGGCATTTTTTCTCACTGTGCGCAACATCCTTGATCCTGAATTGAGCCGTGCTCAGCCTAGCAAATGGGGCAAACCCTATCCGCTTGGTCAGTGTCTTGAAATCTCTAAAGCGGTGCAGCAGTATCTGGAACAAAATGGTCTTTCCGGACTAGACGGTGCTTCGGCAGAAGGTTATACGGCTTTGATCGCGTTTCTGCGTCATGGTGGGAGCATGCGGCAGGTGTGGGGCGATTTGCGCGGTGAGTATTTTCAAAATGCGTTTCTGCTCGGCACGCTCTATGTCGATGTATCCAATGATACCGTGGTCAGCACCAAGCCCAAGGTCGAGATTCTACCTTTGGAGCAAGCGCGATTCGTTCCTCTTGAAGATTATGGCCATTTCGCCCGAGTGGCGGCACGCTACTGGCAGGCGCACATTTTTCCCAATCACATCGTGCCGGCATTGGCGCCCTATTTTCCAATCATTACCGTCGTACCAGGGGGGAATGTGCGGTTTCAATCGGTGACCAACTACATGATCGCCCTTACACAGCACGGCGAATTCCGGCCCAGTGAAATCGCGCTGGACGCACCTTTGCTGAGCAGTGATTTGTTTCAGCTTCTGACTCATTGTTTTCCGGATTTCGCATTAGATGTTGCAGGCAACCCGGCGCAAGGACGTGATTTGGCATTGCGTCATTGCCAGCAATACCGTGCGGCGCGCTGGCACCGCTCAAACGAGCGAAGAACCTGGGCGATCAACAAAGTGACCGAAGCCAACCATTGCCTGGCAAGAATAACGGTGAACTCTGCGTAAAGTTTATTTCACCACTTCGCTTCCTATCTGAAGCTGAACGGGAGAAATTTGCTGGGGCGGTTTTGTATCGTTTAGTATGCTATGTTTTTGTCTGAAAACAATAGGAATTAAAGCATCAACGCGGGCTGAAGTTCGAGAGATTCAAGCAGATGGGGGAACGGTTTGAGCAGATAGATAAGCATTTCGAGGCGCTGATCAACACGTATCAATCGTTTTATGATCTGGTCGTTTGCGATGACACTTGCTATCGGTGGTCTGGTTGTTGCCGCAATTAAATCCTAGTCCGTGCAAGTGCAATAAACAACGAGTATGGTACTGCAAAAAAAATCAAGAAGATCGCGTAGCGCGACTTGTTTATTGCCCTACAACCCTGGTAAAGATAGCAATAATGCATGAGGATAACGGTTCCAGACGCTCGAGTGCTTGTCGGTAAGGATATCTGCTCTCAGAAACTAAAGCACGATGAACCCCTGCAGTACTTCCCTCATGACGGAGCTCATTCATGCACGGCAGATTCCAGCGACCTCCATAAATCTTCCAAAATGATGAGTAGAAAGGCAGTACTCAGCCCACGTGGCTTGAGCGGTGATGTCTGGATGCTCGTTATAATAGGCCGGTCGAGGAATAATTGGGTCGGAAAAGTTTGAACTTCATTCCAGAACTAAGCTGCAATGAGGATAATATGCATTAAAAAAACGATTGACCACTATTTTTGAAAGAGGGTTTTATGACAGATTGGACGGCCGGTTATATGGCCGATGTTGGCTACACCTATGGGTACTATGCGGAGCTCAATCCATTGCGTCTCAGCTTGCCTTTTCTGGCAGCGGGTTTGGTTTTTCCAAAGGTAGAAACAGCTTGTGAGCTGGGTTTTGGTCAGGGTATGAGCATCGGTATCCATGCGGCAGCTTCCACGGGGCATTGGTACGGTACTGACTTCAATCCCGCCCAAGCCCATTTTGCCCGTGAACTCGCGGCAGTAGCGGGTTCGGGGGCGCAGCTTTACGACGAGGCTTTTGCCGATTTTGCTCACCGTTCCGATCTGCCCGAGTTTGATTACATCGGGCTGCATGGCATTTGGAGCTGGATTTCCGATGAGAACCGGTCCATCGTCGTCGATTTCGTCCGCCGCAAACTGAAAGTCGGGGGCGTGCTTTATATCAGTTATAACACACAACCTGGTTGGGCATCGATGCTGCCGATGCGTGATCTGCTTACGGAATATGCGGAGGTGATGGGAGCAAGCGGTCAAGGAATTATCAGCCGCATCGATGCAGCGCTCGATTTCGCAGACCGCCTATTGGCTACCAACCCGCTCTACAGTCGGGTGAACCCGCAGGTGGCCGAACGCATCAAGAAAATGAAAGAGCAGAACCGTAATTATTTAGCGCATGAATACTTTAACCGCGACTGGCATCCGATGTCCTTCACACGGATGCATGATTGGCTGGCGGCAGCCAAGCTGAGTTTTGCCTGTTCTGCACATTATACGGACCATGTCGATGCGGTGAATCTTTCGGAAAGTCAGCAGCAATTCCTACGCACTATTCCTGATCCGGTTTTCCGGGAAATGACGCGCGATTTTATGTGTAATACCCAATTCAGGCGGGATTATTGGATAAAGGGAGCGCGGCGTACTGATCTGATTGAGCGGGGAGAACAATTACGCGCTCAGCGCGTAGTGTTGAGCAGCTCACGCGAAGCGGTCGAGCTAAAAGTGACCGGTTCGTTAGGTGAAGCGACGTTGAATGTGGGTGTCTATGTGCCGATTCTCGATTTGCTGGCTGATTACAAGCCGCGCACATTGGGACAGATCGAGCAGGCAGTTCAGAGTAAGAACATCGTATTTTCGCAAGTTTTGCAAGCAATGATGATTTTGATCGGCAAGGGGGATGTCACGCTGGTGCAGGAAGAGGTTTCGGCGTCAAAAGCGAAGCGTAGCACGGATAAGCTCAACCTTCATTTGATGAACAAGTGCCGTGGCAGCAACGATTTCGCTTATCTTGCCAGCCCGCTCACGGGAGGGGGCGTTTCTGTCAATCGTTTCCAGCAGCTCTTCTTACTGGCTCGCCATCAGGGTAAGAAAACACCAGGCGACTGGGCGCAATTCGCATGGCAGCATTTGGCTATATT
The DNA here is from genome assembly GCF_003051105.1 of Nitrosomonas nitrosa. Lineage (GTDB taxonomy): Bacteria > Pseudomonadota > Gammaproteobacteria > Burkholderiales > Nitrosomonadaceae > Nitrosomonas > Nitrosomonas nitrosa. The sequence goes on along the minus strand of NZ_QAOO01000017.1, from coordinate 45,416 downwards.
GAATCAAAGACTGACGAAGGAAGGAAAAGTCATTGAATCCGAGGGTGAAAGCCTGGCCGAGCTTAGCCGGCAGGCCAGCGAATTTGCTGAAAAACGCTTGCCGATGCTGAAGGCGTTGCAGGTTATTTGATTGGGTGTTGTAACCGGAAGTAGGGTAAGTGATATTCCGCTTATTCTGTCCGGATGTTTAAAAACGGCTCCTCTCAGGGAAGCCTTGGCAGGGGTGAGATAAGGTGTGGTAGGCGGAGTATACATTTTGCACCGGATGGCCGATCTAGGTGCATTTGCCACCCTGTCCACAGGCTATCGTGCCAGATACGATTCCAAAAAAAACGAGTAAACAGCGCGATAGTACGCCAGTTGAGTGATATCATTGGGCTCAATTGAATGTTTTGCTAACTACTTACCTTGATTCGTTGATATGACTGAGAATGCAATTCAACCCTTATCAAAAAGCCGCCATGCGCTGCAGCGCTGGCGGCCTTACCGTCACTACGATTTTGCTGCAAATGACGCGGTTGTTCCTATTGTGGCGGCTGAGTTGTACAAGGCAGTCATGGCGTTGCCGATTGGTTTTGTAGCGGTTGAGTCGAGTTTCGTCATGGTGGCGGTGCAGGGGCTTGCGGCGGGAAAAAATCTTTTGGTGGCCAAGGATGGGAGCTGGCTGGCTAGCTATATTCCTGCAGCGTATCGGGGCTACCCTTTTTTGTTAGCGAATACGAGCGATGGCAAGCAAGTGTTGTGCATCAATGAAGGTAGCGGTGTCATCACTGATGATCCTGACGGCGAGCGTTTTTTTGATGATGAAGGCAACCCGGCTAAATCCGTTCTCGATGTCCTCGAATTTCTGAAGCGGGTGGCAACTGCCCGCGAGGCAACCAAACGTATCTGTGCCGCCTTGCAGAAATATGATCTGATCCAGCCTTGGACGATCAAAGTCCAACACAGTGCCAATGAGCAGCAAATCGCTGGTTTGTATCGTGTCGACGAAGCAGTGCTAAATACGCTGACTGGCGACGCTTTTGTTGAGCTGCGCGATATCGGTGCACTGCAAGCTGCCTATTGCCAGCTTTTATCCATACAGCATTTGCCCCGCCTCGGTGATTTGGCGCAAGCCCATGCGAAAGCGGGCATACCAAGCACACCGAGCGGGGAGCTGGATCTGGAATTCCTCAATCAGGGCGGTACGTTAAAATTTGATCATCTGAATTGATTTTGTCGTATTACCAAGCAGGCATAATTTTCTGTGTAGCAGGTCGGACACAAGCGATGAAGCGGGGAGTTACCATTCCAGATAATGGAAAAAGGTTTGTTTACTGTGCACAATGAATATGTTGATTCCTATTGGATAGGATAGCGATAAGACAAACGATACGTTTGACACACACAAATTAGTCGAGAGACTTGAAAAATCTGGCGTTCACCGCGAACGAGCAATCGCTATTATCAAAGCACAGCAAGCCGCGTTTTTGCTGAGGCAATGAAAACTCAGTGAGTTGCCAAAAGCGATTTGATGGAGATGGAGAATCGATTGATAACATGGCGTATTGGGCTCGCGCCTGGTCAAGTAGCCATTATCGCTGCATCATTTACATTAAAAAAACTACCGCTGCTCCCTATAGCATCACAACATAGAAGCTGTTCTTTGTACTTATTTTCTGCTTGTGGCAGCATAATAGCGGTGCACAAAGGAGCGCTTTCCATTTGCTATTGCTTGACTATGACCGTCTTCTGCCAATTCGCGCTCTGTTACATGCAATCATCCAAAAATAGTTTATTTTTAGACTGAATGGGATTGATTCTGACAGACTGAGATCATAGATAGTGGGCATGATCATAATCCGATCTGTCTCGTCTGGTCGATTCTTGCGACAATGAAACGTTTTCCAATAAAGAAGGTGAATGCTGATGGATAGCAATGTAATGGACAAGAAAGTGCAGTTCAATTTTTGGTATATCGTCATTGCCATTCTAGGCATGATGTTTTTGCAGAATCTGTACAACCAATATACTCGTATTGAACCCATTCCCTATAGCCGTTTCCAAACGCTGCTCGAGCAAGGGCGCGTGGCTGAGGTGGCGATTACGGAGAACCATATTTACGGCACGCTTAAAGAAGCAAGTTCGGAAGGGTTTAAGGAATTTGTCACAACCCGGGTCGAGCCCGAGCTGGCAGAGATTTTTGATAAGCATAACGTGACCTATACGGGGGTCGTGAAGAGCACCTGGTTGCGTGATTTGCTGTCCTGGATCGTGCCCATGGCCGTGTTCATCGGAATCTGGTTGTTCATTATCCGCCGCATGAGCGGTAGCATGAGCGGAGGGTTGATGTCGATTGGCAAGAGCCGCGCCAAGGTGTATGTCGAGAAGGAAACCAAAGTCACGTTTGCCGATGTGGCGGGTGTCGATGAGGCGAAGGAAGAGCTGCTCGAAATCATTAATTTTCTAAAGAATCCAGCGGATTACAGCAGCCTGGGGGGACGGGTGCCCAAGGGCATCTTGCTGGTTGGCCCACCCGGAACCGGTAAAACCTTGCTGGCAAGAGCGGTGGCAGGTGAGGCAGGTGTGCCGTTCTTCTCGATATCAGGGTCGGAATTTGTCGAGATGTTCGTTGGTGTGGGGGCCGCTCGGGTGCGTGATCTGTTCGAGCAGGCTCGTCAAATGGCGCCTGCGATTATTTTCATCGATGAGCTTGATTCATTGGGGCGCGCGCGAGGCGCCTACGGCTTGGGTGGACACGATGAAAAAGAACAAACGCTCAATCAGTTGCTGGCGGAGCTCGATGGTTTCGATCCTGCAAGTGGTATCGTCTTGCTGGCAGCGACCAACCGCCCTGAAATTCTCGATGCCGCATTGCTGCGCGCGGGGCGCTTCGACCGGCAGGTGTTGGTCGATCGGCCCGATAAAGTGGGACGTGAGCAGATTCTGGCGGTCCATTTGAAAAAAGTGAAGTTGAATACCGATGTCAAGCCGGAGCAAATTGCGGCACTCACGCCAGGCTTTACCGGCGCTGATCTGGCTAATTTGGTCAATGAAGCGGCGCTGTTGGCTACCCGGCGTAAAGCCTCTGCCGTGACGATGGACGATTTCAATAATGCGATCGAACGGATTGTGGCCGGTCTCGAGAAGCGCAACCGCTTACTCAATCCCAATGAACGCCGCGTGGTCGCTTTTCACGAACTGGGGCATGCCATGGTCGCGTTGGCATTGCCCGGGACCGATGAGGTGCACAAAGTGTCGATCATTCCACGAGGCGTGGGTGCATTGGGTTATACCATTCAGCGGCCGACCGAGGATCGTTTTCTGATGACACGGGTAGAACTGGAGAATAAAATGGCGGTGCTACTGGGCGGACGGGCAGCCGAACAAGTGGTGTTCAATGAAGTGTCAACCGGCGCGTCGGATGATCTGGTGCGTGCGACCGATATTGCCCGTGCCATGGTGTTGCGCTATGGCATGAGTGATGCGTTGGGTCATGTGGCCTACGACCGCGAACGCTCCGCGTTTTTGCAACAGGGGTTTCCGGTGCCGCAAAGCCGCGACTACAGCGAGGAAACCGCCAACAAAATCGATACCGCGGTGCGATCATTGGTTGATCAGGCGCTCGAACGGGCGGTAGGCATACTTCGCAGGAACCGTGCGTTATTGGATAAAACTGCCGAGGAATTGCTCAAGACCGAAACGCTCAACCAGCCACAAATCGAGACGCTCAAGCAGGCAATCGTGCGCGAAGGATGAGGATTGGCTTTTTCAGTAGCGCGGTCAACGTAACAGTACTAGCCTGGGAATGGCATCGTCATTAATCCACACGAGCGCGTTCTGGTCGAAGTGGCGACCCAGAATCTTGGCGGTGACCAAGTCGATGCCTAGGGCAAGAAAGCTGGGTTCGGCTGGCCATTTTTCGGCAGGATCCAAACTTCTTCCGATAAAAATATTATCGGTGTAGCGGAAGAGGCAACTGTATAAGCGATGATTAGCCAACTCGTTTATTTGCTGCGGGCGAGGTCGGCTGCGGGGATTGCAAGCCGTAATATACAGCGCGCACTGCACTGCCTTTGTGGACAGGAGGTGAGACAAGGACTCGCAATGTTCGCCAATTCGTAACGTCATCTTGTCTGTATCGATGTCTGCCTGGTAAAGGGTAGCAAGGTAGCTTTGGATCAGTTTGGCCGGAATAGCGGTTTGCTTTAAACTTTCATGCAAAATAACAAAGCCGTGTCGAAAGATGTCTTCCTGGAATGAGTCGGGCATGGCGTTTCCTCATCACAAAAATAACAACATGAAATATTTTATTCTAACTGGACTATTTCTTTTCACTTGTTTTGCGGAAGCTGCAGAAGCACCGCAGCCCGTCGACGTTCCCAACACGCTGGCAGAGCGCGTCAAAGCCTGTACCATTTGTCATGGCGAGGAAGATAAGGCGAGCAGAGACGCTTATTATCCGCGCATTGCAGGCAAATTGGAGGGTTATCTTTATAACCAGCTGCGGCATTTCAGGGATGGGCGCCGCTACTACCAACCGATGGCCATTTTGCTGGAGAACATGTCCGATACGTATTTGCGCGAGATAGCGCAGTATTTTGCTGGGCTCGAGATACCTTATCCTCCACCTGAATCCATCGTGATCCCGCCTGCACAAGCGGCGCTGGCCGAGAAATTGGTTTATTCGGGTGATCCCGAACGAGAGGTGCCCGCATGCAGCGCGTGTCATGGTCAAGATCTGATGGGTACCGAGCCCTTTGTACCTGGATTGCTGGGTTTGCATAGCACTTATTTGGCTGCACAATTGGGCGGTTGGCATAGCGGCGGACTGATCCGCGGGAAGATCGCGAATTGTATGGCGGATATCGCCAAGCAATTGACCTACGAAGAAATCAACGCGCTTGCAAAATGGCTGGCTGCTCAACCTGCTTCAGGAGAACCCGCCAACGCCCTTCCTGCCGAGATGGCGCAACGGTGCGCGAATCTCGCTCTGGAGAATGGAGACAGCCGATGAAAACTGCTCTGATGTTGGTTGCAACGATAAAAAGGGTTTTTTCAGGGACTGGCTACGGATTGATCGCACTCCTGATGGTCGGTGTCATGGAAATTCATGCTGCGACGGAAAGTACCGCTGTGCAGCAGCTCGCGCGCGGCGAATATTTGGCGCGTGTCGGAAATTGCCTGGGTTGCCATACTACCAAAGGCGGACAGCCCTTTGCCGGCGGACTCAGGTTGACGACATCGTTTGGAACTTTCGTAACACCTAACATCACGCCAGATGACGAAACGGGAATTGGTCGCTGGAGTCAAGAAGACTTCTGGAGAGCGATGCACGAAGGAAAATCCCGCGACGGACGGCTACTTTATCCGGCTTTTCCCTATACCGACTACACCAAGGTGACACGTGAAGACGCCGATCTTATTTTTGCCTACCTGCGATCGATCCCGGCGGTATCCCAAAGCAACCCGCCGCATGAAATTCGTTTTCCCTATAACTACCGTCCCCTCTTGTATGTCTGGCGTGCGCTTTTTTTCAAGCAGGGTATTTATGAACCGGATAGCACCAAAAGTGAAGAATGGAACCGGGGGGCTTATTTAGTGCAAGGATTGGGGCATTGCAATGCCTGCCACACGGCCAGAAATGTGCTGGGGGCAAGCCAAGATGAGCATGCGAGCGAGGGACAAATCATGGACTCCAACTGGTATGCGCCCTCGCTGACTACCCGCCAGGAGGCAGGCAGTATGGATTGGTCGATCGAGGAAATCGTCGAGCTGCTCACCGTAGGCGTGACCCAACGCGCCATGATGTCAGGGCCGATGGGTACGGTGGTCAGGCAAAGCTTGCAGTATTTGACGCCAGAGGATGCCCGTGCGATGGCCGTTTATTTGAAATCGCTGCCTGAAAGCGATGCGCCGCCTGAAGTGCGCTATCCAGAAATGCCGGAGGGTGTCCGCAAATACTTGGCGCAAGGCGAGAAGCTGTATGAAAAACACTGCCAGGATTGTCATGGTGCGTCGGGGCAAGGTGCGCCTGGTATTTACCCTGCGCTGGCTGGCAATCGCAGCGTGACGATGGCGATCCCTACCAATGTCATTCGTATCGTATTGAATGGAGGTTATCCGCCCACGACCGCAGCCAATCCGCAACCCTACGGCATGCCGCCTTTTCAGCAGATCATCCGTGACGAAGAAGTAGCCCAACTGGTCTCCTTCATCAGAAATGCGTGGGGTAATCGCGGCAGCCTGGTGACGCCGGTCGATGTGGGACAAAGTAGAGGAAGCCGTCATTAACCTGTTGAGAAGCATCGTGCTTTGCATAGCGGCATGAGCTTGTATGAATGTCGGAGTGGTTGATTTTCTGCGCACTGTTTGCTAGCTAACAGACGTAGACCGGGGTGTTGTTTAAAGTGGTGAGCGTTATCAACGCCTACGAAAGGAGCATCACTATGCAAATCATTTCCCCGCGACAACATGGCTATCTGGATTTTTTGACAGTTATCCTATTTTTGCTGGCACCGGTATTGTTCGGCTTGAGCGAAGTACCCGCCTTGCTGGCCTATGGATTGGCAATGGTGCACCTTGCGGTCACCCTGACTTCCGATTTCCCCTTTGGGCTGATCAAGCTCATTCCCTTTACCGTACATGGCTGGATCGAGCGTATAGTCGGGCCTACGCTTGTGGCCGTTCCCTTTGTGCTGGGTTTCGCCGATGAGCCGATGGCGCGTAATTTTTATATGGGCATGGGATTGATTATCATCGTGGTAGGTTTGTTGACTGACTATCGCGCCACTCAACGTAAAAGCTAAGGTATGCGCTTTTTGCACCAAGCGATCACTCGATAAAATTACGTTCACGGACAGCAGGATTACTGCATAATTGGGCTGCCGAGGTGGCAGCCCATCCACGTGGTTGTCGGAAGCTGCTAATCTGCTAATCTGTCTTTGTCGAGGAAACATTATGCTGGTACCCCTAGTTAGCTTAAAGCGATTTTTGTTGTTCTTTGGCGCAATTTTTTTGCTTATGTCCGTGAGTGGGGTGAAGAGTGCTTCGCCCTCGCTGTTTTATTCGCTTTTGCCCCTGAGCAACACTAAAAACGAATGTCTGAATCGGGCCTATCGGGCTATTGCAGCTGAGGTGACGGGATCGATTATCCAACGCGCAGATGATGTTGCGCTCGTTAACAGCCAATACAACCTTGCTGTCCATTGCCGCAGAACGGGTGACAAAAAGAGCTTCGCCACCATTATCGTTACACATCAGATAGACTTCAATCTCGCGAAGCAGCTTGCGCTGAATATTCAGCACAGGATGGAATCGGCTAAGTTCGATTGAATGCGTTGCTTCTGAGTAGATAAAGAACAGTTGTATAAATTACACGCATAAAATCAATTGGAGACTGCAGCAGGGGATCGTTTCAGCTTGCTCATCGCTTCCAGATAAGCAATGATTTCTTCGATAACCTCGGCACGCCGTGGCGTTTCTATGCCCAGTGCCGGCATGGTCGTGTTGTAGCGGATGCTCTCGGGGCGATCGATCCAGCGCTTAAGGTATTGGGGCTCGATGTATTCGGTCACGCTGACCGGGTAGTTGAGCTCAGGCGCTTTGCCACCGCCTTGTCCGTTGATCGTATGGCACGCAAGACAATATTTGCGGAAATGCTGGAATCCGCGTTGAGCGGATAGCGAAGCATCGGCGGGTGGATAAAGATGCGGAAAACGTGCCGCGAACGAGGTGAGCTCGACACCGGTCACTTGATAGGGCATGTCGGATGCCCCGTCATCGAGCAACGTGCGTGCTGCCAGATTGTCCCAGACGAGGTACAACGGGCCTAGTGTGACAGCCTCGTTGTTTTGCAGCTTGTTTACCAACGTGAACGGTATGTCATCCGCACTCGCAAACGCGAAATAGGCATCATACGCAAGAAATTTGGCTACCGGAATGCTCGGTTGATAACCATCTGCGCAAAAAAAGACGAGTTCATCCGCTAAACGCCATGTTTTGCCAAAAATCTGATCGAACAGCGCACGGGCGGAATAAACCTGGTAAGTGCGTGTTCTTTTCTCATGTGACTCAAAAATTTTAAGCGGCCGGGCTTGGGCCATCTTGCCGAGTGCCTCAAGACTGTGAGAGCTGATCACTTGTCCCTCGCGCTTGAATTCAATTAGCGCATCCTTCATGGGATTCGCTGCAAAAGCGGGATTGAATGGGCTCAGTATGGCGCACAACGCGGCAGCGATGACGCTCAAAAAATGAATTTTGCTTAAGCTTCTCAACATGTTGACTTGCCTTTCTGATAAGTTTTTTTATAGTAACCCATTTATCCTGGATTTGAGTATGAATGGAAGCATAATGCGCTGCCCTTGTGGTAGCGATAAAAAATATATCGACTGCTGCAGCCGCTATCTGGATAAAGAAGAAACCGCGCCCACAGCAGAAGCGTTGATGCGCTCCCGTTACACGGCCTATACACTTGACCGTGAAGACTATCTATTAGCCACTTGGTGTGCCACCACCCGGCCGGCCTCGCTTGGATTGGACAATGGGCCGCGTAGCAAATGGTTGGGCCTTGAAGTGAAGCGCCATGACTCCCCTGTACCGGATCAGGCCGTCGTTGAATTCATTGCACGCTATAAAGTTAATGGCCGTGCTCACCGACTGCATGAAATCAGCCGCTTTGTGCGCAAGGCTGGGCGGTGGCTGTATGTGGAGGGGGAAATCCTCTGACGGTGAAAGCTTATCATTCCATCAATTGCGATCATGTCCAGAAAATCTAGCGACAGACCCTATTTTTCTGTGTGAAACATGACTGCTGATAACTATAGACCAGGGACCGACAAAATTGAAAACGTGGTTTGCTCCCTTATACTGTTATGTCAAAACCACTTTATCGTATTGCTAGCAAGATATTGATTGTTAATCATATTTACTACAAAACCAAAATTGCACGATAGTCATTCACATTGGTGCGTGTGGGGCCGGTGATGACTAAATCATTGAGTTGTTCAAAAAAGGTATAACCGTCGTTGTCATTGAGTAAGGCCGCAGGATTGAGACCGAGTTGTTGGGCGCGCGTTAGCGTATCGGGAGCCATGATCGCCCCGGCATTATGTTCTGTGCCGTCGATGCCATCAGTATCACAAGCGAGTGCATAAATACCTTCAAGACCATCCAATGCGACTGTAAGCGACAACAAAAATTCGCTGTTACGTCCTCCCCGGCCTCGGCCTTTGACCGAGACCGTCGTTTCGCCACCAGAGATCAACGCAACGGGCGGTTTAAACGGTTGACCATAGCGGTGGATTTCTCTTGCCAATGCCGCGTACACTTTGGCGACTTCACGCGCTTCACCCGTCACGGTATCGCCTAGCACCAATGGGGTGATGTTGTATGTGCGAAAAAAATGATCAGCAGCCGTCAGTGACTGGCGCGCAGTGGCAATGACGTGATTTTGTACATTCCTGAAAACCGCGTCGCCCGGTTTGGGTGTTTCATCTTCCGTGTGCTGGCTTTTTTCCTGCAGGATCGCCAGCACGTTGGGAGCAACCTTGATTGCATGTTGCTTGAGCAGAACAAGCACGTCGGCATATGTCGTCGGATCCGGCGCACAGGGACCGGAAGCGATATGGGTTGGATCATCGCCCGTCACGTCGGAAATGATCAGGCAATGAATCGGCGCGCGGCAGGCGGCAGCCAGTCGGCCACCGAGCACAGCAGAGAGATGCTTGCGCACCGTATTGATTTCCTGGATCGAAGCGCCGCTCAATAGCAGTTGCCGGCTAATATCCTTGAGTGCCTCCATCGGGACACCCGCAATCGGCAGCGACAATAAACTCGAACCGCCGCCACTAAACAAACCCAGCAATAGATCGTCGGTGTTGAGCGTTTGCACCTTTTCCAGCATGGTGCGGGTGGCGAGTTCGCCGTGCTGATCGGGTAAAGGATGGCCTGCTTCGATGACTTCAATTTTGTCAGTAGGCAGGCTGTGACCGTAGCGCGTGATGACTATGCCCGAAAGCTGCGCATCCGGCGGCCAATGCGTTTCGACCGCGTGTGCCATGGCGGCAGCCGCTTTGCCTGCACCGACCACCAACGTTTTGCCTTTGGGTGGTTTCGGTAAATGAGAGGGAACGATCTGCAAGGGGTCGGCAGCAGCGAGCGCAACCTGAAAACTATTGCGCAGTAGTTCGCGTGGATTCACGCGCTTGCCTCTGTACTCGCCTGGCCGCTAGCTGCGTCGAGCATGGGCCGTAAATATTGACCAGTGACGCTGGCTGGATTTGCTGCGATGCTTTCCGGCGTGCCTTCAGCGATGATTTGGCCACCACCATCTCCGCCTTCGGGGCCGAGATCGATAATCCAATCGGCGGTTTTGATCACATCGAGGTTATGCTCGATGACGACCACGGTATTGCCATGATCGCGCAGCCGGTGCAATACCTTCAGCAGCAAATCGATATCCTGAAAATGGAGGCCAGTGGTGGGTTCGTCGAGGATATAAAGCGTACGGCCGGTATCCCGCTTGGACAGTTCCAGCGATAGCTTTACACGTTGTGCTTCGCCGCCGGACAGCGTCGTGGCCGATTGTCCCAATGTGATGTAGCCGAGCCCCACGTCGAGCAAGGTTTGCAGCTTACGCGCGACGACCGGCACCGAATCGAAAAAGGCAAAAGCATTTTCCACTGTCATCTGCAGGATTTCGTTGATGTTTTTGCCTTTGTACTGAATTTCCAGCGTTTCCCGGTTATAACGTTTGCCATGACACACATCACAGGAAACGTAAATATCCGGCAAGAAATGCATTTCCACCTTGATGACACCATCGCCCTGACAGGCTTCGCAGCGGCCGCCTTTGACATTGAAGGAAAATCGTCCGGGACTGTAACCCCGTTCCCGTGCCTGCGGAACACCCGCGAACAACTCGCGGATCGGAGTGAACAGCCCGGTATAGGTCGCCGGATTGGAACGCGGCGTGCGGCCGATCGGCGTTTGATCCATATTGATCACTTTGTCGAAAAAAGCCATCCCATCCAGCGCCAGATATGGCGCAGGCTCCGCACTGCTGCCATAAAGATGACGCGCTACCGCACAATACAGCGTGTCATTGATCAGCGTGGATTTACCTGAACCCGATACGCCAGTCACACAGACCAGCAACCCCACCGGAAGATTGAGATCGACCTTTTTCAGATTGTTGCCGGACGCACCGGTGATTTTCAACGTGCGCTCAGGATTAGGCGGGGTACGGGTAGTCGGTACCTGAATTGACAATTGCCCGGAAAGATAACGCCCCGTCAGCGAATCGGCATTTTTTTGAATTTCGGCCGGCGTCCCTTGAGCAATGACACAACCGCCATGTTCACCTGCGCCCGGTCCCATATCCACCACATGATCAGCCAGTTGAATGGCGTCCTGATCATGTTCGACCACGATCACGCTATTGCCGAGATTACGCAAATGCTGGAGTGTTTCCAGCAGGCGACCATTGTCGCGCTGGTGCAAGCCGATCGACGGTTCATCCAGCACATACATTACCCCTGTCAGACCAGAGCCAATCTGGCTGGCCAGACGGATACGCTGTGATTCTCCGCCCGACAAGGTATCCGCAGAGCGATCGAGCGATAAATAATCCAGCCCAACATTGTTGAGAAATTGCAGCCGGCTGGCGATTTCTTTGATAATGCGCTCAGCGATTGCTTGCTTGTGGCCTGCCAGCGTCATCCGATCGAAAAACAACTTGGCCTGTTTGAGCGGCCATGCACTGATTTCGTAGATGGTTTTTCCAGCGACATGCACATGACGCGCTTCGCGGCATAGCCGCGTCCCTTCGCAATCAGGGCAAGTACGCGAGTTGATGAATTTTGCCAATTCTTCGCGCACCGCCTGCGAATCGGTTTCCTTATAACGGCGTGTCAAATTGGGAATCACGCCTTCAAACGGGTACGTTTGTTGAGCAGATCGGCCCGTTTCGTTCAGATATGAGAACTTGATTTTTTCCTTGCCAGAGCCGTACAAAATAATCTGCTGGATTTTCTCATCCAACTGCTGGAAGGGGGCTTCCAAGTCGAAATCATAGTGCTGGGCAAGCGCCATCAGCATCTGGAAGTAAAACTGATTGCGCCGATCCCAATGCTTGATCGCGCCCGAGGCGAGCGACAAGTGGGGAAAAGCGACGATTCGCTCCGGATCGAAAAAAGTAATTTGCCCGAGTCCATCGCACTTAGCGCAGGCACCCACTGGATTGTTGAATGAAAATAAGCGTGGTTCCAATTCGGACAAAGCGTAGTTGCACACCGGACAACTGAATTTGGCGGAAAACAGATGCTCCTGCCCTGTATCCATCTCGACCGCCAATGCCCGGCCATCGGCATGGCGCAGTGCGGTTTCAAACGATTCGGCCAAGCGCTGTTTGGCATCGGCCGATACCTTCAGCCGGTCGACGACCACTTCGATGGTGTGTTTCTTGTTTTTTTCCAATTTTGGCAGATCGTCGATTTCGTACGTCTCACCATCGAGCCGCACTCGCACGAAACCTTGCGCACGCAGTTCGTCGAATAAATCCTGCTGTTCGCCTTTACGCCCCACCACGCTCGGCGCGAGGATCATCAGGCGGGTGCCTTCCGGCAATTGCAGCACATGATCCACCATTTGCGCGACGCTTTGCGCCGTCAGAATAATGCCGTGCTCGGGGCATTGCGGATCACCCACACGGGCAAACAGCAAACGTAAATAATCATGGATTTCAGTGACGGTGCCCACCGTCGAGCGGGGGTTATGCGATGTCGCTTTCTGCTCGATGGCAATGGCAGGCGAAAGCCCTTCGATCAGATCGACATCCGGCTTCTCCATCAACTGTAAAAATTGCCGTGCATAAGCCGAGAGCGATTCGACGTAGCGCCGTTGTCCTTCCGCATAAAGTGTGTCAAAAGCGAGCGATGATTTGCCCGAACCGGATAAGCCCGTGATCACGATCAGCTTGTTGCGTGGCAAATCAAGATTGATATTTTTGAGATTGTGGGTACGCGCCCCACGAATTTTAATCAGTTCCATCAGCTACCTAAGTATGGGTCAACCTGCTAATATACCCAATTTTCCAGTTTTCACACAATCTGATTCATGTCTGCAATATCAACTCCTGAAAAAATGTCTCCCGTGGAAATGCGCGCCTCTATTGGCTTAGCCGGTGTGTATGGCCTGCGCATGTTCGGCCTGTTCATCATTTTGCCCGTTTTCGCGCTGTTTGCTGAAGATCTCCCTGGTGGAGACAACTTCACGCTGGTAGGGATTGCGCTGGGTGCCTATGGGCTCACCCAGGCTATTTTTCAAATCCCGTTTGGTTGGATATCCGACCGTCTCGGACGCAAACCCGTCATCTATATGGGGCTGGTGCTATTTGCCATCGGCAGCTTCATGGCAGCCACCGCGATCGATATTTATTGGGTGATCGCAGGCCGCGTCATCCAGGGCACCGGCGCGATCTCCGCGGCGGTCATGGCGCTTGCCGCCGATCTGACACGCGAAGAACACCGCACCAAGGCCATGGCCATGATCGGCATGACCATCGGCGCCATGTTTCTTCTTTCCATGATGTTGGCGCCGCTGTTAAACCAATGGATCGGAGTACCCGGCATCTTCATCATGACCGGACTTTTGGCGATTGCCGCTATCGTTGTGGTCAACAGAATCATCCCGGATCCTATCATCAGCCGTTTTCATTCCGATGCGGAAGTCTCCACGGGGCGATTCTCCAGCGTACTGAGCAATCCGGAGTTATTACGCCTGAATTACGGTATTTTTGCGCTGCATGCGGTATTGATGGCGCTTTGGCTGATCGTGCCGTTATCCTTGCGCGATGCGGGGCTGGCAGCAGCGCAGCATTGGCAAATGTACCTCCCCGTGATGGTGCTCTCGGTCATCCTGATGGTACCGGCCATCATCTACGGTGAAAAAAAAGCCAAACTCAAACCGGTATTCGTTGCCGCAGTCGCGCTGCTGCTGGTCGGCCAGATTCTACTAGCGGTAACACAACAATCGCTATGGGGTATGGCGGGCGCTTTGCTGATATTTTTTACCGCTTTCAATTTGCTGGAAGCCAGTCTCCCGTCACTCATCTCCAAAATTGCGCCGGTAGGCGCTAAAGGCACGGCGATCGGCGTGTATAGCAGTACTCAGTTTTTAGGTGCGTTCGTCGGTGCCAGTGCGGGGGGTTATTTCTTTCAGCACTATGGTATCTATGCAATCGCCGCATTCTGCGCACTGCTCTTGTTGGTCTGGCTGTATCTCGCTGCCACCATGAAAGCGCCTGCCGCCGTACGTTCCAAAATGTATCATGTCGAAGAGATGGATGCGAACCGCGCCAGCGGCTTGTCGCGTGAACTGGCATCACTCCCGGGCGTTTACGAAGCGCTGGTACTGGCCAATGAACAAGTGGCCTATCTGAAAGTCGATCTCAAAGGATTTGATGAAGAAAAAGTCGTCCAATTATTAAAGGGGAACGCATAAATGGCATCAGTCAATAAAGTTATTCTAGTCGGGAACCTGGGGCGAGACCCCGAAGTCCGCTACATGCCGAGTGGTGACGCCATGGCTAGTCTCAGTATCGCTACGACCGACACCTGGAAAGACAAGGGTGGCGAGAAGCAGGAACGAACCGAATGGCACCGTGTGGTGATGTTTGGCAAGCAAGCCGAGATCGCCGGCGAATATCTGAAAAAAGGTTCACAGGTCTACATCGAAGGCCGTCTGCAGACGCGCAAATGGACCGACAAATCCAATATCGAGCGCTACACCACTGAAATCATCGCTGATCGCATGCAAATGTTAGGCAGCCGCTCGGCCGCAAGCAGCGGCGACTTCGAATCCCCTGACAGGGACAACGATTACAACAACAGTACACAATTTAGCGATAAACCCGGCAGCCCAAATAAACCCAAGACCGGCACCGGTTTCGACGACTTGGAAGACGATATTCCGTTTTAAATTGTGCCATTGATGGTCGAGGGATATCATCAGTCCACGTCATTTCAGCTTTAGACGGTATCTATTATGGCTGCTTACCGCACATCACCGCTCCGTCTGATACCCAGAAAACCGAGCAAGCCGAGCCCCACATGCCCCAGCATCTCGGGTTCGGGAATCAGCGCGGCAAGAAAAGAGCTATCGGCCAAAGTGACCGCCAGCAGCATAGTCAAGTAGTGATCGTAGCGATGGTGAGCGAAGGGTTCGCCTCTGTCCGCATGAGGCAAGCTGGGAAAATGGGTCGCGCTTAGTGCCACAATGCCGAAACTGCGCGATAACGCAAACAATCCATCCATTCCTCCTGGGAATGCACCGGGTAATTCGGAAAAATTGGCTGCCAGCCCATTGACTTTATTGAAACCAAGGGAAACTGCGGTCGGCGTGGCATTGCCTGAAAACGAAGTTCCGGTGTGGCCCAGAGAACCCAATGCAAGGCCATAATCTGCATTTGCAGTCAGCTCGACCGGATAGGCAATGTCCCCATAAACATTCAAGCGCGGGAAACCCGAGATCGACGTTTCGCTGGGCTTGTTGTTGCCAGGCTGTGTTATGCTCAAAGCCGCGTTGATTGGCGCACTCAAATTCTCGGACCCTAACCAACCTCGCAGATCTGCCCCATAAGCATGAATTGATTCAGAACGCATTGGCGACACCCTCCATTGGTTACAACACTGATCGCATTGTGTCCAATGAAGCATTCTGTGCCTATCGTACCGAGGTACATTGTACTTTGGTGCATGTACGCATCATAGTGCCGCCAGGTGCGATGCATTTGCTCAAGTGAAAAAAGTTGGCCTCTTCAATGGGTTATACTGTCAGGCTCAATTAGCCCCAATTAACGCTCAATTCGATGGTGTCATGCAGCTTGCGATTATCCTCATGAAAATGATGCGCACAAAACTCACGTGGTTTTTGATTTTGGCTATCCTAAGTATCCTCATGCTCAGCGGTTGTTCGAGTCTTTTCTATTACCCGGACAAGAAACGTCTTTACTATGATCCGAAGGTGGTGGGATACGCACCAGAAGATATTTTCTTTACCGATGCCGCTCAACGAAAGCTGCATGGCTGGTGGTTTCCTGCTAAAAAAGCCCCTGCAAAGGCGACCATTGTATTTTTTCACGGTAATGCCGAAAATTTGACCTCTCATTACCTGCAGTTAGCCTGGATTACCGATGAAGGCTACAATCTTTTCATTTTCGATTTTCCAGGTTATGGCCTATCCGAAGGCAAACCCACGCCCAGAAGTTGTGTCGAGTCTGGCCACGCAGCGGTCGACTGGGTGGCAAAAAATAAATCCCCCGGCGGGCCTGTGATCATTTACGGCCAAAGTATGGGGGGAATCGTTGCGCTGCGGACGGCAATCGATAAAAAATCCGAACTCAACTTGAAACTGGTGGTTGCCGACAGTACTTTTGATTCTTTTCAGAAAATCGCCAGGGTAAAACTCGCGCATACCTGGCTCACATGGCCGCTGCAACCCCTGAGTTACCTATTATTCAGCGATCGTTGGGCACCGCAAGATTTGGCTGCGATTTCGCCCATTCCTGTTCTGGTCATCCATGGGCAAAAGGATATGGTGGTGGAACCCGAACTGGGCGAAATTATTTTCGATAAACTGGCCGAGCCCAAAGCCTTTTGGCGAATTCCAGAAGGCGCCCACACGGATGTATTCTGGCGCCACGATCGTCAATACCGTGCCAAGTTCATCACTTTCCTGGAAAAATTGGTGCATCCTTAGGTTTGTATCCTGTCGATGCCGGCTGTTATGACATAAAATTACCTAACCATCATTGCTGCACCCTTTGCTGCTCTCTGAAATCAATTGTGTTATGTTTGACAACCTACAGAAGTTTCAGTAGATTCTGGCCTGTTCTAACGAAAAAGGTTGCTCATTTTTCCTAGATCGCATTCTTGAAGTTTTATGACAGAAAGCTATACGCTTTGAAACTCACTGAGACCAATTGAGCATGATCGAAGCGTTCACCTGGTTTGAAGCGGAAACAACCTTTTATATGGAGAGAATAATATGAAACGACGTCATTTGATTGCAATCGCAGCTTCTCTACTTTACCTCCCTGTTTCTAGTTTTGCTGCCGGATATGGGGCAGCAGGCTGTGGACTGGGTTCCATGGTCATCGGATCGAAGCCAGGTGCGCAACAGATTTTTGCGGCCACCACCAATGGTACTTTTGGCTCGCAAACATTCGGCATCACTTCCGGCACATCGAATTGTGGCGACCATGGCTTGCTAAATTTGAGCAAGGAACGAGAAATATTTGCGCAAGAAAACTACACCAGCTTGATCAAAGAAATGGCGCAAGGAAAAGGTGAGAACCTGGCTACCCTGGCAAGCTTGTACCAATGCCCTGCGGAAACACATGGGGAATTTGGCGCGATGACCCAGGAAAAATTCGATCATCTAGTGACAAACGATCAAACCACTTCGAACGAATTGCTGGCGCAGCTTGAGAATCAACTGTCTCAACATCCTAAACTGGCAAAATCCTGCAATATCCATTTATCCGCACTGAATTAATCCAACGTGCGCACGGATATAGGCTAACCCCTGTATCCGTGCATCTATTCGTTACTGTCCCTTGCCATTTGCATTCCTTGCCGTCAGCTTGTTTTTCTCGTTTATTTGGTTTCCTGCTGTCTCCCATTCCCAAGACAATAATGCCGCGCGGTATCTAGCGGAGCTGCAACAACAAGCGCGCACGCAAAAACTCAGTGATCAGCGTAGCTGGCATTTACTCCTGAAATATAACAAAAAGCGTTTTGGCGGTATGGAGAGCGAAGCCGATGGTATGGCGTTTTTCAATTCCCCCGCTGGCAAAACTGATCCGGAATCGGAATTGGCAGCCACGTTGGCCAGCTTTTTCGTTCCGCTGGCTGAAATTGCCAACGGCGAGGAACACCCGCAATGTAACTTCCCTGCGCGTTTCAAATGGCTAAACGAACAACTCGCGTTCGACCCCGCCCGTTTGCAAATCCAAGAATGCGACCGCTTGGGTCGCTGGCTGGAAATTCTCGACCCCGTTGGCGTCACATTGGTGTTCGCCTCCTATTTCCTGAACAATCCCGCTTCGATGTTCGGTCATACCCTGATGCGCATCGATAGCCGCAGGACAGGCGGCGACAACAATCTCATCAATTACGGCGTAAACTACGCCGCGATCCCCGATACCGAAAACGCCTTTCTGTATGCGCTGAAAGGGTTGATCGGTTCATTTGAAGGCCGCTTTGCGATTTTTCCCTATTACACCAAAGTGCAGGAATACAATAATTGGGAAAGCCGCGATCTATGGGAGTATGAACTCAAGTTTACCGAAGATCAGTTGCACATGATGCTGCTGCACTTGTGGGAGCTGGGTGGCACTTACTTCGATTATTATTATTTTCAGGAAAACTGCTCCTACCACGTACTCTCGCTTTTAGAGATCGCCAATCCAGATTTGCGCTTGAAAGACGAATTTTTTTTCAGCGTGATTCCGGCCGATACGGTCAAGGTGGTCATGGCGCAGGATCAACTGGTCAAACAGATCGTTTACCGCCCAGCCGTTCTCAATCAGATGAACCATCATCGCGCCCGCATGGACAGCGGGGAAAGGCAGCTCCTGCACGCCATCATCAAAGGGGAAGTGACCATTGAAAGCGCCCGCTTCACTAGTCTTTCCACGCGCACCCAGGCGCTGTTGTTGGATGCCTATATGGACTACCTTCAGTACCAGAGCATGCAACAAGTAAGCGATCAAGAAGTGAAAATTCCCCGCTCCCTCCTATCCGCCCGAAGCCGCTTGCGTGTGGCCAGTGATCAGAATGAGGAGGTCACGCTTTTTTCCAGCCCGCCGCACCTCGGTCACGGCACTGACCGTGTGCGCCTTGGCGTTGGGCATAACGATCGAGAACCGTTCCTGGAGCTGGCTTACCGTCCGGCATATCATGATTTGATGGCGAAGGATGTGGGCTATGACAAGCACTCGGAGATTATTTTTTTAGACTTCAAACTCCGTTATTACTTTGAGTCTGAACGGGTCAGGCTGGACCGGGCCAATATTCTCTCGATCACTTCACTCAATCCGTACGACCCTTTGTTTGGCAAGACTTCATGGCGTGGTAGTTTGGAGATCGATACGCTCAGAGACCGGGATTGCCATTATTGCAATTCATTAAAAGCCTTTTATGGAAGAGGGCTTTCTTACCGTCCCGATTTTTTCTCACCTTTGCTGTTATTTTCATTTATCGACCTCAAAGCCGAATTGTCCGGTCATCTACAGCGGGATTACCGTCTGGGCGGCGATCTGGAAGCAGGTGCCTACTATGACATTTCCGAAAACCTGAGGGTCAAAATCGCCGGAAGCTATCACGTTTTCATCGTGGGTGAGCGCAAACGTTTTTTCACGACGCACTTCGAAAGCCGATATGCCTTATCGCAAAATCTCGATGTCAGACTGGAACTCAACCGCTTCGATCACAACCATGAAGGCATTTTTTCCGTCAATTATTATTTCTGATTGCCTCTTGTAGACATCATCATGGTAGAAATCCGTGGACAAACCCCATTTTTCTGTGTGGAACATGACTGCGGATAACCATGGACCAGAGACCGACATAATCGGAAATTATTTGAAAACGTGGTTCTCTGTTACTGTTCGTAGGGTTGCAGCGTCAAGCAAAAGTAATGAAATCGCTATTTCCGATCTCATCATGTCTCAAAATGTAAGGGAAAACCACTGCGCACTATTTTCGCTCGACAAACACTTTCAGATGTTGAGTCAAGTTATTCAGTCAGGTTATACCAAGCAAAAGATTAGCGTTACCTAACCTGGATAACTTATTCCCCAATCTTTTCCATTAGTCTTTCAAGAAATACTTGTTGCCCTTTTACCATTTTCTGCCTGGCTGTCTGCACTTCAAACCATTGTGCGCTATCGACTTCAGGAAAGTGTTGAACCTAGATTCTTTATTCAGTTGATTGCTAATTATAGCGCTAACATTATGAATATTCTAGCTTTGCAACAATTTTCGCCTTCACCTTTTGGGTTGCCAACGCTACGATGCGGATTGCGCGATTTTATGGACGCATGGCTGCGTTGTAACTCCTTGGAATAGAGTGACTATTCCGCGTCGTTGCGCCTTGTCCTGCACCCCTAAAACCGCACACTCCGGCCCCGTCCAACCGAGGAATCTAGGTTGAATTGTGCCGCTTTTGGGTGGCCATTCCAGGGGAAATAGATTGCTTGCGATCCTGGATGTGTCGAAATGGTGAGCCAAGGCCCATGCGTGGATAGTTCTTCCGCTCGGCTGTTTTGCTTCTCCTAGATCGATGAACGTGCCTTCGATTTTCTGCCCTGTTTCTTCTTGGAACTCCCGCTTGGCGGCGGCGAGTGGTGCTTCATCGCGCTGGCAAATTCCTTTTGGGATAGACCAAGCACCATCATCCTTGTTTGCCCAGTAAGGGCCGCCTGGGTGAACCAGCATGACTTGCAGCCTGCCCCCGATGGGGCGGTACAGTAGGATGCCAGCGCTATGAATACCCATCTGTCGCCTTCGCCGAATATTGAGTGGGTGCTTTGCGCATGTTCCGCCAACCTGGCGTCAGGCCGGTGGGGGCGGTGTCAGAGGGTAGAAGTAGAAAAAGATGCGGCAGGTACTTCGTCCTCCGAAAAAATGGCTACCCGCGCAATGCCATCATTACCGATGGTGCCGCGGTACATTCCGCTGGTGTTGAAGCGCATCGCATAATTACCCTGTGCATCCAATACAATCAAGCCGCCGTCTCCACCAATGGCGGCGATTTCAGACAAGGTGTTGTCGGCTGCTTCGGCAAGTGGGGTATGCAGCAGTCGAACTTGGGCTGCAGTGCTGAATGCGGCTGCAGCGCGGATGAACATTTCACCGGTACCTGTTGCGGATACGGCAACCGAGCGATTGTCCGCGTAAGTACCGGCGCCAATGATAGGTGAATCGCCCACGCGCCCAAAACGTTTATTCGTCAATCCGCCAGTCGAGGTCCCGGCAGCGAGATTGCCATGACAATCGAGCGCGACAGCGCCGACTGTTCCGTGTTTTCCATCGTTGACTGGCAGGGAGGCTTCTGGCGCTGCATCATGATCGCGCAGCACGCGTTCTTCTGCGATCGCTTTTTGCAATTGATTCCAACGGTGCTGAGTAAAAAAATAGGCGGAGTCGACAATTTCCAGTGCTTGTTCGGCCGCGAAGTTTTCGGCGCCTTCGCCCATCAGCATCACATGGGTGCTTTTCGTCATGACGGCGTGCGCTGCACGGATTGGATTGCGGATCGTGGTGACCGCTGCCACGGCCCCTGCTTGTCGAGTTGCTCCTTCCATAATCGATGCTTCCAGTTCGTTGCGGCCTGCATGACTGAATACCGAACCTCTACCCGCATTGAACAGAGGCGAATCTTCCATAACCGTGATGGCTGCCACCACGGCATCCACGCTACTACCCCCCCCGGCGAGTATTGCATAGCCCATCTGCAGAGATTCTGTCAGCGCTTGGGTATAAGCTTGTGTGCGTTCTGGAGGTAGTCTGCTGCGTTGGATGGCACCTGCGCCCCCGTGAATGAGTAGTCTGATCGATGGAGTATTAGTCATGAGTGTATTGGAGGTCATTTTTTTCAAGATGAGACGTGGCAACTTGGGCTTGAATACGTTCAAGTGGTGTGTGCATAGCAGGGAAGGAAATCTATTGATAGTTTTTTATGCTACCTAATTCCTGCTGGGGTTACAAATGCGGGGTGATGCGAAGTAATCCCCTCTGGTTATGACGGGTTCTCAAGGTTGCATGAAAGCCGGCTGCTTATTTGTTGTTTTGTTTACGGACGGTTACGAGTCGGCTGGCCAATTTCTTCATTTAGGAAACAGGAAAAATTATAGAATATCATTGTCATTAGATGATTGTTCTGTGAAAATACTTTAAGTGTATTTATTGTTTTTAGCGAGTGTAATGGTGGGTTGACTGACAAGGGCAATGCTAAAAATAACGGTATAAACAAGCATGTTTTTGTAGCAACAACGGGTTGCGTTAATTTTTATACTGTATTGCCGCAGGATTTTACTGTGTGCGATAGCGCTGGCGAGCAAGCGAATACCTATCAAATGATTACTGCTCGCGGTGAGCTCAGGCTGAGCGAAATACACGTCGATTTTTGAAGAGAGCATCTTATGGGTACCTCTAAAAATTCAGCGTTCTAAACAAGACGAGGCGAGAACAAAAAATGTTAACGCAACCCATAATGAATAGTAAGGAAGCGGTTTTTGTGAACGACGCTGTATTGTTGTGACGAAGTAGGGATTTTTAGCGTTACCTTCTACGTGAAGGTGCTCCGATTGATAGGCACTTTGATTTGCATTGATTGCAGAGAGGATAGATTCCATGTTTGTTTTTGAACGTGCAGGGAGAGAAGGATTTCTTGTTCTTGCCATACTGCTGCTTTTTTCTATGGTAAGCCCGGCGCAGGCGAATTCCCGTCATGCCGCAATTGTGATCGATGCGGATACGGGCGAAGTCCTGCACGAATCCCAAGCCGATGCTAGCCGTTACCCGGCTTCATTGGTAAAAATGATGACGCTGTACATGCTATTTGAAGCACTGGAACAACGTAAAGTGGCCTTGGATACCCGCATGCGGGTGTCACCCCATGCTGCAGCCATGCCGCAGACCAATATCAGATTGCGTGCTGGCGATACCCTGAGCGTGCGGGATGCAATTCCTGCTTTGATCGTGCGCTCGGCCAACGATGTGGCGGTGGTGGTAGCTGAAACGCTGGGTGGAACCGAAGCGGGTTTCGCGCGCATGATGACCGACAAAGCTCGCCGTCTAGGAATGCGCACCACCACTTTCCGCAATGCATCCGGTTTGCCTAATAGCGAGCAGAAAACCACCGCTAGGGACATGGCGATGCTCTCCATGAGATTGATGAAGGATTTTCCTCAACATTACCACTATTTCTCAACGAGATCATTTCGTTACAAAGGTGTAACCTACAACAGCCATAATCGTATGGTGAGCAATACGCATGGGGTCGATGGGCTGAAAACCGGTTTCATTCGAGCTTCCGGATTCAATGTGGCAACTTCTGCCAAACGAGGCGATCGCCGCGTGATTGCGGTGGTCATGGGCGGACAATCTGCCGCTTCCCGGGATCAGCAAGTAGCCCAATTGCTGAATCGTAGTTTTACTCGCACTGCAGCAACCTCGCTCGCTCGTAACGTTGACAATACAAACTCTGCTGCAGCCGTTGCGGCCATGCGGGTCAGTACGACCGTTCCTGTATCCAAGCCTGCTGCCAGAATCCTGGAAAACGAGGCTGCTCCCGCTTTGATGCGAGTGTCTGCTCAACCCAAGGACTGGACCATGGAGCGCGAGGTTACCCCGGCAAGCAACAGCAATAATAACTGGGGGGTGCAGATCGGTTCATATTCTGCACCTGACCGGGCTCAGGCACAAGCCGAAGCAGCTACCCGCTGGGTGTCAGGCGAGATAGTGGTGAGTGAAGTGGAAATCAGTAACCGCAGGCTATATCGAGCCCAATTATTCGGACTGCAAGAGAGCCAAGCGCGCTCAGCTTGTCAGAACCTAGTCCGGCAAGGGATGGATTGCTTGGTTGTTCGGCTATCGCAGAGCTGAGAACTGATTGGGAGGTTGGCAACAAGTGCGGCTACACTCTTTAGTGCCGCAGTATCGCAATCCTCCCCTCAGTACCTAATGCATCTATTTTCTTACAGAAAACGATCTCTCAACCTTCGTCGATATCGTAACGATGATCAATGACATAACGTGCTTGGGGAAGCAGTCCATTTTGTTGTGTTTTGCTGTAATAATCTTGCCAGTGTTTTATCCCGCTCCAGAAAGCCTCGGGCGTTGAGAGATTCCTGTTGATTCCAGGTGCCAAATCAAATCCTTGAGCGCTGAACAGTTGGTTGAGCATTACCGCGGAAGGAAAACCGATTTGCTGCATCAGCGGATTGGTTGCGCTACCCGCTCCCCAGACAAAAGCCAACCAAGGTAAGATGTTTTCCACGGCATCGTATGCGACGCGGGATTTTTGGTAAGTATCCAGCGCCGCGTGAATATCGTTTTGCGTAACCGGGATCGCCAAAAGCGCTAAATTGGGAAAATCCTTTTGATTGGGTATTTTACTCAAGGGCAGTT
Source organism: Nitrosomonas nitrosa (assembly GCF_003051105.1). Classification (GTDB taxonomy): domain Bacteria; phylum Pseudomonadota; class Gammaproteobacteria; order Burkholderiales; family Nitrosomonadaceae; genus Nitrosomonas; species Nitrosomonas nitrosa. Next base: position 21,240 of record NZ_QAOO01000017.1, on the reverse strand, counting down.
CTACCAGGCCATTGCGGGCTGGCGCGTAGCTTGCGGTCGACGGCTGCAACAAGGGTAAATTGAAAATACTCGCGTCAGTTAAATCACTCGAAATTACTTTTAGCAATGCGCAGTCTGACCAATAAGAGGGTAGCATATCGCTTCTTAAGTGGGATTGCGCGACACGGATACGGAAGGCTGTGATGTCTTTTCCGCCTGCCAGCACGATAAAGCTCCACTGATTCTTGTTACGGATTGTAAAATCAGCATAGGCGCGTTGTAGCCAGCCCTTATTGGATTCCCGCTTCGGGCGTGGCAGCTCCCGAAGATTTTGGTGATCGCTGCTGCCTGCCGAAAGAGTTTGTCTGATCATATTCTTTCCCTCATGTCTTGAAAATTAATTTAGGCTCGTGATTTTGATGGGTGCTATCGTTTGGGTATAAAGGGTGCGTTTATTTTCGTCTGGATCAGTACAGTAGTAGTCTACCGCCAATGTGACACCACCTGGGATATGGTTAAAACGCAGTAATGCGACATGATCGCCAGTCTGCCTGTGCTTGATGGCAAAATCCAGATTTGCCAGCTTGATGTCGGGAACCTGCTCGGGGGGATCAGAGTGATAGGGAAATGGCCTGACGTTGCCACGAGTAGTTTGAATTTTGTTTTCCACATAACTTTTCTGGTCTTTGCCGATGGTGTCGATTAAGCGAGAAGGAGAGGCAATGACTTCGTAGAGCATCACTTGGCCATTCTTATTCCTGCCTTCGATGATCCGTCCCCAGTGTACATCACCCGTGATGTAAATCACGGGTACGCCTGCTTGAATCAATTGAGTCAACGCTGCTTCCACGATCTTGAAATCCTGGAAGTTAGCCATTTCCATATCTGCGAGCCGACTGCTCAAGAAGCTTGGTTTTTCGACCAATAGTGCTTGGCCGGAGCTTAATAAGCCAACCGCCGCCAAATTAGCAGCTTTCCTATTCAGCAGATCGGTTGCCCATTGCTTGATTGCATCGATAGTCGCTTGGGTGAACATGAGATTATCTTTGTCATCGCGCGCGCTGCGGCCATCGATGAATAACATGCTAAGTGGTTCTATGTCCTGGCGGAAAAAACCGTTCTTCTGGATGGGGGCCATTTGGTAACGCTGGTATAACAGCATCGCCGCATTACGCCAATTATTCCGATCTTTTTCAGAGTGTGTGTTAGTGAGCTGGGCCTGAAAATAAGGATAATTATTCCAGTACTCGTGATCATCGGGGATGCATAACACCGGGCCATGAGCAAGTATATCTGCCAAGCCAGGTTGTGATAGTTGCGAGGAAAACCAGTTCATCTGGTATTTCTTGCCGAGAGTTTGTGCGAGGGCTGTTTTGTCTTTGGGTAGATTTTGCAGCGAAGGTAAATCGAGATAGACCTGGTCTCCTGCCAGCAGTGTGAAATCCGGTACGGGTTTGATTTGCTTGACGAGCCAGGCGAAATTTTGCTGCGTTTTATCGTTTGGCTGGTAGTAGCAGGAGGATAGCAATAGATTGAAACTCGCTTCTCCCGAGGTGGGTAGCTGCAACGGCGGGCGTTTGCTGGTCAAATACACCGTTTTGTCACCACAAGTGATTTCAACTGGAAAGCGTTCGGATGTGGCGGGCCAGTCAAATATAAAAATAGCGCGATGATTTGATTGCTGACCATCGCCCAGAAGCTCAAAAGATCCTGTCGAGTTCTTTGGCTTTACGTGATCTACCCCCGCAATTTTAAAAGTTACGGAGGGTGGATCGAGTACGCCCATGACGCCGACCCAAATGACTAATTCGTCGGGGCGCCCTACCTGGTTATAAGCAAACAATTGCAATTTGATTCTCCCTTTTGCGTCAAGCGGATACTGCAATAGATGACATGTTGCTTGTTATGCCAAACAAGTATAGTGATTTTGCAATTTAAATCAAACTCGCTAAAGCAAATTACCTGGTTGCTTCAAAACGTATTTTATTTCTGTCATGATAGCGCCAATTGGCCTGTTCCATTCAAGAGTCGGTGCTCTCTGTTTTATTTTTTATTGATTCATCGAGGGTTTGCTCGTATATCCGAAGGTCATCGAGGTTGAACAACACAAAGCGTACATGGTGAACGGTGGCGAGATGTGGGAGTACGTCCAAAACGGTCATGCAAGCGATTTTTGCGGCGGCTGTGGGTGGGTAGCCAAAAACACCGGTCGAGATCGCGGGAAAAGCGATGGATTGAATGCCGTTATCCTCGGCCAGTTGCAGTGCATTGCGATAACACAAGGCCAATAACTGTTCGGAAGGCTCGTCTACTCTGTAGATGGGTCCGAGACAATGAATAACGTAGCGATTTGGCAAGTGATGCGCGCTGCTTATAACGGCCTGGCCTGGGAAGAGCGGTGCGAGTTTGCGGCATTCCTGTTCGAGCGCAGGACCCGCAGCACGATGGATTGCGCCAGCCACGCCGCCACCGCTCTTAAGCGAAGCATTGGCCGCGTTGACAATGGCTTCCATGTCTGGCTGATCAGCGATGTCGCCTTGGGCGCATTCGATGATTGCTCCATGAAATTTACGCTTCGACATCGATGATTGCCTCCTCTGCTAGAATTGAGCTTTCATTTATATTGTAGAGGCTTTTTGCAGATTTTTCGTGCCTCCAGGGTCGCCGAAGTAAATTGCAAATCTGGGGAAAGGCAATGCTATGTTTGATACACTTTCACCTGAAAATAACCCTTCATGAGGATAAATAATGCAAAAACGAAATTTGAAAGACGCGAATAGCAAACGTAGCATCTGGCCAAGATTGGTTACGCTCGCCTTTGTGTTGGCGTTTGCAACGATAGCGGTATCACTTCTTCCGCGCGGTTTCTCAGAAGATACCTCATTGATTGGAAAGGGCACCAACGCCTTGCTGTTGGTTCATGATAGCAATATTCTGCAAAGCGCGGATACGATGGCTGCCATGAATGAAATCAGAGATGAATATGCCGGTCGCTTGGAGCTCATCGTGGCCGATATTCAAACGCCGTCTGGCAAAGCATTTGCAGACCGGAATGGTTTTCAGCCCGTTGCTTTGGTATTTTATTCCGCAAATGGTGAAAATCTGCAGACGCTTTATACGCCCCAGACAGGAGCATCCTTGCGTCAGGAGCTGAATAGAGTATTTGGCTATTGACCGTTGTTTTCTCATTTTTTGATTATCGGCTGCTGATGGGGGGGGGCAGTTACGTGCCGTATAACAAAAACAGCAGGCTGAACGCAATCAACAAACCAGTCGAAGTGAGGTAAAAATACTTGAACGCCCCTGACAATTTCGCATCATCGGGTACCTGGGGATGATGCAAAGCAATGTAATTCAATATGGCCAGAACTGGAGCCAAGATGAATGAAATAGTCGTTGCGAGATCGACCATGGCGCGCATGTCTCTAAGGTAAAAGTGCAACAGTACCGTAGTGCCTGAAACGGTAAGGAGCAACCAAAACCAATACAAGCCATTGTGATAACGGCTGCTTTGATATTTTGTAATGAGGATTTCAGTAGATCTTCGTAATGTTCGAGGATACGCGTCGAGACAGGTCAGTAAGGTGCTGAACATCGTGGTAAAGGCTGCCAGCGCAATGAACGGAAAGGCCCATTGCCCTAAATTGATCGTGTAAAGATTAATGAACTGCTTGGCGAATTCTGTGCTGTTGGGGGCTGGAGATTCGGGCGTTCCATACATAATCAGCGCGCCTAACGCAAGGAAGCAAACTGCCAGCAAGGTGGTGCCCCAGTAGCCTATTTTAAAATCGAGCAGTGCCTGAGACAGTGGAATTCGATACCCTTGTTCCTTATTTTTGGAAACAGACCATATTGAATGCCAGATCGAGATATCGACGGGAGCAGGCATCCATCCGATCAGAGCGACCAGGAAGAGGATATGGGCATGATCTGAAAGATTAAAGGTATTTTCGAAAGCAGCTTGTTTTTCAACGGGTTCCAATACCGAAAATATCAGTGCGAATAAAGTCGAAATTGTCAGTGTAATAATGATGAGTTTCATCAGCTGATCCAGGGTGGAATAGTGCCCGAAACCCAGAATGAGCACGGATAGGAACAGCAACAGCATCGCCATGGTCGGAATTTCAATATCTATTCCAGTCAGTTGCATGAACAAGCCCGCTGTTACGATGGAGATGGCGCCCATAACGATAAACATGGTAAATGAGCTTAACAGCACATAAACCCAAACTGCCCAGGCACCGATACTGCGGTAACCGTCTAGCAGAGTCCTGCCGGTAGCGGCTGCATAGCGCGGGCCTGCTTCAAAAATAGGATATTTCAGCATATTGACCAGCAGCACGATGGCGACGAGCTGGAAACCAAATTCAGCACCTGCCCGTGTGCTCTGTACCAAATGAGAAACGCCTACCGCAGCGCCCGCATAGAGTAACCCAGGCCCAAACAGACCAAGTTTATCTTTTAATGACATTAACGACATTCTCCTTGTTGAATATTTAAAAAGCAGTCGCGAAATGCGGCCGGAGCGACATTTTGATTTATCGGTACGCACTCATAAGCAATTTACTGGTATTTTCGCAGGCCGAACAATTTTATCCGTTTCCTTTAAATGCAAATAAAAATTATTGAGCCTGATATCGGATTAGATTGGGAATGAGAATGACACATAGAGTGAGTTCTGACCGGGGTATTTCCATTGCATGCACTTGACGATCACTGTTTGAGTTTTACTATTAAGCGCATGATCCGCACAATGATAAAATTGATATCGCGCGTGCGGCTGAAAACAAGAGTAGAGTAGATACTTCTGCAAGGGGGTGGTAATGAAAGAAGAGATCAAGCAACGGCTACAAAAAACTGAAACATGGATGCGCGTGTTGTATATGGTATTTTTCGTCTTTGTCTATGGCCTGACAAAATTCTTGATTATCCTGGTGATGCTGTTTCAGCTTTTTTCCATGGTGCTATCTGGCAGCACGAATAGTCAATTACTTAAATTTAGCCAGAATCTGGCAGCTTATGTTTTTCAGATCATCACATTCCTGACCTTCAACAGTGAACAACGGCCTTTTCCCTTTAGTGCGTGGCCAAGTGATACGAGCGATCCTGGTGAACAAGGGCAATAGCCTGGCTGTTTGTTGTCTTTGTGCAGTGAGTTATTCAGACTGAGAGATGAATGCACAGATCAAGCAAGATTGTTTATAATGGATGGGACATTGGAACGCTTTTTAATATGGCATGATTTATTAATCACTCAAAAAATGCAGTTCTATATGCAAAAATTGATTGTGCTGACAAGCCTGATATTGTGTACAACCGCTACACTCGCGAACGACGGTCTCCTGGATGTCTTGTCGGAGGCAATGATTGCCAACGAAGAGGATCCTCATAAGTTAGTCATACTTGCTGCTAAGTATGAGCATGCCGAGGGTTTGCCGATGGACAGGGAAAAGGCGGCGGAGCTCTATTGCCGGGCGGCTAGGTTGGGATCACCCGATGCGCTTTATGCGCTGGGATGGATGTATGCCAACGGACGGGGTGTGCAGCGAGATGATAGTGTTGCCCTACAGTTGTTTCTGATGGCGGCCGGGGAAGGGCATGTTCACGCGCAAAAAATGATTCAATACACATCTGCGATGTTGCCCTCACGCTTACCGGATTGTTTGCTGCCAGCGATCGAAGAAGAGGATAGTGAAGAAGCTGCCATTTATTATACCGATGGCGCAATTGCTAACCTGGTCCACAAGCTGGCGCCTGATTATCAGGTTGATCCCAAGTTAGTATTGGCTGTGATTTCCGTTGAGTCAGCGTTTAATCCAAGAGCGGTTTCACCTAAAAACGCCCAAGGTCTGATGCAGTTGATTCCCGAAACCGCACAACGCTTCCAGGTAAGCAATCCATTCGATCCAGAAGAAAATATTAAAGGCGGCATGGCTTATTTGCGCTGGCTGTTGGCCTTCTTTAAGGGCGACGTGGCATTGGTGGCAGCCGCGTATAATGCCGGGGAAGGGGCTGTAGAAAAATACCGTGGCATCCCACCCTACCAAGAAACTGTCAAGTACGTGGAAAAAATCAGAACGCGTTACAAAAAATCCATGCATCCTTATCAAGCCAACCTCGTTCAGCGGACGTCCATGATCGTTTCGTCCGATCACCTCGATTGATTCAGTGACATTTGGCGCCGTTTTTAAGTTTAGATGAAATTATCGACTGCCTTTAAATACCTGTTATTCGTTGCTTTTATATCAGCCTTGTTGGTTCATTTCGTTACCGAGCATGTCAAGGCCGGTTGGCGGACGGCAAGCCGCGAATCTGTTGGGCTGGCACCCGATCCTGAGCAGACGCCAGAACCGATTATTCAGGTTTATGGCGCGCGTGCTTATGGCTGGCGCGGCTATTTCGGTATTCATACCTGGATTGCTGTTAAACCTTCCCTGGCGAGAACATATACGGTCTATGAAGTCATCGGCTGGTATCTGCGTCGAGGAGGCTCTGTCGTGGCTATTCATCAGCAAGCTCCCGATAGACGTTGGTTCGGCAGTATGCCTGTGTTGTTGGCTGAGAAACGGGGAGACGGTGTGGATCTGTTGATCGATCGTATCGATAAGGCAGCACACAGTTATCCCTATGCGAGAGAATATTCTGTCTGGCCGGGGCCGAATTCGAATACTTTCACCGCTTGGGTTTCGCGCGCTGTTCCCGAGTTGGCGCTCGATTTGCCGCCAACAGCAATAGGCAAGGATTATCTCGGAGATAGCTTGACCAGCGTTGCGCCGAGTGGCAGCGGTTGGCAGTGGTCGATGTATGGGTTGTTGGGTGTGATCGTTAGTGAAGTTGAGGGATTCGAAGTCAATTTGCTGGGATTGTCTTTCGGCATTGCTTCCGACCCAATAGCCCTTAAGCTCCCTATTATTGGGCGTATTGATTTCAATACCTTGAATCAGCTTGCTGTGTCGCTTCAAGAATAGTTGATTAACCAACAACTATGTTGCTAGGTATGGCTGTCCACGTTGCTTCCATCTATCAAAGATCTAGTGAGCCCTGTCAGACGCGTGTGCGTTCTTGCCCGTAACCGAGGATACCTTGCAATATCCGGACGATGTAATAGCTAACCCAGTTGAGCAATCGATCGAACCAGGATTGTGTCCTCCAGTGTTTTCTCGATACAGGCCTGGAGTCTTCAATGGCTTGCTGCAGGCTGGCCTTGAGGTCATGGGCGAACGCATGATCGGTAATCACCACATTGGCTTCACGCGCGAGAAGCAGGCTGATCGGGTCGATATTGGAAGAGCCGACTGTAGACCAATAATGGTCGATGACGGCCACTTTGGCATGAAGATAACTTTTTTGATATTCGTAAATGACGATACCTGCATCGAGCAGGTTCCCGTAGAGTGCGCGTGTCGCATAATGTTGCAACCGATACTCGATTCGTCCTTGTAACAAGAGGACGACGGATACACCACGGCGGGCCGCTTTAATCAGTGCGCGCCGAAAGTGCCTTCCCGGGAGAAAATAGGCATTCGCGATGATAATTTCACGGTAAGCGGTGGCAATCGCCGTGAGGTATGCGCGCTCGATGTCGCGGCGATGGCGTAGATTGTCGCGTATGATGAATGCGGCCCGCTGATTGCCAACGGGTGTGACAATCGGCTTCAGCTCGAGATGAGCTGTCCAGCGTTTCTTGAAATGTGCCCAAGCAACCAGCATCCATAACCGTCTGGCTGTCTTGTGGATGGCTGCGAGCAATGGCCCCTCTATTTTTACGGCGTGGTCAAAGCGAGGTGGGGCTTCGCCAAGTTCGGCGTGATCATCGATGATATTGATCCCGCCGATGAAAGCGATACCGGCATCGATGACGGCAAGTTTGCGATGCATGCGACGCAATCGGTTGCGTCGGAGTTTGAAGGAGAAGACTTCCTTGCGGTATATCAATACCCTAACACCGGCTGCAAGCAAATCTTGTAAGGCTTTTTCCGGAAAATCAAGTGAGCCAAATCCGTCTATCAGCAAATGGACGGCGACGCCTCGGTGGGCGGCACGCTTTAGTGCGCTCGCGATCTTGATGCCTGTCGAATCATATTTGAAGATATAAGTTTGAAGATGGATTTCCTGCTTGGCAGCCTCGATGGCGGCTTCTAGCACGGGGAAATATTCAGTGCCATTGTGCAGGAGCGTGATCCGGTTGCCGTTGATGAAGCTGGGTAGGGTCATGCACGCACGATATTCGCCGATAGCGCGGTATGATCAGAGATTCTCGACCATGCGCGGCTTTGATGGATGCGCGCATTTTTAACTTGGAAGCCTCGTACATAGATCCTGTCAAGGCGTAACAATGGAAAAATAGACGGATAGCTGCGAGCTGTTTTGCCGTGAGTTTGCTCGAATACTTCGGTCAATTCGAGGTGCTTGACGAGAACGCGGCTGGCTGTACCATGCCAATCATTGAAATCTCCTGCAATGACAAGGGGTGCATGAGCCGGGACAAGTTGTTTGATGCGTTTTTCCATTGCCCAGAGTTGCTTGTGTTGGCCGCGCTTGAACAATGCTAAGTGGACGCAAATGCAGTGTAGATTTTCCTCCCAGCCAGGGATACTGATTTCGCAGTGGAGCAGGCCGCGGTTCTCAAAACGGTTAGATGAAATATCTTCGTTTTCCCAACTGGTGATCGGATAGCGACTGAGGATCGCGTTTCCGTGATGGCCTTCATCGTATACCGCGTTTTTGCCATAAGCAAAATCGTTCCAGACCGAGTCCGCCAAGAATTCGTATTGAGAATTGGTAGGCCAGTTCTCGAAACGAGAGGCATGCCGAGTATGTTCGCCGACCACTTCCTGTAAAAAAACGATATCCGTATCCAGTGCTCGCAAGCGCTCGCGCAAGTCATGCAACACCATGCGTTGATTGAAATAGGAGAAGCCTTTATGAATGTTATAGGTGGTGATATGCAGTTTATCGATCATGGGCTGTCCTTTATCAAAATACACGTTGTTCAGTAAGTAGCTCAATGCGGTTGAGCACACTCTCTATTTCGAAACAGCAAGCATTCTTTCGAGTGTGAGTTTAGCAAGGTTAGCTTCATGCGTCGGTACTTTGATTTGGTTGACAACATTGCCAGCGACCAGGTTTTCCAGTGACCATGCCAAATGTTGGGGGTCGATTCGGGCCATGGTCGAGCACATACATACCATCGGTGACATAAATTGAATGATTTTTCCTTGTGCCTTAAATTCCTCCGCGATGCGTCCCACCAGATTCAATTCGGTACCCACGAGCCAGCGTGTTCCCGGTTCAGCTTCGCGGATGGTATTGATGATATATTCAGTCGAGCCGACATAGTCCGAAGCTTTGCAGACTTCAAAACTGCATTCTGGATGTGAAATGACCAAACCGTCAGGGTGTTGATTGCGGAATCGGATGATATGTTGAGGTTGGAACATCTGATGAACAGAACAGTGCCCCTTCCATAATAAAATTTTGGCTTTTCTAATTTGTTCTTCGCTCAAACCGCCCATTGGCTCATCGAAATCCCATACCGGCATTTCTTCCATCGAAAAACCGAGTTGATGGCCGCTCCAACGTCCTAAATGCTGATCGGGGAAGAACAGCACTTTCTCGCGTTGTGCAAAGGACCATTGCAAGATTTTGGCTGCATTGCTGGAAGTACACACAATGCCGCCGTGCTCTCCACAAAAGGCTTTCAGATCGGCGCTTGAATTGATATAGGTCACAGGCGTGATCGTTTCTTCGGGATCAAGGATTTCGGCCAATTCACGCCAGACTCGCTCGACTTTGGAAAGGTTGGCCATATCGGCCATCGAACAACCGGCTGCCAGATCGGGAAGAATGGCAATTTGTTCTGAGCCGGAGAGAATATCGGCAACTTCAGCCATGAAATGCACGCCACAAAAAACCAAATAATCCGCATCCGTTTGTGCAGCGAGATACGAAAGCTTGAGGGAATCCCCAGTTAAATCGGCATGACAGTAAACATCGGCGCGTTGATAATGATGCGCTAAGATGACGGCATGCTTCCCTAATTTTTCTTTGGCAGTGATAATGCGTTGCGCGCAGGTTTCATCCTGTAGCAGTTCGTAATTTTCAAATTCAATGGCTTTTGCATGCATGACGATTCACAAATTTAAATTGAGAAATACGTTACCATAATCATATTGTGACAGGGATTCAAGTTTAAAGAGAGGGAACGAGCAAAATATATGCATTATTTTCTGCGCGATCTTGCTGGATATTGGAGAGAATCATACAAAACTTACTCGGTTGCCACCTGAGTATGTGTTTCGCTTTGTTATAATGATTAGATATGAATGAATGGCAATCATTGCATTACTTTTTGAATTTTGAGCTGTAAATTGAGATCCTTTTTAAAGCGATTTTCTGGTTTTTCTGTAGAGCGATAATATAAGATGATTCATCGTCTACTACCCGGTCCTGTTCTTCTTTTGATCGTACTTGCGCTATTGACATTCTGGCTGGATCAAGCAATCCAGCAGCCCAGATTGCGTGAGGATCCCAGCTTGGATGACCAACCTGACTATATCATTGAACATCTTTCAGGTGTCCAGATCGACCACCATAAAGTGATTCGGCATTTCTTCTCCGCGGAGACGATGTCGCATTTTCCGCTAGGGGACAAAACGCATTTTGAGCAAGTAGCGTTAGTGAGTTTTCAACCTAATGAACCCGTGGTGCGGGTGAACGCGGATCGTGCTGAAATGACTGATGGCAGTCATGATATCTTTCTGAGCGGGAATGTTTTTGTATCAAGGGAGAAAGAAGCCGATGATGATAAAGTAACGATGGCGACTCAGTTCCTCCATTTGGTGCCGGATAGCGAAATTGCCAAAACCGATCAACCGGTAACGGTTATACGTCGAAATACGATCGTGAATGCGGTAGGGATGGAATTGAATCATCGTACGGGACAAATCAATCTGAAATCTAGAGTGAAAGCCAGTGACGATAAAAAACGGGAAACGCGCTGATCTGCTAGCTCATCTGCAATAATGAATATAACGACATAACAAAATGAATCCATTCTTTTTTGTTTTATTAGTTGGGAGTCTGTTTTTTTCAGGTTTACTTCTTGCTGAGCGAGCAGATCGCAACAAACCGATTCATTTGGAAGCGGATAGCGCAACAGTCGAGGACTACAAGCGGAAAGACAATTTCCGCCAAAGCATTTTTACTGGAAATGTCATTCTTACGCAGGGAACGCTCGTCATTCGGGCAGACAAAGTTATCCTGAAAGAGGATCTGAAAGGTTTCAGGTATGCGACAGCTTACGGTGATCTGGTTAGTTTCAAACAGAAACGCGATGGCGTGGACGAGTATATCGAAGGGTGGAGTCAGCGCGTGGAATACAATGATAAAACCGACAAGATCGAGTTGTTTGGAAAGGCTCGGCTAAAGCGTGGCGTAGATGAAGTCTATGGCGACTATATTTCTTATGACATCATCCGCGATTTTTTCCAGGTAACAGGTGGTCGTAAAGAAAAAGATATCAAGGAAGAGTCTGGTAATAGAGTGCGCGTGATCATACAGCCTAAAAATAAATCAACAGAAACAGTCAACACGCAAGAGTAGTTTGCCGTTAAGTAGATAATAGAATTGAATCGCAAAAAATGAGCATACTGAGAGCAGATCACTTAATGAAAAGCTACAAATCCAGGGCGGTTGTGCGAGATGTATCCTTTTCTATCGAGAGTGGTGAGGTGGTAGGGTTACTGGGTCCTAATGGGGCTGGCAAAACCACTTGCTTTTACATGGTGGTGGGGTTAATCCCGTTAGGGGGTGGCGATATCTCCTTGGATGACCGCAGCTTAACCAAGATGCCGATTCATGCGCGCGCGCGCTTGGGCCTGAGTTATCTGCCGCAGGAAGCGTCGATTTTCAGGCGGCTGACGGTCGAAGACAATATTTTGGCCGTACTGGAGTTGCAGGATTATGATGACGCAGAAATTCAACAGCACCTCGATAATCTGTTGCATGATTTACATGTCGGACACTTGCGGGAAAGCTTGGGGATCAGCTTATCGGGAGGAGAGCGACGGCGTGTGGAAATTGCGCGTGCATTAGCTTCTAAACCACGTTTCATTCTCTTGGATGAGCCGTTTGCCGGGGTAGATCCGATCGCTGTTATGGATATCCAGAAAGTTATTGGTTTTCTTAAAGAACGTGGGATCGGCGTATTGATTACTGATCATAATGTAAGAGAAACATTGGGGATCTGCGATCGCGCCTATATCATTAGCGAAGGTACGGTGCTTGCTAGTGGAGAGCCCGATGACATTATCGATAACGAACGTGTCAGGGAAGTATATTTGGGTGAACATTTTAAGCTTTGAGCGGAACACACGATTGATGGTACGAGATAATTCACCCCCGCTTGTTGGGGAATTATGAAGCCTACTCTTCAGCTTAAGTTAACGCCTAGTCTTACGCTGACACCCCAGTTGCAACAGGCGATCAAATTGTTGCAACTGTCTACACTTGAATTGAATCAAGAGATCGAACGCATCGTACAAACTAATCCTTTATTAGAATTGGGCGATAGCGTGAGCTATGAGCAAACTCATGACAAAGATTCAATGGCGCCGATAGCTTCCGATGAGATCGCGTCTCAAGCAGAATCGTATGAAGAAACGATGCCGAGTGAAAGAAATGAACTGGAGTCATTCTCTTCTCCTGAGGAGAATGCTGATTGGTTCGGTGATCACGAAACTTTTTATAATACACGGGAAGGGCATGGCGACGAGTGGGATGCTTCTCAACAGGCGATCATGTCGCCAAGTTTGCGCGAGCATCTTGCCATGCAGGTCAGCTTGAGCCAGGTTAATGAGCGTGATCGCAAAATTATACAAATATTGATTGATAGCCTGGATGAGGATGGCTATCTTAAGCAAGATTTGCATGAACTCCTGGAGATGCTACCTGCAGAATTAGGGCTTCGGCTTGATGATTTGAACGCAGCGCTCGCGTATTTGCAACAGTTAGATCCACCTGGAGTGGGTGCGCGCGATTTACAAGAGTGTTTACTTTTACAGCTTCGAGCACTTCCGGAGGAGACGCTCTATCGTGATGAGACCATTTTGTTGGTAGAGCAAGCGCTCGATGCGCTTGCCTCGAAAGATTTTAGGCAGATCAAGAAATTGTTTCATTGCGATGATGATTGTTTACGGGCTGTGCAGCAATTGATTACCCAACTCAATCCTAGACCCGGGGATGCATTCAATTCAACGGTTTCGCGTTACATCGTCCCCGATGTGGTTGTGACTAAAGTCGATGATGCTTGGGTTGCTCGCCTTAATCCTGATTCGATTCCCCATCTCAGTATCAATCAACTCTACGCGGATATATTGAAGCGTGATCGGAATGATTCCGCACAAATGTTGATGACACAGCTTAACGAGGCTAAATGGCTCCTTAAAAACATTCAGCAGCGATCGGAAACGATACTAAGTGTATCCAATGCGATTGTCGAGCGCCAACAAGCCTTTTTTGAACATGGAGCAGTCGCTATGCGTCCTCTCGTCATGCGAGAGATTGCTGAAAACTTGAATCTACATGAATCAACAGTATCGAGGGTAACCACGCAAAAGTTTATGTATACCCCACATGGTATTCTAGAACTCAAGTATTTTTTTGGTAGCCACGTTGCGACCGAGAGTGGAGGGTCGTGCTCCGCAATCGCCATTCGCACCCTCATCAAGCAGATGATTCAGGAGGAGGACCAAAAGAAACCCCTGACTGATAGCCGTATTTCAGAAATTCTAGGGGGGCAGGGCATTATAGTGGCACGTCGAACCGTTGCGAAATACCGCGAAGCCATGCATATTCCACCGGCTAATCTGCGTAAAACTGTTTAACCTATTTTCAGTTGCAATGCCTTAATCGTTCAAGAATGCTATAAATTGAGCAATTTGCCTTCTAGTGAAGAAAAGTTTGCATGCGGTTTTTTATCAAGTGAGCGATTAGATTAATTCATTTTGTTATCTTTGGCTGGGTTTGCGATAATCTGCCAAGTTAATTTGGTATTTTTTTAGTTTGGCGTAAACCGCGCGTGATGTAATGCCCATCGTATCAGAAACGCTTTTTATATTTCCATGATGCTGCTTTAAGGCTGTTTCAAGTAACGATTGCTCAATTCTGGCAAAAGTGTGTTTTTTTGCATCTTTCCATTCACCAATACTTTCTGCCTTGATTGGAAGTTCTAAATCGAGATCAGTCATTACTTCGCCGTTGGCAAACAGAATGCTGCGTTCAAGGATATTCTCCAGTTCACGAACGTTGCCTGGCCAATGATAAGCGTGGATTTTCTGCATGACTTCTCTGCTGACGCTTTCAATGCGCTTGTTATAACGCTTGTTCAAACGCTGAATGATCAATTGCACTAAGTAAGGTAAATCCTCTGGTCGTTCAGACAATGAAGGAACGCTTAAGCGGACGACATTAATGCGGTAATAAAGATCATTGCGAAACAGATGCTGTTTGACCAGATTTTCTAGGTTTTTATTCGTTGCCGAGATGATTCGTACATCAATAGACAATGTTTGTCTGCCGCCCACTCTTTCCAGTTCGCCCTCCTGAAGCACTCGCAGCAATCGTGTTTGCGCAGCTGGTGATAATGAATCGACTTCATCCAGAAACAGGGTGCCGCCTTCAGCGCGTTCGAAATAGCCCTGGTGCACTTCTATAGCGCCAGTAAAAGCGCCTTTTTCGTGTCCGAACAAGGCACTCTCAATCAGACTTTCAGGGATTGCACCGCAGTTAATAGCGATAAATGGTTTCGGGTTGCGATCGCTCATCGCATGAATGGCGCGGGCAATCAGCTCTTTACCTACCCCTGTTTGGCCCTGGATTAACACGGTTGCTAAGGTGGGTGCAATAACCTCGATGGACTGCAGAATCTGTTGCATCTTAGGCGATTTTGCCACGATGGCTGGCGGCAAATATTTTTTTGATATTTGACTACTTTGCTTGTGCCAAAGCCGCTGCATGCTGGTTTCTATACGGCAATGCAGTTCATTGATATCCTTCGTTTCCCTGACGGGGGTTGTTTCGGTGTATTCCATACCCGCATGATCTTTTGCTGCATGAGGGTTGGTGTAAATGCATACATCACACTTGCCATCCAGACGCGCTATACTCTTTTTGATTTCTACCTTGGCATAGCCGAAGTTTCTGGCGGCAATGCCTCCAAATACGCTGGAGGTCATTCTGCATAATTCCGGAAATTGGGTTACTTGCTCGCCAAATGGACAACGGGAATTGGTTACTGTAATGCAATCCTGGTTGCTGGACACCAATGAAAATTTACCGCCAATATTGTTTTTGATGCCAAGTATGAGTTCGATGTAACTCTCGATGTCGAGCGGCTCGCTTTTGCGGGCATTTTCGCGATAAGTCTCTTCGAAAAAGCATCCCGCAGTTTTGGCGATATGCTCAATCAACTGTTCACAATGCTTTTGCCCTTGTTGCTCGCTGGCGTGCATCAGCTCAAGAATAAAAGTTTGCAGAAAAAAGACCGGTGTGAGCTCAGAAAGAGGATTATTGTTCATGATCGGTGTGCGTTGTGTGAAGCAAAGCTTCACAAATTGAAGCACAGCTACATTTATCTGGCAATGATTATTTGCTAAGTCACTGTGGTTTATGAAAGAAATAATTTTAGATCGGTGGCATGATATTTGCTTTTAACTTTATTGTAACTATACAGTTATGCAGATAAGCACGTCTATTTACTAGAAATTCTGGCAACCAATGAACTTCATGAGTAGGAGAGATTAGAAAATGAATCAAGCCATGCCCCCTTTAGATCCTCACCCGCTAAGCGAGTATGTGGCTTGGGCGGGTTCGCGTAATCGTGAGCCTTTACTGGGTGTTTTGAAAGAAAAATTGCCCAAGGATCCTGAGCGTGTTCTGGAGATGGCCAGTGGCAGTGGGATGCATATCAATTATTTCGCACCCCATTTCAACCATTTGCATTTCCAGCCATCTGACCGAGATATCGAAGTATTCGATCATATCAAGAAAGTAACCAATGAACATGGAAATGATAATATAGCCGACCCGGTCCATTTAGATTTAACGGATCCCGAAACCTGGTTTAACCCAGGGCCGGAAAAGTCATTTGCTGCGATATTCTGTATCAATATCTTTCAAGTGGCGCCCATCACTATTGCGGATGGCATGATGAAATGTGCTGAGCGTTTACTCAAGGATGACGGGTTTTTATTGATCTATGGCCCTTTCCAAGTGCATGGTGAATTTTCTTCAGACTCCAATCGGGAATTCCATGAAACCCTGCGTTCCGTGGGCGTGGATGAATGGGGCCTCAAAGATATAGCTGACTTGAAGAAAGCCGCGGCCCATCATGGTCTGGAACTCAAGGAACAAATCGAGATGCCCAGCAATAATTTTTCCTTGGTTTTTGGCAGAATCGCACGATGAATCAATCTGCTTCAGCCATCGTAGCGGGTGTTGGCCCAGTACGCGGACTCGGCGCGGCACTTGCTAGTTGTTTTGCTGAAAAAGGCTTGCATGTTTTCATTGCTGGGCGCAGCGCAGAGAAGCTCGATAAGGTTGTGCAACATATTCGGGCATCAGGCGGGTCGGTGACTCCTGTCGTGGCCGATATCACGGTGGAAGACGATGTGCGCCGATTGTTCGATCACGTCCGAACACGCGGCGAAGCTATCGACATTGCCGTCTATAATGTGGATAGCAACGTCCCCGCCCCCTTTATGGAAACGGAAACGAAAACATTTGCTGTGTTATGGCGACAAAATTGTCTGGGCGCGTTCTTGTTTGCCAAGCAAACCCTCAATATTATGCAAGCACATGGGCATGGCACACTGTTTTTCACCGGCGCAACCGCCTCCTTAAGAGCGAGACCGCCTTTCACGGCATTTGCATCTGCCAAAGCCGCTTTGAGAGCCTTAGCTCAGGGACTGGCGAGAGAATTCTCCCCGCACGGGATTCATGTCGTCCATACCATCATCGATGGCGTCATCGACGGCGAACGCGCGCGCAATCAATTCCCGGAATATGTAAAAACGAAAGGTGAAACAGGTTTATTGCAACCTGAAGCCATTGCCCAAACTTATTGGGCCATTCATCAACAGCAGCCAAGCGCGTGGACGCATGAATTAGATTTGCGTCCCTTTAAAGAACCATTTTGAAATAACACTCAGGAAGCTAGCATGAATAAAACAACAAACTGGCAGTTGCAAGGCAGTTATTTTGAAGCCTGTAACTGTGTAACCTCCTGCCCTTGTATCTGGCTGCAACCTCCCTCGGAAGGCAATTGCAAGTTGCTGGTAGCTTGGCATATCGAATCGGGTCATTATGATGGTCAATCGTTGGATGGATTGAATGTCGCTTTGGCCTGTTATTCACCAGGAACGATGATAGAAGGTAACTGGCAAGCTGCCCTATACGTCGATGAGCGAGCTGACGACGCGCAATTCGAAGCCATTATGCAAATATTTAGTGGCCAACAAGGTGGTCATCCTGCTCTGTTGATGAGTTTAGTCAGCGAAGTATTAGGTGCCAAGAAGGTCAAGATCGACTACCAGATCCAGGATAATAAGCGGCAACTCATTATTCCAGGCATTGCGCAGGCAGAAATTGAAGGCATTAAAGGTATCAAAGGGGGTGATGCCACGATTGATAATCCCCCCTTATGCGTAGTGACCAGCCATCCCGCTGTGGTGGCGCGCTCCAGCAATTATCAGTATCAGGATTACGACAAAGCCTGGAAATTTACTGAACGTAATGGCTTTTACTCGTCATTTACCTATCAACCCTAGCACGATAGCGCAGAAGAAGCTATTGAGTTTGTTTTGGTCAACAAGTTGTTCCTTGCTATTGCGTTTACTCACCGAGCGCAAGCGTAACTAGTCGCTTATCATGCTTAAAATGCGATCCGTGATTGTGTTGTCTCTATTGACAGCTGTTATGGTTGCCTGGGCTTTTCTTTTTTATCAGCACTGGCAGATGACTATGCGGCCGATGTCGGACATGTGGATGCTGCCGGCAGACATTTCATCCTGGCAATGGATAGATTTTGGCATGGTTTATATGATGTGGGCGGTGATGATGGCCGCCATGATGCTGCCGTCAGCCGTACCGATGTTTATGGTGTTTGCCAGAGTTTGTTGGCAACGCTATCCAGTTTCTCATCATCTGAATGTGTTGTTTGTTCTCGCTTATCTGCTGGTATGGCTAGTATTTAGCATGGTGATGACATGGCTGCAATGGCAATTGCATGGACTGCACTTCCTATCCCCGATGATGGAGAATCAGAATGAGCGCCTGGCGGGAGCGATATTTATCGGCGCAGGCATCTATCAATTGACACCCTGGAAAAATGATTTTTTACAAATCTGCCGAACCCCGATGGGTTTTATATTGACTGAATGGCGAGAAGGGGCGTATGGCGCGTTTTCTATGGGGCTCAAACATGGCAGTATTTGTGTCGGTTGTTGCTGGGCACAGATGTTGATCATGTTTGCAGTGGGCGTGATGAATCTGCTCGGTATGGCATTGATCACCCTGCTCATTACATTGGAAAAAACGGCGCCTGGCAAAAGTCAGCTAATTTGTAGAATGGGAGGAATACTGCTAATAGGCTGGGGACTTGGGATAATCCTGATGGGATAGTAATCGTTTTGGCTGTTTAGAGCTTGTTAATCATTACAGTAATAATCCTGGCGCCGCTAACTTCTCAATGCATTTGCCGGATTAAACAGCAGTTTCCCGCCAGGATTATTTTCGGGTTTGTTTGACATCCTATAGGTTCCTCGGTACATTCCGATTAAATGAAAGGCAAAGCGCGTATTTCCAGTATTTGGGAGCTACCGTATCGTAGAGTGCGCATATCGAAAGCACAAGTGTAAATTTAGGGGGCTGTCCGAGAATAGCGATCGTAGCGAGAGTGAGTCTGGTTGAGTTGGATTTTTCGATCATTTGAGGCGAATACGAATAGTTGCTCTATTTAACAAAAAGGATCGGAAAATCCGGTCAACCAGGCTCGTCCACAGTAAATCGGTCTATTCTCGGACAGCCTGCTAGCTGGCGCAATTCAGGATCTGTTCGTCAAACTCGTATTGCATGGCTTTTAGAAGGCGCACTCCATAGAAATCTTAAAAAATAACCGATTAGCTGGTCTATATTAATCCGCGCTGTATTAGGGAAAAATCACCCTCGGAGAGGGGCTCGAGTCGCTCAGAGGTGATTAGCGGATTACCTTTTACTGAAAACCAATCTAATCATACGTTTCCAACCAAGTTAAATCATTATGCTCAGAAGAAAAATCTTTGAACGATTCTTTAGCTCAGAAAATGTAGTATGTACTCGCATAGCTACAACATGCAGTACCCCGATTCCAGCCCCTTCATTCAGTATACTTTTCATTTTGGGTGGTATATCCATTGTACTTCAGCTGTTTACCAAGTTTTTTCAAAGCGGTTTGGTGTTGCTTTTGTTTATGGGCACTGAAGCTATTGCACAGGGTATGCGTAGTATTGATGGGTGCAGTATTCGGCGAGGTACGTTATGTTCGGATGCGAATTTATATGGAGCTGACCTGCAAAATGCAAATTTGGCGAACTCTCAATTTACCCGTTCGGTGCTTTCTGGAGCGAATTTGACAGGAGTCAATCTGAATGAAGCAAATTTATCGGGTGCGCAATTACGCGGAGCCAAATTAAACCAAGCTTCGCTAGTAAAGACAAATGCCCGGGGAGCGCGCTTCAACGATGCACAGCTTGTTGGCGCGAACATGCGAGCGGCCATCCTGCATAATGCGGATTTGAGCGGTGCGGATATGACGGAATCTGTGCTGACCAGTGCAGACCTTACCAATGCCCGGCTCAGTGGCGCTAAACTCGACAGTGCCAACTTAATGGGAGCCAATATGCGCGCTGCTAATTTACGGGGTGCATCCCTTGTCAGCGCGAATTTGCAAGGTGTCAATTTTACCGGGGCTGATCTTACTGACGCTGACCTGAGCGAAGCTATTCTTGATAACGCTATCTTTAACTTGGCAAAAACAAGTGGTTGCAAGGGTTGTCCTTGAACGATTGGGTATTTCTGCGACCTGTTCTTGGGTAGAAGATATATCATTGAAAAATAAAGAATATCTATCTTATTGGCAATAAAAATATCCAGGGGGTAATAACTTATGATGATGAAGGCGATGAAAGCGATTTGCTTGGGAGTGGTCTGTACCGGTTTGTTAACGGCTTGTTCAACTACGCAGAAAATAACCAATTCAGCCAGATCCGCTACTGAACAACTACTGATCAGTGAGGCGGTAATGCGCAGTCTTCCCAAGCAATCTGATTCGCCTTTGCCTATTCCGCAAGGGTCTAATGTAAAACTGGACATTGCCGGTATCAGTGCAGACAAGGATATTGTGCGGGATGCCGTGGTGAGATGGCTGGGGCAGCATGGCTATACGGTTCAGGATGGTTCGGATAATACTACCCATCGTATCAATATCGTGGTCGGTTCGGTAGGCACAGAATTAGCGAATACTTTTTTTGGAATCCCACCCGTCCAAGGGTCGCTCATTCCAATTTCTCTGCCTGAATTATCTTTCTATAAAGCAGAGTACCAGACCGGGTACGTGAATTTTCATTTGGATATTTTTGAATTGCCATCTGGTCAGTATATAGGATCATCTTTGCCGTTCGTTGCTAACACGTTTTATAACGCTTACACAGTACTTTTCTTGTTCTCTTTTAAAAAGACGGATTTAGTTTCTCCCCCAAAGATGGGTACTTATCGTTAGCCAATAATGTAAGCAATGATTTGTCTACTAAAGGGTATCTCTAAAAATTCAGAGTTTTAAACATTTTTTGTGAACAATGATGTTTGTGACGAAATAGGGTTTTTAGAGGCACTCTTAAGTTTTTTTTTGCGAATTTAACGGTTTCATTGTTCTTGATCGGAACTTGGATATATCTCTTTTTTCTGTTTCCACCTGACCGTTCCGAATGTGCCTAAATACGCACCAATAAAAGCGGCCACTATATAGATTTTGTTTTCTACATAGTTGGTGACGGTGAATGCAGTGACTAGAATAATCATAGCCGACCAGAATGCAGCGGGATGCGCTTTTCTTTCCTCCACATCGATGAAAGTGTGCCACGAAGGCGCACAGGGGGTGAAATTCCCTCGTGCAGCTATGCTGCACAAGAGATGAGGGTAGGTCCCTCGGAGTCGCCGTACAGGCGG